>NZ_JBJLJL010000002.1:0-134807 GCF_045559935.1 Parasynechococcus sp.
GCTGATCAAGACGACCTCAGGCGCCTCTTTCAGCCCGCTGCATCGCATCTGCTCCAGGGCCACCGCGAGAATGTTGTTGTCACCCCCACCACCCTGCAACTCTGCCGGTAATTCATTGAGGGCTTGGGTCTGGCAGAAAATCACTTGCAGCATTCCCTGATCAGATCCCTGGATTGGAACGCCATCAGCGAGGCTTCCGCGAGCGCGATAGGAATCCAGGAGCCTTGAAATCCGCCGGGCATTCCTGCCTTTTTCAGAGTGATCTTTTTAAAGCGATCAATTTCTTCCACCACCTGCATGGGGATCACAACCCTCAGATCTCCAAAGCGCTGTGGAGCCTCAGGGTCATGGAGAAGCACATTCGTGTCGAGTACGACAATTTTGTTTTTCATGGGATTTTACGCTTGAATACTTAACGCGTCATGACGTCAATGAATGCGGTTATCAGCAAAAACCTTGCACCATCTTGCTTTACCCTGGCAAAGGCGATCTTCCTGGCTTCCAGTACGATTGCAAGCCAGGCAAGAAACAGATTCTTGACAAAATCCCAATAACAATCCCAGTCAGATCAGCCTGAAGTTGTTGTATGGCGTGAAGGCAATCCGTTGCATTACCCCGATCGTCTCAACGCGGAAATCAGTCCTGCGCTCAGTCGTCGTAGATCTTGCATCCAGGTGCAGTCGGTGATTTGTCGCAACGCTCCTCCCAGTACAGATCGTGCTGAGACTTCATTGCTTGCCTGGGTTCGTCAGCCTGACTGGGCTGAGCCTTGTCCAATGCATTGAGTGGGATGCATAGATCAAAAAAACCTGAACAGATCGTGACCATCTCTCTCCGTATCGCTGATTTATCTCTACTCCTCTGCTCTCGAAAATCAATAGGTACTTCATGCATTCCTTCACATGGAGGAAGGCGTGATGGCGCCTGGCCACCTCGGGACGCTGCAAAGTGTTGGAGCAGAGGCTATCGACTCACCACTCATCAATCCCTGGGCCCTGGATGGCCAACCAACCTGATCCAGACAACGGCCACTGCGTCCTGGGCATTGACGCTGCCTGGACGGCCCACAATCCCAGCGGTGTGGCCCTGGTGCAACGGGCTGCTGAGGGTTGGCGATGCCTGTCCCTGGCCCCCAGCTACAACGCCTTTCTCGCCCTCTCCGCCGGCCAACCCTGGGGTCGGAGCCGCAAAGCGCAGGGCAGTGAGCCCGACCCCGCCGCACTACTGAAGGCCTGCCACCAACTGGCGGGGCAACCGGTGGACTGCGTGTCGGTCGACATGCCCCTGGCCACCACACCGATCACCAGCCGCAGGGCCGCCGACACCGCCATCGCCAGCCGCTTCGGGCCGAAGGGTTGCGCCGTGCACAGCCCATCAGCCGAACGCCCTGGCACCATCGCCGATCACCTGCGCGAACGCTTCGCCGAACTCGGCGTTGCCCTGCACACCACAACTACGGCTCGCCAAGAGCCGGCTTTGATTGAGTGCTACCCCCATGTGGCCCTGCTGGCGCTGCTCAACCGCAACTACCGCGTGCCCTACAAAGTGAGCCGATCGGCGCAGTACTGGAAAACGGAGCAACCATCGATGGCCGAACGGATCAGACGTCTGCTGGCTGAGTTCACCGCCATCCACCAGGCCCTCAGCCAGCGCATCAGCGCCATTCCTCTCAGCCTGCCCCAGCCCTCCGAGGTGACGACGCTCTCGTCGCTCAAGCCAGTGGAAGACATGCTTGATGCCCTGATCTGCGCCTGGATCGGCATCGAGCACCTCGAAGGCCGCACCGCCGGGCTTGGTGATGCCACCGCTGCCATCTGGGTGCCGGCAAACCTGATGGAGTGAGACAGCCAGGGCATGAAGGCATGGCAGGGAGCAACCGATCAAACCCCATGGCCATCGCTAGCGTTGACAGCAATGACAGCACTGCAGGCAATCTTCGCCCCATGGCCACCCTGACGATCCGCAACCTCGACGACGCCGTGCGCGATCGACTCCGGCGCCGCGCCGCCGAGCACGGGCACTCGATGGAGGAAGAGGTCCGCCAGATTCTTCGCCAGGTGGTTGAACCCGCGAAACCAGCGGCAACCACAGAGGGGTTGGGATCACGCATCCACAACCACTTCGCAAGCCTTGGGAGCCTCGAGCTGGATCTGCCCTCACGAAACGACAGCCCATCAGCGCCGAGCCTTGAGCCGTGATCATTCTCGACACCAATGTGCTCTCGGAACTGATGAAGCCAGAGCCGGCAGCCTCCGTGATGGCGTGGGCCGATCAACTCAGTGCCGAAGCCGTCGCCATCACAGCCATGAATGAGGCCGAAATCCTGCACGGCATCGCCCGCCTGCCCGACTCCCAGCGCAAGCAGCAACTCCAGCGGAGCTGGAGCAGCCTCGTTGCTGAGGTACTCCAGCTCCCAGTGCTTCCGTTCAACAGCGCAGCAGCGCACTGGTATGCAGCCCTGGTGAGCCATCGCGAGCGCATGGCACGCCCGATCAGCACCGCCGACGCTGTGATCGCCGCCACGGCTCTCGCCCATGACGGACAGCTGGCCACACGCAACACCGCTGACTTCGACGCCCTTGGCCTGCCGCTGATCAACCCCTGGGCCAGCGCAGGCACGTCGTGAAGCATCGACTCGGCATCCTCAGTCCAGCGATGGCGGCGTGAACGTGTCGGCCACCGCCACGATCCAACGGGCTGCCGCCGCCGTCACCTGTTCCTTGGTGACGTTGAACCCCAGATCGTGGCCCTGCGCGAGCAGATCGGGAATGATCGTCTGCCAGGCCATGCCGGCGGCACTGGCGTTGAGATCACCGATCAGCACAAAGGCCTTGGCCGCACCGGTCACCGCAGCGGTGTACTCGGCATTGGCCGACACCTTGCTGCGGTACCAGTCGCTCACCTGATCACGCTGGGCCTTGCTCAGAAACGGCGGCGCCCCCACCAGATAGGCATCGAGCACCAGCATCGGGCTGGGCACGCTCTGGCCGGGGTGCTTGAGCGCGAACCAGGCCTGGCCGATCGAGGCGGCATCGGGCCAATGGCAGAGCAATGCGGCGTCCTGGCTGTCGAGTGAGCGCTGGTCTGCCAGTTCATCGATGCGCGCGAGCAACTCCGGGCCGGAGACCGGCGGCTCGCGTGCGGGACTGTTCAGCCCGGGCTTCGTTGATCGCCTCGGCCACCGCCGCTTCGTTCTGGCCCAGCTGCTCCAGGGCCCGCTTGAGGTTCACATCAGGATCAGCTGGGCTGGCCAAGGGGATCACGCAGGGGTGAATCCACGATGTCATTGAGGATCATCACGCCGGCTCAGGCGAGCCCCATCCCACGACGCTCTCGACAGGATCTCTCTCAGCCGATCAAGAACGGATTGCTTGTCGTCGTTCCACGCAACCTGATTCACAGCGATCAGATACTCATGCTGCACGCCGGTTCCCCGGATTCGTGACGCGGCAATGGCCAAATCGTCATAACCAAACGGGAAAGACGCATCAGGCGGGCAACCAAGAATGCCCTCGGAAACGAACAGCAGAAAATCAAACACCACCGGGCTGAAATACTCATCGTCCGCGCTCAGATCACCGCAGGACACCATCTGGTCTCTGGTCTGCGGCGTATACGTGACGAACGAAAAGCACAGCGGATGGCCCGTGTTCTGAAGGTACAAGCCTCTGAAACGTTGGCGATTCATCGGCTGGGGTTACTGCCGTGGCACTTGTGGGGGCGAACGCTAACTCAGTCTTGATCCAGCTCGTCGTCTGGAACGTAGAACGGTTCATCCATTCCAGGCTCATTGTTCTGCAGAACAAAATCCTTCAGGCAATCGTCGCTTTCAAACACGAACAGATCGTCTTGTTCCGGATGGACACCTCTCATCTCGGGATGACGATTCACAAGACGCGTGATCTTGCGGCGCTCCCGCACAAAACCCGATCCCTTTTCAACCAGATAAACCATCAGCGCGAGGTCCACCAGAACAAGCGTGACCATCTCCAATATCTGCATCACTCACAACCCTTCACTGAATCGACGCTAGCGAGAGATGCATGAATGGCACTCAGCAAAAACGCCTGAAACCGACAACCGGTACTCGCCGGCTCATCCGGACCCCGCCAGCCAGGGCCAGCGCAGACCCACCGCCTCGAGAGGATCCATCACCAGCTTGTTGAGGGCCCGGCCGAGCACCACCTGCGGTTCATCCGGGCGGATCGGAATCACCCGGTGTTCGCCGGAGCCCGTTCCGCGCACAACCCCGCGCCGCAGCAGCGAATTGGCCGCCTCCAGGCCGCACACATAGGCCCGTTCCTGGCAGAGGCCCTTGGCGCCGTGCTCCCGCTCCCCCATGCGCACCCAGTCGCCGGCACACACCACCGTCGCCATGGAGGTCTCCAGCGGCGGGCGTTGCTGAAAGCTGCCCGGCGAGAACAACGACACCGATCCCGGATAACGCCGCACCTCCTGATCCACCACCTGCGCCTCCCGGAAGGCCGGCTGCGCCAGGGGCAGCAGTTCCTGCATCAGGCAGTCGACGATTGCCTGATCGCTCAACTCCGCAATGGCGCTGGCGTTGTAGAAGTCGCTGGCGATCACCGACCCCTGCACCGGTTGATTGCCCCAGAGCTCCTGCAGCGTTTCGCCCTGCAGCTGATCCAGCATGAAGAAGGTGCCCCCGGCACCGCGCAGAGCCTCGAACCGCGAGAACACATTGGCGGGATCGGCAACGGCAACCGTGCGATCCAGCCACAGCCGCACCGACACCACATCGATCGCGCCGAGCTCGCCGGCCCGCAGCAGTTCCGGTGCCAGAGCGGCGCACTGCGGTGATGCCGCCATCAGCGATCCCAGCCCTCGGGCCCCCACCGCCAGCACCACGGCATCCACGTCGTCGATCAACCCCGTCTCGCCCGTGGCCAGCGATCGCGTCTGCACCGATTCGATCGCCCCGTTCTCTGGGGAGACGTTCAAACGAGCCGCCAGGGTGCCCCCCAGCACCTGCAGCTGATGCTCGCGGCCCAGCCGCTGGCTCAACGGCGCGAGCAGTTGCTCGCCGATGCTCCGGCTCCTGATCCAGCGCACATCAAAGGAATCCTGATGGGCCAGCGCGTAGTAGTAGAGGAGCTCCATCGTCACCGCCGCCGACAGCTCCTCCGGGGGCTTGAACAGGCCCACCAGCAGGATCGGCCGCAGGAACTCATCGATCATCCGCTCGCTGATCTGCAGCTGCCGGAACAGGCTGAGCGCATCGAGAGCGTCGTAGCGCGCGTACACCGCAGGGCTGCGGTTCAGATCGAGCATCGCCACCAGCAGCCCGGCGATGCTGAGCCGATCGGCAACCGGCAGTCGCTTGAAGTTGCTGATCGTGGCGAACGCCTGCCCCAGCGGACTGGGCAGCTGCAGCCCATCACCGAACACCGGTGCTGTGGCCTCCAGCCCCTGGGGCGACCAGAAGGCACTGCTGGTGAAGTCGGTGAACACGTTGCTCAGTCCGAGTTCATCGGTGAGCGCATTGATGTTGGGGTAATCCCGCCAGAAGCCGCGGGTGCCGGCTTCAAACGGTTTGCCGCTGGCGGTGGTCAGCGGCGTGCTGCCGGTGGGATCCGCCAGCCCATCCACGAGCGTGACCCGCACACCGGCCTGGCAGAGGGCCTTGGCCGCACCCCAGCCACCCCAGCCGGCTCCGATCACCACCACCTGCGAAGGGCCGGCCGTTGATCGGTGTTGCACCGCCATCATTCAGCCCTGCCGCCGGTCGAGGCGCACAAGCTAGGCAGGGTTGATCCAGCACCACCTTGATGCTCCGCGCCCTGCTGCTGATCCTCAGCCTCTGCATCAGCAGCACCGCCGTTGGCGCAGCACCGGTGAGCCGCGACGATCCGGAATCATCCGATCCCGGTGGTGCCGCCATCTCCACCGCCGTCGGCTCGGCCGTGGTGGTCACCGCCAATCCCCGCGCCAGCCGGGCCGCCCTGGCAGTTCTCAATGCCGGCGGTTCCGCGGTGGATGCCCTGGTCACCGCCCAGGCGGTGCTGGCGGTGGTGGAACCCCAGAGCTCCGGCCTGGCGGGCGGTGGTTTTCTGCTGCACTGGGATGCCCGGCAGCAGCAGCTGGAAGTGCTCGATGGCCGCGAGATCGCCCCGCAGCGCAGCCGACCGGGCGATCTGCTGCAGCCCTCCGGCGAACCGCTGCCCTGGCGGCAAGCCACCAGCCGCCTTGAGGCCATCGGTGTGCCCGGCACCGTGGCTCTGCTCTGGGAGGCCCATCAGCAGCACGGCCGCCTGCCCTGGGCCACCACGCTGAAACCGGCCATCCGCCTGGCCCGCGATGGCTTCCGCCCCAGCCCGCGCCTGCGCCGCTCGCTCGGCATCGCCCAACGCATCGGCGTGGACCACAGCCCCGCCTTCCAGGCGCTCTACCTGCCCGGCGGCCAGCCCCCTCCCGCCGACCAGCTGTTCCGCAACCCGGCCCTGGCGCGCAGCCTGGAGCTGCTGGCCAACGACGGTGGCCCCTCGTTTTACGACGGGGCTCTGGCGGAGCGGATCCTGGCGGGGATGGCTGCCCTGCAGACCCTGCAGCCCGGCTTCCGCGGCTGGACTGCTGCCGACCTCAGCTCCTATGCGGTGGTACGCCGCCAACCCCTCTGCAGGCAGCAGTGGAACCACCGGCTGTGCACCATGCCGCCACCCAGCAGTGGTGGGCTGGCGGTGCTGCAGACCCTGGCGCTGCTGGAGCGGGGCAAGGAGCTGACCGATGCATCCGATCCCCACACCTGGCGGCAGCTGGCGCGAGCCCAGGCCTGGGCCGATGCCGATCGCCTCTACTGGGTGCACGATCCGATCGATGGCGCCATCCCCACCGGGGCGCTGCTGAATCCGCGTTACATCCAGGCCCGCAGCGCAGCGATGCAGGCCTCCCCAGCCCAGCGTCCGGCCCCGGGACTGCCGCCGGGCATGGCGCGTTATCCCTTCGCGCTGCCGGATCAGGGCCGCGAACAGGGCACCACCCATCTGGCGATCGTGGATGCCCGGGGCAACCTCGCCTCCTACACCAGCTCGGTGGAGACCGTGTTCGGCAGCCGCCATCTGGTGGCGGGGATGGTGCTGAACAACCAGCTCACCGACTTCTCCTTTCAACCCGCGATCAACGGCCGCCCGGTGGCGAACCGCCGCCGGCCCGGGCGCCGCCCGGTGTCGTCGATGGCCCCGATGATCGTGTTCCGCCACGGCAAACCGGTGCTGTCGGTCGGCAGCCCGGGAGGACGCAGCATCCCCCACGTGCTCAGCCGGGTGCTGCTGGCCTCACTGGTGTGGCAGGAGCCACCGGCGCGGGCCGTGGGACTGCCGCATCTCTCGATGCGCAGCTCGGGGTTGGCGGTGGAGAAGGATCCGCCCCTGCCCTGGCCGGTCGCCACCGATCAACTGGTGCTGAACGATCAACCGATGCGACGGCAACGCCTCGGCAGCGGCACCGCCCTGCTGCAGTGGATCGACGGCCGCTGGCAGGGGGCTGCCGACCCGCGCCGCGAGGGAACCGCCCTGGCCATCCCCTGACCGGAACAAGCAGCGAACAGTTAGCACTCTGAGGATGAGAGTGCCAGTTGGAAGTGATGACGAGAGGGCGCAATCAAGAGTGAGTAAAGATCATCAACACGAACCTTTTCCCAGAGAAAAAACCCGTACGTTCGAACGGAACGAGTGACAAGATGCATGATCCTGCTTCACTTCTTCGGGCTGGGAGATGTTCTGCGCCGGTTTGAGCTTGAGCAGCTCACCGGGCTCAATCTGATGGGCTTCCGACCACTCAATCTGGATGATCTGGTGATCTGGTCACAGGAGGTGGCACTCCAGCACCAATGGGATGCAGACAGAATTCATCAGGATGTGCTGCGGCTCTGGATCAATCAGGCCGACGACATCAGTGCGTGGAAACTCCGCCTGCAGCACTCCCCCGGTGAGGTGGAGCTGCTCGCCGGCATCGGTGATGAACAGAGCTGGCAACGCCACTGGGAAAGGCTGCTCCGCCAGACGCCCCGCGGTGGCCGGGCCTGAATCAGATCAGACGGCGACGGGATTCGCCAGCTGAGCCTGCACAGCGTCCCAGAAACAGTGCCGATCGCCGATCACCCGTGATCGCACCCGCTCCACCCGATCGCGTGCCATGGGATCGCAACCGATGAGTGCCTCAACCATCTGCTCGGCCAGGGGGCCATGGATGTCTCCATCCAGCTCGATGTGGCGCTCGAGGTACCAGCACAGAGTTGGGCAGGGGAGATTGATCAGACGCAGACGCGCCAGCAGCGAACGGAACAGATCAGGCACGATCAGCTCCCGGCCGTAGGTGAAGGCCGCAGCGAGGGCATCCACCTCGCCCGCACGGATCAGGTCCTGGGTGGTGCGCAGGAATCGGCGTGCCGCATCCGGAATCGAGGGGTGACACACGGAACCGTGCAGATCTCCGGCCATCGCCTGAACGAGAACGGCATCAATCACGCTGGTGTCGGCGTCGATTTCCTCCATCGCCCGCCGGTAGATGGCGAAGTGGCTGAGATGCAACGGGCCGCCGAGATGATCCGGCAGGCAATCGCACTCCTCCTCGGCCACGAGGCTGTTGATCAGCCCGGCAATCCTGGGGTGCGGCGGCGGAGCCCAGGGCGCACCGGATGGAGCGAGATGCTGCTGCAGAGCCTTGAGCAGCAGCATGAAATCCCACACCGCGAAAACGTGATGTTCAACGAACAGCCGCAGGTGAGCGATGGAATCAATCGCCTGGGGCAGCGGGTGACGCTGAAAATTCACACTCAGAGGCCCAGTTCGGTCAGACCGGGGAAGTCATCCGGCCGGGGTCCATCACCCCAGGTGAATCGGCGATCCTCCGGTTTGATCGACACATCGTTGATGCTTGCCTCACGGCGCCGCATCAGACCGGTCTCCGAAAACTCCCAGTTTTCGTTGCCATGGGACCGGAAGAAATGTCCGGAATCGTCATGCCATTCGTATTGGAATCGAACAGCGATTCTGTTGCCGGCATAGGCCCACACCTCCTTGATCAACTTGTAATCAAGTTCCTGAGACCATTTGCGCTTCAGAAAAGCAAGGATCTGATCCCGGCCGTGGATGAATTCGCTGCGATTGCGCCAGAAACTGTCTTCGGTGTAGGCCAGCGAAACCTTCTCTGGATCTTTGGTGTTCCAGGCATTTTCCGCCATCCTGGCTTTCTGCTGAGCGGTTTCCAGCGTGAACGGTGGAAACGGTGGTTTTCCAGTCATGGGATTAAAAAAAGTCAGGGCAGCTGGCTGATCACACGCACGCTGGCATCAGGGCTGTAGCGGGCAACCCACTGAAGCAGCTGAGATTCCTCCTCATCCGTTCGTGTACAGGCGAATCCATAACGGGCTCGAACCCGCTCGGATGCGGCCCGCAGGGCCTTGACGCCCAGCGATTCGAATTCAGAAACCCGGAAGGAATCACCGGCTTTCAGGTACTGCAGGATCACCGTGGAAGGTGAATACAACGTGCTGGATTGACCATCAGGCCATTCCAGCTCAAAACGGACTTCGGGCATTCATCAGGCCTGACCGAAAGGATCCTGCATCACGCAAATCCGCCGCTGCTGTCTCATCAGTCACAGCCGAAGCCAGTCAGCCCTTCGCTGCCATCCCACAGAAGTTCCTGATCACCTTCACGCTGCAACGCAACCCGACAGGGGCCGCTGCCGAAGGATCCGATCCGGCAGCAGATCAGGTGCGGATCCCCCTGCAGCATCCGTTGCAACCTGCCGGTCATCGACGGACGCACCGCCAGCAGATATCCGAAACTGGGGAAGCAGCGGAGCCAGGCCTGTTCATCCACCTGATCAGGTCGCTCGATCGCATCGAGCTCCAGGGTGATGGGAGAACCGCAGGATTCCGCGAACATCACCGCCGTGCCGCAGAGTCCGCCCATGCTGATGTCCTTGGCGGCATGAACGATGCCATCGGCCGCGAGCGCCGGAAGCAGGCTGAGATGAGAGCGGAGCAGACCGGGGCTCGCCGCCGTGGCGGCATCCCAGAAGGGGTAGTGCCGATAGAAGCGACCGCTCCGGTTCACCAGCAGCCAGAGTTCATCCCCGGCTGACGCCGACCGGGCCGACAGCACAGGCCCCTCCGCCACACCGAGCACCGCGACCGACAGCGCTTCGTAGGGGCTCTGCTGATTGGAATGGCCACCGACCATCGGCACCGCGAAGCGGTCACAGGCGCTGCTCATCCCCTCCAGCAGACGCTGCAGCGAATCGGGCCCCGCGGTCCAGACGCTGTTCACCACAGCCAGCGGTCGCCCTCCCATCGCAGCGATGTCGCTGAGGTTCACCAGCACGCCGCTCCAGCCCGCAAACCAGGGATCCTCGACCACCAGAGCGGGATGCATGCCCTCGCAGGCCATCAACAGCTGCCCGCTCTGAGCCGGCAACAGGGCGGCATCGTCGCCCAACCGGCCCGGCTTGCCGAGATGGGGAAACGGCACGTGGTTGAACACCGAAGCCGCCGGGCGGATGTCCCGCTTGGCGAGCAGACCGCTCTGACGACGCAGCTCTTCCGCCAGCGACACCAGGCTCATGCGGCCAGCTGCAGGGACGGTCGCTGCTGTTTGGCCGGAACGTAGTAGCTGAGGTCCGCCTGCATCAGGTGATGGCGGATGCCACGGATCTCCAGCTCCTCGATCGACGTCCAGTGCAATCGCTTGAAGAAGCGCACGTTCTGCAGCTGCACCGTGGCCAGAAACCGGTCGCATCCCCAGCCGTTCGCCGTGGTGACCGCTTTCCAGATCAGGCCCTTGCCGATCTGATTGTGGCGGCGGAAGGAACTGTGCACACCAAGCCGGCCGCCGTACCAGAGGCGCGGTTCGGTCTCGACGATCCGGACCACACCCACCACATCAACATCGTCATCCGCATCCGGGGAGGGAGGACCGTGCTGCAGGGCCGCGATCGGCCAGGCCACAGCATCGAGTTCATCGCGATCGGAGCGTTCGAACACGTTCTGCTCACGGCAGAAGATGCTGCGCCGCAAGCGCCAGTAACCGCGGATCAGGTTGGAGTCAGCACGCAGCAGATGGAACGAGAACCGATCCGAGCAGGCCGTCGGAGACAACTGGAAATCGTCGGCATCAACGCCGATTCCGGCACGCACCGACGGCGTGAACAGTCGCGGGGCCGAGCTCACGCTCCTGCCGATGCCTCCACTGCTGGGATCAAGACACAACATGATGATCAGCCCGCCTGCTCGAACAACGACAGAGCCGAACAGGCACCGCACTTCGCACATCCAGCGGCCATCTGCTCCGAACGCAGATCCCCCTTCCGCAGCAGGTCGGCGACGGCCTGGTAGACATCCACCATGAAGCCGGTGTCCGGAGCGGGGTGATGCTCCAGGGGCGTTCCGGAGATGGGCACGAAGGGAACGACGAAGGGATAGACACCCAGCTCGATCAAGCGGCGACTGCAGTCGATCAAGGCGTCCCGACTGTCTCCAAGGCCCGCCAGAAGATATGTGGACACCTGACCGCGACCGAAGACGGCGACGGCATCGGCGAACGCCTCGTAGTAACGCTCCAGGCTGATCTCGGACTTGCCGGGCAGGATGCGGCGACGCACGTCCGCCTCCACAACCTCCAGATGCATGCCGAGGCTGTCGATGCCGGCCTGCTTCATCCGCCGATACCAGATCGGATCATCGGGGGGCTCGCACTGACCCTGAATGGGCAGATCGACCCGGCGCTTCACCGCGGCCGCCGTCTCCGCCATCAGCCGGGCACCACGGTCATCGGCGTTGGGCGTGCCGGTGGTCATCACCAGCTGGCTGACGCCATCGAGACGCACCGCCGCCTCGGCCACTTCGGCCACCTGCTCGGGGGTCTTGCGGACCAGCGTCGCGTCGTCCTCCAACGACTGCTCAATCGCGCAGAACTGGCAGGACTGCGAGCGATCGCGGAAGCGGATGCAGGTCTGCAGCAGCGTTGTGGCGAGCACATCCCGGCTGTGCAGCAGGGCGATCGAGCGGTAGGGGATGCCATCCGCGGTGCTGAGCCCGTAGAACGCCGGTTCATCGGTGGCGGCGACCTGGGCCAGGGAGGCATCGCCCGGACCGCTGAGGGCGACACCGTCCGGGGAAGCGTCGAGATGATACGGCGACGCCTCGGAGGCGTTGTTGTACACAGGCACCATCACCGTGCGGCCACCGATCTCGAGAGCGCGGTGATCCGAGGGGCCGGCTCCACCCCGACGCCCCTGATTGCCGTTCAACGGCTCTGCCCGCAGACCCTTCACCTGCAGTTCCGTGACGAGGCGACCCAGATCAGACATGGTCGAGCTCCTCGCTGAAAGCGGTCGGCTCGACCGGCATGTCGTCCATGGTCAGGGCCGGAGTGCGGTTGATGCGCAGCGAGAGCAGTTCCGGCCGGCTGTAGTGGCCGACGCTGTCCATCATCCGTTTGCGCTTGGTGATCAGAGCCAGATCCAGTTCTGCGATGGCCAGGCCCTCGCCATCGGGCAGTGGTCCGGCCAGGTAACGCCCCTCCGGACTGATCACCGCGGTATGACAGCCCCCCTGAAAGGCCTTGTGCAGCGACGTATCCGGCGTGATCGACGCGAAATCCTCGGGGTCCAGCCACCCGGTGGAGCAGATCACGAAGCAGCCGGCCTCCAGGGCGTGGTGTCGCATGGTCACCGCGGTCTGTTCGGTGAAGATCGGACCGACGAGTGAACCG
Source organism: Parasynechococcus sp. (assembly GCF_045559935.1). Lineage (NCBI taxonomy): Bacteria > Bacillati > Cyanobacteriota > Cyanophyceae > Synechococcales > Prochlorococcaceae > Parasynechococcus > Parasynechococcus sp. The sequence goes on from NZ_JBJLJL010000002.1 coordinate 12,735, forward strand.
GGGAACTGGGCGCAGTGAATCTCCTCGCCCTGAGCCATCAGGGCGTAACGGGCCAGGGGGTTGTAGTGCTCCCAGCAGGCCAGCGCACCGATGCGGCCGAGGGGGGTGGGCACCACCTTCAACCCGGCACCGTCGCCCTGCCCCCAGACCATCCGTTCGTGATACGTGGGTGTGATCTTGCGTCGCTTGAGAACGATCTCGCCGCAGCTGTTGAACAGCAGCTGCGTGTTGTAGAGCGTGCCTCCATCGCGTTCGTTCACTCCGAGAAGCACCTGCATGCCGTGCTGACGGGCAGCGGCCGCGACTGCATCGGTGACAGGACCCGGCACGACGACCGCCTGGTCGTAAAGAGCCAGGTGGGGGCGACCCATGCGAACCGGTGGTTCGACGAAGGAGAAATAGGGGTAGTAGGGAAGAAATGTCTCCGGAAAGACGATCAGCTCCACACCCTCGGCCGCCGCATCGGCCATGGCCTTGAGCACGTTCTGCAGAGATCCGTCGAGGCTGAACAGCACTGGACGGATCTGAGCGGCGGCAACTTTGACAGTGGTCACCATGACAGGGATCAGCTCCGGCTCAGAGCGTCCAGGTGTCGAGGATGAAGGCGCCTTCCTTGCGGTGCATCAGCACGATGTCGAGCACATCGAGAGGATTGACCGGCGTGATCCCTGGCATCAGGGCCTTCTCACCATGGCCGTAAAGCGCCTGAAGTGCGAAGCGGCAGGCGTAGACCTTTCCGCCCTGATCCATGAATTTCTGAAGGCGTGCATTGAAGTTGAGATGGCCGTCAAAGGCGGCATCACCAAGCTTCGGGAAACCCCGCATCACCCCGAGAGTGACGCCAGGACCGTAGAGCAGCACTGAGGTTTCGAAGCCTTTGTTGATCAGACGACTGGCCTGCAGAAGGTTCACCAGACCGATGGATCCTTCGAAGGCAACGGTATGGAATGTGACCAGAGCCTTTTCACCCGGCTCAGCCTTGACGTCAGGAAAAACTTTTTCCTCGTAGTCAACGAGAAAATCCCCCGGCTGATTGGCGGGGCGGTCGACTGCAGGCATGTGAAGAAACGTTGATGAACAGAAGCGTGCACCCTGGCATCAACGAAAAGTGTTCCATTTGCAACCAAATACAGCACCAATGCGCGAGAAATCGCTTCAACTAATTGTGCCTTTCAATACACAAATGAAAATGATTTTCCTGAATCATTGCAATGCCAAGTTGTGTGCTGAAGCATGCTCAACAGCGCGCATCACTCCGATCTCCATCAGGTTGTGGTGATCGGGGCCGGACAGGCCGGTCTTTCCGTGAGCCAGGCACTTCAGCAGCACGGAATCCGTCCTCTGGTGCTTGAGAAGAACCGGATCGGACACGCCTGGGATCAACAACGCTGGGATTCCTTCTGCCTGGTGACTCCCAACTGGCAGTGCCAGCTGCCTGATTTCCCCTACGACGGCGACCAGCCTCAGGGATTCATGGCCAAGGCGGAGATCGTGGCCTTCCTGCGCCGTTTCGCCCAGCACGTCGGGGCTGATGTGCACGAGGGTGTGGCCGTGCAGCGGCTTTCGCAGACCGGCAGCGGCTACCGCCTGCTCACCAGCGAAGGCGAGGTGAGAGCGCAGCAGGTGGTGGTGGCCACCGGTGGCTATCACACACCACGCAGGCATCCACTGGCGGAACGGCTACCGACCTCCGTGCTGCAGCTCGATGCCCGCGATTACCGCAATGCCGGATCCCTGCCGGAAGGCCCTGTGCTGGTGGTCGGCAGCGGCCAGTCCGGCAGTCAGATTGCTGAAGACCTGTTTCTGACCGGACGGACGGTGCACCTGAGCGTGGGCAGCGCCCCCCGCTCGCCACGGATGTACCGGGGACGGGACGTGGTGGACTGGCTGGATCGCATGGGTTACTACGCCATGCCGATCAGCGAGCACGACGATCCACGCAGCGTGCGTGCCAAAACCAACCACTACCTCACGGGCCGGGATGGCGGCAGGGAAATCGATCTGCGGAGGCGTGCGATCGAAGGACTGCATCTGCACGGTCGCCTCGCGATGATCAGCAGCGACCGGATCCGGTTCGCCGACGACCTCAGCCGCAATCTTGATCAGGCCGATGCGGTGTACTGCCGGATCCGCAGCAGCATCGACAGCTGGATCGAGAAGCAGGGCATCGAGGCCCCCTCGGAGGCTCCTTACTCCCCCTGCTGGCAGCCACCGGATGGGCAGGATCCGGGTCTTGATCTCACCGGTGAACCGCTGGCGGCAGTGATCTGGTGCACGGGCTACCGCAGTGATTTCAGCTGGATCGATGTACCGGTGTTCGATGGTTCCGGACAACCCGCCCACGATCGTGGCGTCACCCAGAGCAACGGCCTGTATTTCCTCGGCCTGCCTTGGCTGCACACCTGGGGGTCCGGACGGTTCTGCGGCGTGAAAGACGATGCTCTGTATCTCGCACGGCTGATCAGCCTGAGGCTGAAACGGCGGGACGCCAGCCAGGAACGGCTGGAATGCACCGCTCTGCTGGGCTCCTGAACAAGGTCAGGCCGCTGGAGAACCATGGCCGTTGAGACGATCCCTTGGCATGTTGAAGGGATGAAGCAACACTCCTGGCTCCAGCGCATCGGCACCTACCTGCTCGGCCTGGTGGATGAGTACTGGGCCATGCGCCGACCATGGCAGTACGGCAGCAAGCAGCCGCAGTGCGCTCTGCGCAACAACGGAGACCAGCTCTAGGGGCTGGATCGACCGCTCAGCTCACCACCACACCCCAGTAACGGGCCGTGCCCGTCCAGCCGCAGACGCTGGTGCATCGGAGTGAATCGGCTCAGGAGGCCATCGAGAGATCGGACCCGTCGTCGATCTTGAGATGCTTTGTCAGGCAGGTGGTGACACAGACCTGATCATTGATGTCGCATTCAGTGATGCAAACGAAGTACTCATCCAGGGCTTGCCATCGTTCAGTGATGGATTCATGGTTGTGTTCTCGTCTGAGCGAATACATGTGAGCCTCGCAAGTTCAACACACTTACAAGCAGCATTCAGTTCAGGTCAAGAAAACCATTGCGCAGAGTAAATTACTTAGGAGGAAATTCTCAGGCTTAAATACTCAGTTAGCACCACATGTGCAGCGAGAGCTGAGATCGAACTGAGCACGCCGTTTCCAGCTTCGTTGTCTGTCGTCTTCTGGGCAATGCGCCTTTACACGGGTTGCCGATGGGAAGCCGCCCCACAACAGTGAATCCAGGGCAGGGGAGACGCCATGGACTTCAGAAGCCGCATCTTTGCCAACTCGCGCGGTTCCACCATCGATGCCGTCGGCAACGGTCAGTACCTGGTCTGCCATCACTCCAGCTGTTTCAAGGTGAAGGGATGGCGACGGGCCCATGAGGCCGTGAAGCGCCTGGAAGGCTCATCGGACTGAACGATGGCTGAATATCGAATCCACTGCAGGCACTGCGGTTACGAGGGCCGCGACAACTCCCGTTGGATCCCCTTCGCCAAGGTGCAGGCCAGGGGACGGAGCTGCCCCCGCTGCGGGAAGGCGACGGATCTGGAACCCTGGTGCACGTTGCGGGCGGAAACCTCGGTGCCGGATCTCTGATCCGCGCAGGAGCGGCTCCATAGCATCGGCAGAGACCTGATCCGACCCCATGCCCACCACAGCGAACAGCTTCCAGGAGTTCGCCGCGCGGGTCGACTATTCGCTGCTGGAGGCTCTCCGGCCGGATCCGGACGCCACGGTTGATGGCAACGATCACCGGCCAAGGCCGGTGATGTCCGGCCATTACGTGCCGGTGACGCCCACACCGATTCCCAATCCGGACTACGTCGCCCACAGCAGCACCCTGTTCGCCGAGCTGGGCCTGGACGATGCGCTCGCCCACGACCCCGATTTCACCCGCCTCTTCTCCGGTGATGCATCGGTGGCCACCCCCCCGATGCATCCCTGGGGCTGGGCCACCGGCTATGCCCTGTCGATCTACGGCACCGAATACATCCAGCAGTGTCCTTTCGGCACCGGCAACGGCTACGGCGATGGACGGGCGATGTCGATCGTCGAAGGCGTCTTTGAAGGCAGACGCTGGGAGATGCAGCTCAAGGGCGGCGGTCCGACCCCCTACTGCCGCGGGGCTGATGGCCGCGCCGTGCTGCGTTCCAGCGTGCGCGAATTCCTCGCCCAGGAGTTCATGCATGCCCTCGGCATTCCCACCTCCCGCTCGCTCACGCTGTACATGTCGCGCGATGAGACCGTGCGGCGGCCCTGGTATTCAGAGCACTCACGCTCCCTTGATCCGGACGTGATGGTGGACAACCCGGCGGCGATCAGCACCCGCGTCGCCCCCTCCTTCCTGCGCGTCGGGCAGATCGAACTGTTCGCCCGCCGCGCCCGCGAGAACGCCCACCCTGAAGCGCGCCATGAGCTGCAGCTGATCGTGCAGCACCTGATCGACCGCAACTACCGTCCGGAGATCGATCCCGACCTGTCCTTCCGTGAGCAGGTGCTGGAGCTGGCCCGCCTGTTCCGCGGCCGGCTGACGGCACTCGTCGCCGACTGGATGCGTGTCGGTTACTGCCAGGGAAATTTCAACAGCGATAACTGTGCCGCCGGCGGCTACACCCTCGACTACGGCCCCTTCGGCTTCTGCGAACTGTTCGATCCCCGCTTCCAGCCATGGACAGGCGGAGGAGCCCACTTCTCCTTCTTCAACCAGCCGATGGCGGCGGAAGCCAACTACCGCATGTTCTGGAAATCCCTGCGCACCCTGATGGAGGACGACAGCGACGCCCAGGAGCAGTTGGATCAACTGCAGGGAGGCTTCGCCGCGGCAATGCAGCAGCAGCTCGAGAACATGTGGGCCCGCAAGCTCGGGCTGGCCGCCTACGACGAAGCCCTGATCAGCGAACTGCTGCAGCTGCTGGTGGCCTCCAGAGCTGATTACACCCGGGTCTTCCGCCTGCTCTGCGCCATCCCCGAGCATCCGTCGGAGCTTCACGCAGGCTTCTATCTGCCCTGTTCCGAGGAGCTGAACGCCCAGTGGTTGCTCTGGCTGCAACGCTGGCGTGCCCTGATCACAACCAACGGCTCGTTCGAGGCGACATCGGCAGCCATGCAACGGGTCAACCCCGCCATCACCTGGCGGGAATGGCTGATCGCCCCCGCCTATCAACAGGCAGAACTGGGTGACAACGGCCTGATCCAGGAACTGCAGACCCTGTTCAGAACCCCGTACGACACCCCAACCGCCGATCTGGCCGCCGGATACGACCAGCTCAGACCACGTCAGTTCTTCAGCGCCGGAGGGATTTCCCACTACAGCTGTTCGTCATGAGCCCTTGGTGGCAACGGCCACACATCGGTTCAGCTGGTTAGTTTCACCAACCCATCAGCTCAGGCCAGTGAACCGAAGTCCACTCATCGCCTTTGCGGGCGGCACCGTTGTCATCGCCGTGATGGTGCTCGCCGCCTTCGCCAACATGGCCGCAGCGGAAACCACCACCTGTCCGCGCAGTCAGCAGCAGACCACCAGCACAGACACCTGATGAACTCCGATTCCACATCCAGCTGGCCCGTGCTGCTGCCCCTCGTTCTGTTCTTCGGTGGCATCGGTTCAGCCGCCGCCATGACCCAGCTGCTCGCCGCCTTCTGACCGGACCCTGATGCAGCCGGTCGCCGTCAGTCCTTTTTCTCCGGTTTGATCAGCTCACCGGTCTGCAACGACACCACCGCGAAGCTGCCGACGAAGACCAAGGCCACCACAACCAGGAAGCCCGCCGTGAGGTTTCCGATCTCCAGCTCGCCCAGCATGAACGCGAGCGACGGCGTCATGTCCTGCCCACCATGGCGTCGTTCGGAAAGAACTCTTCGAACAGGCTGAGACGATCCTCCCAGCGCATCTCTGTTTCCAGCTGAAGCAGTCGCTTTCTCAGCCAGATCAGGCTGTCGACCGCGATCGGCTTGTAGGCCCTGCGCTCAAGCGAGCGGACCAGGTCGTCTTTGTTCTGAGCGGAATTCATTTCACCATGCAACCAATCGTCTTCAACGTAAGGAGGGCTCAGTGATGCGCAAGCAGCGTCACATTCAGTAAGCATCAGCGGACACGCAAACAACCGCCGTTGCTCATCCGGCCCGTGAGAATTCCCCATCGATGCCGTACTGCCTCAGACACTGCTTCACCGTGAGCACGGAGAGGGTTGCCCCACTCTCCCCATCGAAGAGGACATAGGGACAGCCCCTCAGCACGCAGCGGCGGCGCGCATCCATGTAGGCATCAAAAACGGAGCGATGCGAACACTCCTCCACCCAGCCTTCACTGCTGAGGTAGCGCGTATGAATCATGGCGCTCAGATTCCGCTCAGCACTCAGTGGGAGGCATCCTGAGAGGCCGACTTGCCCTCCAGAACCACCAGCACGTCATTCCAGGTGGGCTGAATCACCCGATAGGTGCAGGGCATGATCCGCGACTTCGTGCGCGCATGCACAAAAGCCTTGAACTCGGTCTTGAAGCAGAGCTCCCGAACCCACTCACCACCAGACTCAAGACGCTCGATGCAGTACATCTCACTCAACTTGGATGGTCACATCAAAGCCATAGCCAGTAGATCCCCCAGAAAACAACAGACCCTGTTCGGGATCACCCTTGTTGAGATCGTGATCCTCTGACCGGTTCGACTCTTCAACCAATCAAGCGCGTCGCCCGGGAAGCTTCGCGTTCTCATCACCAGATGAAGAAACCGACAAACGGATCAAGCCTGATTCGACCTAAGGATCCAACAATCGAGGAGATCAGGGTCGTAACACAAGAGCTGTATCGGTTTGAAGCATCAGTTCCGTAGCTGATCACACCACGCGTGCCGCCAGCGCCGCAGAAAGTGGAAAAGCGGAGAAATCTAGGGTTCCGATCCCATTCGGGATGTCTGGTCCGAGAGGTTTCGGTCGGCACAGCCGGCTGCACGGAGGGACAAAAGCCCGGGAGACCGCCACAACCCCAACTCCCCCTCCGATGTCATCCCCAACGGACCCCAACGGGGCCTTTCAGCGTTCGCATCCCAGCGAAGGCATGCAGGCGCTCGAGAAGGAACGCAAGCTGCCCCTCACCGGCTGGCAGCAGGAAGTTGATCAGGCCAAGCGCCTGGGTCTTGAAGCGGCCGAAAGCATCGTGGACCGCAACATCTCCACGTTCTCCCGCGGCGAGCTGCCCCACTTCGCGGGCATCAACACCTTCATGAAGGCGCCCTACCTGGAGGATGTGAACCAGGTGGGCAACTACGACGTGGCCATCGTCGGGGTCCCCCACGACTGCGGCACCACCTACCGCCCCGGCACCCGTTTCGGGCCTCAGGGCATCCGCCGTATCTCAGCGTTGTACACCCCTTACAACTACGAAATGGGAGTGGATCTGCGCGAACAGATCACCCTCTGCGATGTCGGCGACATCTTCACGATTCCGGCCAACAACGAAAAGAGCTTCGATCAGATCTCCAAGGGCATCGCCCACGTGTTCGCCAGCGGCGCCTTCCCGATCATTCTCGGCGGCGACCACTCCATCGGCTTCCCCACCGTGCGCGGCGTCTGCCGCCACCTCGGCGATAAGAAAGTCGGCATCATCCACTTCGACCGCCACGTCGACACCCAGGAGATCGACCTGGACGAGCGGATGCACACCTGCCCCTGGTTCCATGCCACCAACATGGCCAATGCTCCGGCCGAGAACCTGGTGCAGCTCGGCATCGGCGGCTGGCAGGTGCCGCGCGAGGGCGTGAAGGTCTGCCGCGAACGCGGCACCAACGTGCTCACCGTCACGGACATCACCGAGATGGGTCTGGAGGCGGCAGCCCAGTACGCGATCGAACGGGCCACCGACGGCACCGACTGCGTTTACATCTCCTTTGACATCGACTGCATCGATGCCGGCTTCGTTCCCGGCACCGGCTGGCCCGAACCCGGCGGACTGCTGCCGCGCGAGGCACTCAAGCTGCTCGAGCTGATCGTGCGCAACGTGCCGGTGTGCGGTCTCGAGATCGTCGAAGTGTCGCCGCCGTACGACATCAGCGACATGACCTCACTGATGGCCACCCGCGTGATCTGCGATGCCATGGCCCACCTGGTGGTCAGCGGCCAGCTGCCCCGCAAGGACAAGCCGGCCTGGGTCAGCGATGTCTGCAACATGAACGTCGATCAGAAGTGGAGATAAGCCATGCACGAAGTCGACATGACCAAGTGCCTGCTGATCTCCCTCAATGAATGGCGGCAGCGTCGGGACGACCCCAGCGCGATGGTGGAGACCGTCCACCTCGAGGTGGGCCGCTTCACCTGCGTTGAGCCCGATCAGCTGGTGACCACCTACAACGCCGCGGTGCAGGGCAGCTGGCTGGATGGTTCCCGGCTCACCATCACCGACATTCCGTTCGTCGGTCGCTGCCTGGTCTGCAACAGCACCTACGACCCAGTGCCGGAGAGCGCCTACCGCTCCCCCTGCTGCGATCACCCACTGGAGGAGATCGTCAGCGGCCGTGAACTGCGGATCCGCAGCATCGATTACCGCAGTGAGGCCGGCGCTGCCCTTGAGTCCGGCTCCATCCAGCGCATGCGCTGACACCTACGCCCCTTTAGCCATGCACATGCCTCTCGAGGACACCCTCGGTCTCAACCTCCTCGCCGCCAACCAGCACCAGGCGGAGCACAACCACGAGCATTTCCAGGCCTGGAACGTGCTCTGCCTCAACCTGATGAGCAGCCCCGGTGCCGGCAAGACCGCTCTGCTCGAACGTTCCCTGCCAGCACTGGCCGCCGATTGGGGCATGGCCGTACTGGAGGGCGACATGACCACTCAGCTCGATGCCGAGCGCCTGGAAGCCGTCGGAATTCCCGTGGTGCCGATCACCACCGGTCGGGCCTGTCATCTCGATGCCGCCATGGTGAGCGGTGGCCTCCAGCTGCTGAAGCAACGTCTGGATCCAGCCCAGCTCGATCTGCTGCTGGTGGAGAACGTGGGCAACCTCGTCTGCCCGGCGGAATTCGAGGTGGGGGAACACCACAAGGTGGCCCTGCTCAGCGTCACCGAAGGCGACGACAAACCGCTGAAGTACCCGCTGATGTTCCGCCAGGCGGATGTGGTGCTGATCACCAAGGTGGATCTGCTGCCCCACCTGCCGGTGGAGCTGGCGACGATCCGCCGCAACATCCACAGCATCAATCCCAACGCCACGGTGATCGAGGTCTCCGCCCTCAGCGGCGAAGGCCTCGATGCCTGGCACCAGTGGGTGCGGCAGGCCCTTGCCGATCGCACCGCCGGAGCCTCCACAGCCCACGCGCCAGACCAATCCCCTGCTCTGGCCACCGCCTGAGCCCCGATCCCGTCATTCAACTCATCACGCCGATGCCATGACCAAGCAACTCCGCAATCTCCTGATCGCCGGCCTGGCGATCGTTCTGGCTGTCGCCTGCGCCAAGTCCCCCACACCCACCGCCGTCAGCGGTACGCCGATCGTGCTCGGCTACAGCAACTGGGCCGGCTGGTGGCCCTGGGCCATCGCCGTGGAGGAGAAGCTGTTCGAAAAGAACGGCGTGAATGTTGAGATGAAGTGGTTCGACGGCTACGTGCAGTCGATGGAAACCTTCGCCGCCGGCAAGATCGACGGCAATTCCCAGACCCTGAACGACACCATCTCCTTCCTGCCGGGTGAGAACGGTGGTGAAGTGGTGGTGCTGGTGAACGACAACTCCTCAGGTAACGACCAGATCATTGCTGACGCCTCGATCACCTCCGTCGCCGAGCTCAAGGGCAAGACGGTGGCGGTGGAAGAGGGCGTCGTGGACGACTACCTGCTCAGCCTGGCCCTCAAGGATGTGGGCCTCAGCCGTGAGGATGTGGTGATCAAAGGCATGCCCACCGACCAGGCCGCCACCGCCTTCGCCGCCGGGCAGGTGGATGCCGTCGGCGCCTTCCCGCCGTACACCGGCACCGCCATGCAGCGCGAAGGTGCTCGGGTGATCGCCAGCTCCAAGGAGTACCCCGGCGCCATCCCCGATCTGCTCACCGTCAGCGCCAATCTGATCAAGGAACGGCCCGATGACGTTCAGAAGATCGTCAAGACCTGGTGGGACGTGCGCGACTTCATGGAGAAGAACCCCGCGAAGTCCGAGGAGATCATGGCCAAGCGGGCCGGCATTCCCACCGAGGAATACGAGCAGTACAAGGACGGCACCCGTTTCTTCTCGATCGAAGAGAACCTGGAAGCCTTCAGCGAGGGCGAAGGCATGCAGTACATGCCTTTCGCCTCGGAATCCATGGCGGACTTCATGGTCTCCGTCGGCTTCATTCCCGAGAAGCCGGACATGAGCAACCTGTTTGATTCCAGCTTCGTGAAGAAGGTCGCCGACTCCTGATGACTGCCACGGCCGCCGCTGCAACCAAGGGGAGGGGCTCAGGGCTCCTCTCCATGTTCACCCTGGGGGCCACCCCGTCGGGGCCAGTGCGCGGTGGCCTGCAGGTCGCCTCCCTGCTCATCCCACTGCTGGTCTGGGCGGCCATCGCCTCTCTGGGCCTGGTGGACGAGAAGTTCCTGCCATCACCGGGAGCCGTGTTCCGCTCCCTGGCCTCCATGGCCGAGAGCGGCATCCTGTTTCAGGACATCGTCGCCAGCACCGGGCGGGTGTTCGCTGGCTTCCTGCTCGCCACCGTTCTGGCGGTTCCGATCGGCATCTGCATGGGGGTGTATCCGGCGGTCTGCGCCCTGTGCGAACCCCTGATCGCCATGCTCCGCTACATGCCGGCAGCAGCGTTCATCCCCCTGCTGATCATCTACCTCGGCATCGGCGAGGAACCCAAGATCGCCCTGATTTTCCTCGGCACGATCTACTTCAACATCCTGATGGTGATGGATGCGGTGAAGTTCGTTCCCAAGGAACTGATCGAAACCACCCTCACCCTCGGCGGCCGCAGCCGCCAGGTGCTGGTGCAAGTGGTGGCTCGTTACAGCCTGCCCAGCATCATCGACACCCTGCGCATCAACATCGCCACCTCCTGGAATTTGGTGGTGGTGGCCGAGCTGGTGGCGGCGGAAGTGGGCCTGGGCAAACGCATCCAGCTGGCCCAGCGCTTCTTCCGCACCGACCAGATCTTCGCTGAGCTGATCGTGCTGGGGTTGATCGGCTTCGCCATCGACATGGGCTTCCGACTGCTGCTGCGCCTCAGCTGCCGCTGGGCGGTCTGAGCCATGGAACTGCTGGTCAAGAACCTCTCCAAACAGTTCGGCGACAAAACAGTCCTCGAGGACATCAACTTCTCGATGCAATCCGGTGAGTTCGTCACCTTCGTCGGCAGTTCCGGCTGCGGCAAAAGCACCTTGCTGCGGCTGATCGCCGGCCTTGATCACCCCAGCAGCGGCTCGATTCACGTGGATGGATCCACCGTTCAAGGGCCCGGCCCCGACCGGGGCATGGTGTTTCAGAAATACAGCCTCTACCCCTGGCTGAATGCCGCCGACAACGTCTCCTTCGGCATGCGGCTGCAAGGCATGACATCGAACGACGTACGCGATCGCACCGCCTATTTCCTTGAGGTGGTGGGTCTGCAGGATGCCGCCACCAAACTGCCGCGGGAACTCTCCGGTGGCATGCAGCAACGGGTGGCCATCGCCCGCGCCCTGGCCACCAATCCCAGCGTGCTGCTGCTCGATGAACCCTTCGGGGCTCTGGATCTGCAAATCCGCGAAACGATGCAGGACTTCCTGCTCAATCTCTGGCAACGCACCGGACTGACCGTGCTGCTGATCACCCACGACGTGGAGGAAGCTCTGGTGCTGGCCCAGCGCGTGCACGTGCTGGCACCGAACCCCGGCCGGATCATCCGCTCGCTCGACGTGATCCTGGATAAAAGCGATCTGGATCAGCTGCGCCTCAGCAGTGATTTCCTGCAGCTGCGCCGCAGCCTGGCCACAAGCCTGCGTCAGCTGGAGCCAACCATCGGGTGATGGCGTCCCCGCAGCGGTTTCTGCCGGCCCAGGCCTACACCGATCCGCAGGTGCATCACTGGGACTGCAGCGGTTACGCCCAGCGCTACTGGCATCCACTGACCGCTGGATCGGCCCTGCCGGCCGGCCACAGCCTGGCGCTCACCCTGCTGAATCAGCCGCTTCTGCTCACCCGAGCCGATGACGGAACCCCCCGCGCCTTTCACAACCGCTGCCCCCACCGCGGCGTGGCCCTCCAGCACGAACGCGACGGAGCAACCGCCTGCCGTCGCCTGATCTGCCCGTACCACGGCTGGACCTACTCCCTGCAGGGGGAGCTGCTGGCCGCTGCCCGCGAACAGGGCTTCGATCCCCCCTTCCAACGCCAGGACTGGCCGCTCCCATCCCTGCCCTGCCGAGAGGATGGACCCTTGATCTGGGTCGCACTCACCCCGGCGGTGACGCCCCTGGAGCAGCAGCTCGACCTGGTGCATCAACGGGTGGCTGACCTCTGGAGACAGCCCCTCCATCAGGTGCGGATCCTGCAACGCACCCTGCGCTGCAACTGGAAGATCGCCCACGACAACACCCTCGACGACTACCACGTCGCCGTGGCCCATCCGACGACGCTGCATCGCGAACAGGGGCCGGTGCGCGATTACGTCCACCACACCACGGCCCTGGTGAACCTGCTGGTGACGCCCCACGCCGATGGCGGTTGCTTTCACACCTTCGGCCTGCCCCCGTGGCTGCACCTGATCACCTGGCCGGACGGCCGGCTGGCGCTGCTGGAGTTTCTTCCCCTCAGCCTCGACAGCTGCTGCATGCAGTTGCGGCTGTTCGCTCCAGGGGCAGACAGCGACGGACCTGGACTGCCAGCGGATGCGGCCAACACCGTCTGGTTGAAGGAGCTACTGGCGTTCCTCGACGAGGACCAGGCCCTGGTGGAATCCGCCCAGCGGGGCTACCGCAGTGGACTCGTGCCCGGTCCGGTGCATGCCCTCGAACAGCGGATCCTGCATTGGCAGGAGGTCTACCGCCGGGACCTGCCGGATGAGCTGACCCAATCCCTCAGCTGCTGGGCGTATGGAGGGCGGAGCGAAGCCAACCCGCCATCGCCGAATTGATCGCCGCGATATCAGCCACCGGTTCTGCGCTGAAGGGCTGCAAGGGCATGTAGCCGTCCGGTCCGAACTCGGGGGTGATCGTGACTGGTTGAGCCGATGTGCCGACGGCATCCACGAACAGCTGCCAGCAACGACGATGGGCCTCCAGCGCATCGGCCCACTCCGGCGCGAAGGGATGGCTCACCGAAGGCCCTTGGGCATGGCCGATCCGGGCATGGATGTGATCGACCCGTTCAGCCATCACCTGGATCGGAATCAGATCGGGCGTCATCAATCGTTCGGCAACGCAACACCAATGGCTCAGGTCTGCCGTGAGCCGCAACCGCGGATGACGCTCGAGCCAGACCGGCATCTGCCAGGGGTTGAACAGACTGCGGCTGCGATGGGTCTCCACCATCACCGGACAGGGCTCAGCCTCGGTGAGATCAAGAACTGCTTCCAGGAACCGATGCTGCTCGGGCTCAGGCCAACTGTCGCTGCCCGTGATCAGATTGATCTTGAGTGGGTCCATCCTCCTGGCACGATCCAAGGCCCGCACAAGCTGATCAAGGTGCTGCTGGGGGCCATCCGCGAGATCGGGTGTGTACCCGCCACCGGTGGTGATTTCCAGGATCAGCGGGTTCCCACGGGCGATGAACAGCTGCCGCACCTCATCAGGCGGCAGTGGTTCCATGCAGGCATGGTCGATGTTGCATTCCAGGCCGTCGAATCCCTGGCTCGCGGCACGATCCAAGGCGGCTTCCAGAGAATCATCCCAGCCCCAGAGTGATTGGAACAGTTGCACCGATTCAGTGGTCGTCGGTAAACAGCTGGGGTTGGATGCCGAGGTAGACAGCTTCTCGGAACAGCACCAGCTTGGCTTTGGCATCTCCGCGTTTCTGTGCCTCGCCGTAGCGCAGCTGCAGCGATGAGATCAGTGTCCTGCGCCTGGCATCAGGTCGGTCTGCAGGGGTCAAAAACGGATCAGGATCTCTGGCAATTATGAATCCACCTGAGCTGGGGCCTCAAGGATCAGGCTGCTTCTGCTTCGAGCGCTCAAACCAAACCGCAACCGCAAAAGAGATACCGACGGCGATGCCGGCCCCGATGAACACAAATCCGAATTCGATCGGCATCTCGAACCATCCGTTGCCCTGATCATCCTTCACCTGCCCGATCAAGGCTCAGGCCATCAACCGCTGATAGGCCTCGTTCACACGTCGGAACGCCTCCGCAGATCCCCCCATGTCGGGATGATGCCGTTTCACCAGGCGACGATGGGCCTGCTTGATGGCTTCGGCAGAGGCCCCCGCCTCCAGGCCGAGCACCGCCAGGGCAGCGGCCCTGCTCCCCCACGGTTCATCGGGCGTGCGCTGATCCGTCGTGCGCTGATCCGTCTTGCGCTGATCCGTGCGCGTCCGGCGCCCACGACGGCGGGCCTCGCTCTGCTGCAGTTGCTGCTGCAGATCCAGCACCACCCGCTTCGGATCCTCATCCAGCCACTCACTGGCCCGCACGCCGTACAGAGCAAAGGCCGCCAGAACAGCCGTCGACTTCTTGGTCGCCTTCCCGCCGACCGCCGACAGCAGATCCGTGCCCAGACCGCTCACCAACCGGTCGAGCCGTTGCTGCAGCGTCAGATGCCCAGGGAAACCGAGGCGGTTGAGGCGCACGATCAACGCCTCGAGCGCAGCTTGACGCAGGCCGCTCCAACCCGGTTGACCGGCCAGAGCCTCACCCCACTGCAACACCTGCTCACGACTGATCCGCGCGGGATCAGCGACCGGCGGTTGGTGTTGGGGCCGACGCAGCAGGTCCAGCTCACGGGTGAGCCGCATCACCTCGCGCCGCAGCGCATCGTTCTCCGCCAGCAACGCCTCCACGTTGCTGGTGACCCGCTCCTGACGTGGCCGTGACGCGCGCGACCAGTCGCGTGGATCAAAGCCCACGGCAGGTTCCGCTCATCACGGGATCAATCACCACGGCAGCCGTTGGCCGTTGGCATGCCAGAAGCTGCCGCTGGTCTCCATGGTCAGCGCATCAATCCGTGCCAGCAATCCCGCCACAGACTCCTCCGGGCTGATGCCGCTGGGATGGAACTGAATCATCCGCGTGCGCACCAGCCCGGGATGCAGGATCGCCACGGCAATGCCGCGCGGCTCCAGATCGATCGCCAGCGATTTGCCCGCGATGTTGAGTGCCACCTTCGACATCCGATATCCATAGGACCCTCCGGAGCTGTTGTCGTCGATCGAGCCCATGCGGCTGGTCATCAGCGCCAGCCTGGAGCCGCGGGGCATCTGCGGCACAAGCTCCCGTGCCAGCAGCAGCGGCGCCAGGGCATTCACCTCGAACTGGCGGCGGATGCCCTCCGCATCGAGATCAGCCAGTCCCATCGACTGGAGGATCCCGGCATTGAGGATCACTCCATCCAGCGGCTGCGCATCGAGGCGCTGCACCAGATCAGCGATCGCCGGCTCGCTGCTCAGTTCAATGCCGTCTTCGATGCGCACCGTCAGATCCCGCAGCTCGGGGGAGCTCTGGCGGCAGACGGCAATCACCTGGTCGCCGCGGGCCTGCAGCTGGCGGCAGTACTCGAGCCCGATGCCGCGGTTCGCACCGGTCACCAGATAAGTCGCCATCCGTACGCATCCCTCAGTCCGATTCCGTCCTACCGCCAAGCAGCCCCCCAGCGACGCCGTCAGCGAATCGGCACAGCAATGAGTAGCGATACCTACACCCTCTCCCGGCTTTGAGCGGAATGATGAACGCACCCCGGTGAGGGGTATGCGTCGACTATCGGGAGGGCCTGGGAACCCTCCCTTTTTCATGGCTTTTCGCGGGAGCGCGTGGCTGTTCAGGCCAGCTGACGCCCCTTCCAGGTCCAGCCGCGTCCGGTGAGCGTCCGCCATACCGACACCGGACCGATGGCACCCACCAGCAGCCCTCCTGCCCCCATCAGCCACCAGTGGGTGAGCGGCACAGCGAAACGGTGGCGGTTCCACAGACGCAGAACCAGCTGCTGAACGATGGCCAGCAGAGCCAGCGCCAGCAGAGCAGACCAGAGCCCTGCCTGCTCAGGCAGCACCAACCGCAGCACCACGGCAGCCGGTGCCAGCAGCCAGGGGGTGCTGAACATCAGCACCACAACCGCCGCCGCACCGAGAGCCCGGAGTGGATCACGGTCGAGACCGAGAAACCAGTTCTTGGTCCAGCCCTCCCAGAGCGAGGCAAGGTCGGCATACATGCGCAGGTCCACGGCATCGACACCGAGCAGATACCGCAACCGGTAGCCCTCCGCTTTGATCCGTCGCGCCAGGGCCAGGTCCTCCACCACCTCGGCGGCCAGGGCGCGGTGTCCGCCGATCGCGTCATAGCTGCAGCGCCGGAACAACATGAACGGCCCCGCCGCGAAGGCGACCGACGACGCCGGATCATTGGCGGCAACGATCGGAAAGCCGAGACCCAGCAGGCTGGCCATGATCGGCTGCACCATCCACTCCGCGAGGCAGCCGCAGACCAGCCTCGGCGCCAGGCTGAACAGATCCGCCTCCTCATCGATCGCCTGGGCGAGGGCCCGTCTCAGGGCATCCGGCTTCAGGCGCACATCGGCATCGATGAACAGCACCCAGCTGCTGCTCACCTGCTCCATGGCCCGGGTGCAGGCCCAGTTCTTGCCCACCCAGCGCTCCCCGTCCGGTCGCGGTCCGGCCTGCACCAGATGAACCTCGGCTGCGCTCGCGCCCTGCTCGTCGGCGGTGCGCAGCGCCAGCTCCGTTGTGGCATCGCTGGAATCGTCGTCCACCACCAGCACCTCCCAGCTGCTGCAGGGACTCTCACTGCTCAGCACAGCCGCCAGGCAGGCGCCGATGTTGGCGGCTTCGTTGTAGGCCGGAATCACCACACTCAGGGAGGTGGATGGCAGCGCGGCGTCTGGCGGCGTCTGCAGCTTGGGCGCCACAGCGAACACCTGCTGCAGCCCCAGCTGCAGGATCAGCAGGCCGATGCACGCCGCGGCGGCCATCAGAAGCAGAAGCACACCACAGATCAGAACAGGGTCCAGGGGGGGTGCACGACAGCAGCCTCCAGACAACCACGCAGAACCAGACGATCCGACAGAGTGCAGGAACCGATGCGAGCACCGATGAACCAGGCCAGCCGCGAACAGGTTCTCGCCGCATCAGCCGGATGGGTGGCAGTGCTGCTGAATGTGGTGCCGGGCCTTGGAGCCGGCTATCTGTATCAGCGCCGCTGGCGCGAGTACTGGATCACCTCGCTGGCAGCCACCGCCTGGTTTGTGGCCGGTGCCCTGCTGGGTCGCGGTGCCGATGCCGATGCGGAGGCGATCAACCAGCTCGTCGGCCTGCTCGGCCTGCTGGTGCTGGCCGGGATCACGGCGGCGGAAGCCGGTCTTGCCGTGAAGCGGGTGCGCTCATGACGGCCCTGCCTCCCATCGCCGGTCGTGAGGATGAACTGCAGACCCTGATGCGGCAGGACGCCCCGATCTGGCGAGCCCACAGCAACCTGGCGCTCGATCGGATCCGATCCGGCTTCGCCTGTGCGCTGCACATGCATCAGCCCACCATTCCAGCCGGCGGCAACGGAGCGCTGATCTCCCACCTTCAGTACATGTTCGAGCACCAGGGGGAGGGGGATAACCACAACGCCGAGCCCTTCGCCCAGTGCTACAGACGGCTCGCCGATCTGATTCCTCAGCTGATCAGCGACGGCTGCGACCCGCGGATCATGCTCGATTACTCCGGAAATCTGCTCTGGGGAGTGGAGCAGATGGGCCGGACCGACATCACAGCCTCCCTACGCCACCTGGCCTGCGATCCGGTGATGCAGCGCCATGTGGAGTGGCTCGGCACGTTCTGGAGCCATGCCGTCGCGCCCTCCACGCCGATCCCTGATCTGAAGCTGCAGATCAGCGCCTGGCAGCATCAGTTCGCGGCTCTGTTCGGCACCGAGGCGCTGCAACGGGTGAGGGGCTTCTCGCCACCGGAGATGCATCTGCCCAATCACCCGGACACCCTCTACGAATTCATCAGCGCCCTGAAGGACTGCGGTTACCGCTGGCTGCTGGTGCAGGAACACAGCGTGGAGACCCTCAGCGGCGAACCTCTCAGCCAAAGCCAGAAGTACCTGCCGAATCAGCTGACCGCCCGCAACAGCAGCGGCGACACCGTGAGCATCACGGCCCTGATCAAAACCCAGGGCTCCGACACCAAGCTGGTCGGCCAGATGCAGCCCTGCTACGAGGCACTGGGACTGCAACGCCAACAGCTGGGAGACATCTCCATCCCTTCGCTGGTGAGCCAGATCGCTGACGGCGAGAACGGCGGCGTGATGATGAATGAGTTCCCCTCCGCCTTCCAGCAGGCCAATCAACGGATCCGGGACGACGGCAACGACTGCGTGGCCATCAACGGCAGCGAATACCTGGAACTGCTCGATGCCGCCGGTGTCGGCAGCGACCGGTTTCCGGTGATCCAGGCGGTGCAGCAGCAACGTGTCTGGGCAGCGGTCGGTGAGACCGCCACACCGGAAGCCGTCCAGACCGCCATCGCCTCGCTCCAGGCCGCCGGCGATGGT
The DNA here is from genome assembly GCF_045559935.1 of Parasynechococcus sp. NCBI lineage: Bacteria > Bacillati > Cyanobacteriota > Cyanophyceae > Synechococcales > Prochlorococcaceae > Parasynechococcus > Parasynechococcus sp. Next base: position 31,388 of record NZ_JBJLJL010000002.1, read on the forward strand.
TTTTCGATGGAAGGTGCGTCCTGGACCAACAACCTCAGCTGGGTGCAGGGCTACGACAATGTTCTGGAGCCGATGAACCAGCTGAGCGCGCGGTTCCACCAGACATTCGACCAACAGGTGTCCGCAGACCCGGCCGTCACCGGCACGCCGGCCTACCAGGAGGCCTTGCTGCACCTTCTGCTGCTCGAGACCAGCTGCTTCCGTTACTGGGGCCAGGGCACCTGGACCGACTACGCCCGGACCATTCATCAACGCGGTGAAGCGCTGTTGACCGGTTCCACGCACCAGGCAACGCGTTCGATGGATCGGTGAGTCAGCCGCCTTGTGTGTCCTTGAGTCTGCTGAGCTGCAGAGTCAGCGATCGGGCATCCTGCTCCAGTTCCCGCTGGATGCAGTCCACCACTTGCTCCGGAGACGCAAGAACCGCTTCATGGGTGAACCGGAGCGTGCGCATGTGCCGACTGAGCAGACGATCACGCTCGTAATCGCACTCCCGTTTCTTGGTGCGGTTGTGACGGGCTCCATCCACCTCCACATTCAGCAGCGAATGCGGGCCGATCACCAGCAGATCCAGCCGACGACAGATGGTGGGATCGCCACCGGGAATGCAGGTTCGTACCTCGAAGCAGAACAGAACGTCAGCAGCGGCGAGTGCCTCGCAGAGACGGACGTGTCCCTCGGAATTCAGATCAACACCCCGGAACCGATGCTCTGGCATCGATGAAAGCTCCCACCGTTCCATTCAGGCACATCACCCCTTGATGTCAGAGGCTGGGATCCGTGCCGACAGGGGGTGTCAGCGGTTTCGCCTCAACAAGCCCGGAGCCATTGCAGTGGTGGCAATGACGGAACTCATTCCGCCCGGTTCGGAGATAACCATGACCGGAGCAAGCCTGACACTCGCGGCGCCCACATGATGACTGTGATCGTTGAAATGTGATGAGCATTGACATGCTCCAAGGTCAACAATTTCATTGTGTGGAGCTGTCAACCATGGCGGCCATCAGTTGCCCGATGCAAACGCGGAGCACTGCTCCATCGCCGCTGCAGCGGGAAGTCCGGCTTCATAGGCCTGCACGGCGCAGCCACACAATCGGTGAGCGAACTCCTCCGGCCGTTGCGTGTTCACCGATCGGCACTGGCGATACATGGCGACCTGCTGCGGAGAGAGAGGAGCAGAGCGGGCAGGCGCCCCCATCAGAACAAACGGGGCGTGAAATGCAGCGACAACGATGAGGGGTTTCATCGGAATCGTCGAAGAAACGTCGGGACTCCTACACGATGCACACGAGGGGAATGGAGCCCGCTGATTCTCTGTCGAACGCAAGAATTGAAATTTCAGCAGATCATCTTAGAAGCGCACATTCCAAGCTCGTTTCGAACTCACAGAATGTTCCGATCGGGGTCAGGGCTCGCTCCTGCGCCAGCTGCGCTCCAACCGTTCCCGGTCGGAAACCGATGGCGGAGCCGCCGCACCCAGCTTGCGGCGGTAAGCACCTGTGATGCGCCAGAACTTCCAGAACGAGGCTGTCGCCACAACAGTCCAGGCCACCAGGATCCAGGCAGGGCTCAAGATCAACCACCTCATTCAGCCCCATGATGGACGCCCTGACAGCGGAATGAGTCCATGCAGCTGATCGCAGGCCTGTTTCTGCCGCTCCTGATGCTGTTCCATCTCGTGGGTCCGGTGCCCGGAGATCTGGGTGTCCACAACGGCCAGCTCAGCCCATGCCCCAGTCCCGCCCACTGCGCCAGCCGTTCATGGAACCCAGCGGACCCCCAGGCCGGTTTCGAGACACTGGCGGAGGCTGCCGCAGACCTGCCCCGCAGCGTCGTGGTGGAGAGGGATGACGGCTATCTGCATACTCAGGTGAGCAGCGCTCTGTTCGGTTTCGTCGACGATCTGGAACTCCTGCGCCTCAAGGAGGGGCAGGAAGTGCAGGCCCGTTCGATCTCACGACTCGGGGATTCCGACCTGGGCGTCAACGCCCGCCGGCTGATGGAGCTGGACGCTGCGCTCGAGGGTTGATCACCCCTGCGGACTCAGACCTTGGCCCGCCGGAAACGACGCAGATCGCTGGCCATCTCCCGGAGGCCGGCCAGAAAGCCCACCGTCGCGAAAGCCACGAAGCCAACGATGATCAGCGTTTCCATCAGCGCTCTGGGATCGGCCATCAGTGCGGACCAGGAGGAGGTGAGCACACACATGGCAGGAAAGGGCGATTGATGAACAGCTAGCAAAGCCTCGATAAAATGCCTTCACAGACAGAAACCTGATTACAGGAAAATACACAAATGCATGAAATCATCTGCCCCCATTGCCGAACGGCATTCAAGATCGACGAGGCAGGGTATGCCGACATCCTCAAACAGGTTAGAGATCGGGATTTCGAACAACAGCTGCAGGAACGACTCACGCTGGCGGAGAGGGAGAAACAGGCTGCTGTGGAAATCACAGCCCAGAAAGTAACCACGGAGATGCAGAAGATCGCTGCATCAAAGGATGCAGAAATCCAGAATCTGAAAGCGTCCCTGGATGCCAGAGATCTCGCTCAACAACTGGCGATCACAGAAGCCGTCACCACATCGGAGAGGCAGCGCGACATGATTGCAGGGGAACTGCAGCAACTCAAGGACAGTCATGCCACCGCAGCACGACTGGCGGAGACGAAGTTTGCCAAGGACCTTCAGGCGATCACACTCCAGAAAGAGAGTGAGCTGCGAGACCTCAGAGCACAGCTTGATTCCAGTGGGGTCGCGCGGAAGCTGGCGATCAACGAAGCGGTGAGCGGCGTTGAGAAGGAGCGCGATGCCCTGCGGAACGTTCTCGACCAGACCCAGCTGAAACATCAGCTGGAAGAACAATCTCTCAAGGACAGTTACGAACGGCAGATCAAGGATCGCGATCAGGCGATTGAACGCCTGCGGGATATGAAAGCGCGGCTGTCCACCAAGATGGTCGGCGAAACCCTCGAGCAGCATTGCGAAACGGAATTCAATCGCATCCGCGCTGCCGCCTTCCCCAGGGCGTATTTCGAGAAAGACAACGACGCCCGCAGCGGCAGCAAGGGGGATTACATCTTCCGCGATCAGGATGAGGCCAACAATGAGATCATCTCGATCATGTTCGAGATGAAGAACGAAGCCGATACAACAGCCACCAAGAAGAAGAATGAAGACTTCCTCAAGGAACTCGACAAGGACCGCACCGAGAAGAACTGCGAGTACGCCGTGCTGGTCTCACTGCTGGAGCCGGAGAGTGAGTTGTACAACTCCGGCATCGTCGATGTCTCACACCGGTACGGCAAGACCTATGTGATCCGACCCCAGTTCTTCATCCCGTTCATCACCCTGCTGCGCAATGCCGCCATGAAGTCTCTGGAGGTGAAGGCCGAGCTGGCACTGGTGAAAGCTCAGAACATCGACATCACCAACTTCGAAAATGAACTGGACTCGTTCCGGAACAACTTCTCCCGCAACACGGATCTGGCACGCCGACGGTTCCAGACCGCAATCGACGAGATCGACAAATCAATTCTCCACCTGCAGAAAACCAAGGACGCGCTGATCGGTGCCGACAACAATCTGCGCCTTGCCAATGACAAAGCGCAGGATGTATCGATCAAGAAGCTGACCCGGCGCAACCCGACCATGGCAGCCAAATTCGCCGAGCTCCGCGGATCAACGGAAGACGGTTGATCAGGCGAACTTACGCGGGTAGGGCGTGTCGCCGGCGAGCTCGAGATTGATTTCACGGCAGATGTTCATCATCGCACCGAGGCCGAAATCTGGACCGTTGGGGCCATCGATGAACGCCTGGAACTGTTCTGGGGTGATCCCCTCGCGAACTTCCCAGATGCAGAAACAGGGACCCTCCGGAGCGATCGGATTGAAGCTGTGGTTGTAGAAGCCGGCCTCAAGGTTGGTCGTCACAGCCTCATCCCAGCCACCACCGGGAGCCTGGGCTTTCTGGGCGGTGTCCCACCACTGCTGAGCTTTACCGGCACGAAATTCGTGCTGCACATGAAAGAAGGTCGAGGCCATCGGGGATCGGCGATTCACGGTGAGTCAAACGCATGGTTCCTGTAAGCGAGACGACAGGGATTCGGCATGATCTGGGTGGTTCCTTGAATCCATCGGGTTCATGCCATATGCCATCGCGCCCACGCAATCGCATCGGTGAGGTCTACGGACAGCTCACGGTCGTCCGGCCATCCGAACGCCGTTCCCGCGGGGGAAACGCCTACTGGTGGTGTCGCTGCAGCTGCGGCTGTGAACGGGAGGTACCGAGCGACAAGTTGTCCCACAACACAACTCGCCGCAAAGCCACCGTCACAGCCTGCGAGAACTGTTCCCGCGAGAGGCAGGTGGAAGGAGTCTGCGCCAAGAATGATCGAGAAGAACTGGAACGACGCCGTGCAGCACAGCAGAACCGTCTGGATCTGAAGGGAAGCATTCCAGACGCCTGGCTCAAACTGCCGCTGACAGATGCTCACGCCCGTGAACTGGGAGCGGTGAAATTCTTCCGCGGAACCCGTTGTCTCCGAGGACATCTTGCTCCCTACAGAATCAACGGCGGATGCATGGCATGCGCAGGTCAGATTCCGTCAGCGGAATGAAACAGGCGCTTGTGATGAAAGCCTGTGATCAACGCTCGGATCGACCGACATTCGCCGTCATCCAGGCCCAGAGGGTCATCACGGAAGCACCGAACGTGAGCAGAGCGAGAAGTTTGGTTTCCATCACAGAAAGTCGTAATCGTCTTCGGAATCACCGGCAAATGCATTCATTACCAATGCTGAGAAAGGAATGAACACAGCGGCTGCAATCAGCAGTTCCATCTCGTCGGCATTGAATGCCCTGACAGTAATTAATATTAGTTCACATTCCGTGGCCGTCGTGACCGTTTCGGCGGCATGAGTGCAAATACCCAACCCAGCTTCAGTCGAGCGCGGGGCTGGATCGCAGGCTGCTGAACTGAAAAGCCATCAGGCCGTGAGCCGTGAACCGGACGGCACAGAGCAGCGCCAGACCGATGCAGAGGGGGCAGTGAGTCAATCCCATCGCTGCAGCATCTTCGTCTGCGCTGAGGGATGGGAACCGAACGACGGAATTCTTGATGATCGGAGGCCTGGCCTCAACCCAGAAGACGCTGAACGGCGAGGGTCACCGCCACCCCCTTCGCGAAGGAGATCCATAACAGTGGATATGTGCCCAGCTGAAACCGGCGCATCAGGGCGTTGAGTGCGGTCTTGTGCCAACGGATCAGTGCGGGATCACCCTCGGTACTGAACTGATGAATCCGTTTCAGGGACACCTGACCGAGTTTGGCCATGACCATCGAAGAAGCGTTGCCCGGATGCTCGGTCAGCCTCAGAGACATGGCAATGGTGCTGCTGGTAAAGTGGTTTTTTGCTCCTCTTCCTCGGAGAACGGATGAGTCAGGTCACTGTCGGCGAGAACGAAGGCATCGAATCCGCATTGCGCCGCTTCAAGCGGTCGGTCGCTAAGGCTGGAATCTTCTCCGATCTGCGCCGCATCCGGCACCACGAGACTCCGGTTGAGAAGTACAAGCGCAAGCTGAAGCAGCGCTCCCGCAACCGCCGGCGCTGAGCCCTGCAGGAGAGCTCAGCGTCAACGCTGAATCAGCCGTTCAGCTGTAGACCTTCGAGATCAGTGCTCCGGCCTGCTCATCAGGGAAAACCGGAGTGACCGTCCAGTTCAGGAATTCAGCCCACTCGGCGGCGTGCTCGTAACAGACGCCGGCATCATCCGTTTCAACGATGATCCAGCCCTCGACGGATCCGGGGGCGTGGTAGCGCGTCCAGGAGCTGCACCCTTCCGGCATCGGAGCGCCGGTGCTCATGAAACGACGGGCTGCCTGTTCGTGGTAGCCGGTCTTGAATTGCCAATGCATCAAGAAGGTCATCGGTTCTTGGAAAAGGACACCCGCTCCTACCACCGCCATCCCGCCTCGCGGAGATGCGCAGAACACTGGTAGGTTCTGCGCACACGACTGGGACCCATGATTCGCAGCCTGCTCTCGATCGTCGCCGTCGCCCTCCTCTGGGTTCAGGTGCCTCAGTGGCAGGACGACTGGTCCCAGTGCGCCGTTGACGTACCGGACGTCGATTGCCACTGGTATGTGACAGCTCCGGACAGCACCTTCGGGGAGGGATTCGACTGGGCCACGGCACCCTGGTTCGATGTCAACGGTCTGCTGGACATCGCTGACCTGAAGAACACCGTGGCGGGTCTGCAGAGCTGAGACTCAGCCCATGCTGATCACGACAGGACCTGAGACCGGGTCTGTCACCCCCAGCTCCGGGGAAATCTCCTCGAGGAAATCCCGGACGCTGTTCAGATGTTCAATCATGTTGGAACGACCGGCCATCAGAGCGTCCTCGCTGTCCCAGAGGCCGACGAAGCAATACCGCCGTTCACCGATCCGTGCCATGTGGTTTGAGGTCATCCCCTCAGGACGCACCCACGCACGCACCTTGTCGAGGTACTGCTCTTCGCAGCCCTGCTTCACGATCACACGAACACTGTTCAGGTAGCTGGTCACGGCTTTGTTACTGGTGATCACTCTCACTGTTCCAGATCAGGACGCAGCTGACCGTCTTCAACGTCACAGCTGATGGTCCCCCTTCGCCAGACTCACGGCGCTCCGGGATCCATCGATGCTGCTTCCCAATCCCTTCTGCCCGATCAGCGCCGCCAAGATCGCCGGTCTCAAGGCCACGGTGGTGCTGTTGCTCGTGCTTCTGATGAAGTCGAAACTGCTTCGCCTCAAGATGTCGCTGCTGGGAAGCGTGCTCGGATTCGCCATGCTCGTGGGATTCCTGCTGACCAGCGGGTTGCTCACGGTGATCGCCGGAGGCGCCGTGGCCTACGCCGCTACCCGATCCAACAGCAACTGAACCCGTGAAGACCCGTCTCGGCCTGCTTGCGGGCATCGCTCTTTCCGCCGCCGGAGTGCTTGGCATCGCCGGATCCGGCATCGTCTGGAACTTTCTGGGCCGTTTCTACGGACTGGGCGGCACCGTCGCCTCCCTGGTGCTCGTCGCCATCAGTCTTGTGCTGCTGCGCCCCCTGCCCCCGGAGCCGGTGCTGGTGATCGAACCGCAGACCCAGCCAACCCTGTCTGAACCGATCCGCCTGAAGCGCCCTGAAGCATCCCTGATCGGATCCCTGCTGGCGACGTTCGGCACGCTGGGTCTCGCAGCATCAGGCCTGCTCTGGAACTTTCAGGGTCTGGCGCTTGGACTGACCGGCACCATCACGTCTCTGGCGGCGCTCGCCTTCAGTGTGCTGTTCCTCTGGCCGTCAGCAGGGCGAACAGCGGCACGTCCGATGGCTCCCAGCCCGATCCGCGACCCCGAACCCGCTGCGGTGGCGATGGTCGAGGAGCGTGATGTCACGCCGACCACCGCCGAGGAGATCGCCCGGTCACTGGCTGAGGAACAGGAGAGTGCCTCACCACCCGATCTGGTCACCTTCGCTCCGGATCATCTGCTCCCCGGTCAGACGCTGGTGAGACGGAAACGCCGCCCGGGTGCCTCCCTCAAAGGCTACCGAGGCATGGTGGAAGAGCTGTTCCGAACCTGATGGCTCTGTGACCGGAACCCTTCGTCCGCTCCCGACAACCGGCGCCGTCACCGGCATCCTTGAAGCGCTTGGCTTCTTCCGGGATCCGGACTTCGCATCGCGACGATTCCATGAATACGGCGATGTCTTTGAGACGACACTGATCGGTCAGCGACTGGTGTTCATCCGGGGAGAGCAGGCGATCCGCGATCTGTTCGATCAATCCGACGCCGTGCAGGGCTGGTGGCCGAAGAGCGTCCAGACGCTGCTTGGGAGCCGTTCCCTGGCCAACCGCAACGGTGCCGCCCACAAAGCGCGCCGTCGCGTGGTGGGTCAGCTGTTCGCCTCCGCCGCCCTGCGGCGCTACAGCCCATCGATCGTGGCGATGGTCGACGGGCTGGCCGACGAACTGCTGCAGTCGGAAACGGCCGTTCCTCTGGCCGAACGCATGCGCCGCTTCGCCTTTGCGGTGATCGCCACCACGGTGCTCGGTCTCGACGAAGACGACCGCGATGCTCTGTTCACGGACTTCGAGATCTGGACGAAAGCGCTGTTCTCCGTTCCACTGGCTGCTCCCGGCAGTCCTTTCGCCAGGGCTCTGGCGGCACGCAGCAGGTTGCTGAAACGCCTGCAGACGGTGCTTCAGGAAGCGGATGGCGGGAGGGGAGGCCTGGATCTGCTGAGCGGAGGCCTGGATGAAGCCGGTCTGCCACTCACGGATGAGGACCTCGTTGAACAGCTGCTGCTGCTGCTGTTTGCCGGATATGAAACCACCGCCTCATCGCTGAGCTGCCTGATGCGGGCCCTGCTGCTGGATCAGGAGCTGATGCCCTGGCTGGATGAGGAACTCGATCAACTCACCTGGCCACCGCAGGGCGATCCCACCTCAGCCTTCGATCCCAGCCGGGCGCCACGGCTGCAGGCCCTCAGCAGTGAAGTGATGCGGATGACCCCTCCGGTGGGTGGTTTCTTCCGGCAGACCATCGAACCGATCGGCCTGGCGGATGTGGAGATTCCTGCTGGACGGGTGATTCAGGTCGCCCTGGCCGCCTCCAACCGTCAGGGTGCCGGAGACCTGGAGACGTTCCGGCCGCAGCGCCACCTGGATGGGTCCTCCCAGCAGATGCTGCTTCCCTTCGGTGGTGGTGAACGGGTGTGCCTGGGCAAGGCCCTGGCGGAGCTGGAGCTCCGTCTGATGACGGTGGGTCTGCTCAAGCGGGTCCGCTTCAGCCTTGTTCCCGGACAGGATCTCGATCTTCAGCTGATCCCCAGCCCTTCGCCGAAGGACGGACTTCTGGTGAGTTCAGCGCCGCGCTGAGAACTTCCGGACCATCGCAGCGTTCAGGCGCTCTCGTGGAAGATCCGCTCCAACTCCCGGCGGAAGGCCTGACTGCTCAGTGGTTCTCCACCGCGCCGGCGCCTGTTGCGTTGCAGAAGCGACCCGATCCACCACAGCTGAAGCGCGGCGAACAGCCCCCCTGTGAGCAGCAACGCCAGCATCAGTAGCTGGACTCCGGCAGGGTGAACCCTGACTGCATGTGCCCGACGTCGAGCATCACGTAGGTCAGCCACAGCAGCAGCGCTGCCACACCCGCCCCAGCCGCCACCTTGGCCAGCGAGCGGCCGATCATCTCCAGAAGGCTGACCTCTTTCATCGGAACATCGTGGTGATGCACCGATTCTGGCTGCGGCAGGGCCCCTATGATCTCGGCGCTCTGCTGGGCACACCGATGAAGTGGGAATACACCCAGTTGAGGTTCGTGCCGCGCGGCAAGAGCTGGACCGGGGAAATCGAGGAGCTGTGGCTTGATGAGCAGCAACTCATCTCCCGAAGCCATCCCCAGAGGGAGATCACACTGGTGGGGCTGATGAATGAACTGGGGGAGCAAGGCTGGGAGCTGGTGTCCTATGCCCAGCCCTTCACCGGCTACCACGGTGGTTGCTACACCTTCAAGCGTCCACGCTGAATCCCATGCCGCTCCTGCCTCGCTGGCGCTACATGACCCCGGAGGCGAAAGCTCTCACCCGCAAGGTCGGCATATCCGCCGCGGTGGTGCTCTTCGGACTGGTGCTGCTGCGCACTCTGCTTCCCTGGATGATCCTGGCGCTGATCATCTGGTGGGTGCTCAGCGCGATGAACCGGCAGTGATCCCAAAAAAAAAGACCCCGCCGAAGGCAGGGTCTTTCCCGATCAGGCGTGTGACCTTGTTTCCACCCTGATCAAGTCCTCACAGTCACAAGGTGGCTCACAGGGAGTCCGACCGGAAGAACGCAGGTGAAAGAGGGCCGACTGTCACAGTGACAGTTCGGTGGATTCAGCCCTGGCCGAACAAGCCGAACGTGATCTGGCTGGCAATGCCATGGCCGGTGAGGAATTCCGTGATCAGACCGATCAGGAAACCCAGCATCGCGACACGGCCGTTGAGCAACTCGGCTCGTCCCATGCGCTCCGACTGGATCTGTGCCTTGGCAGCGTCCTGATACCAGGCATCGCTGGACTGGGTGACTGAGTTGGACATGGCAGGTCCTTTGCGTGAAGCAATGTTACAGGACGTGAAGCCCGCTTCAACGATTGACAGGAACTTCGCTCAGGCCGGGCGTACGGGAGACCAGGTCATCCAGGGATTCAGCCGTGGCGGTGTAATCAGGCTCCAGCCGGCGGGCGATCAGCTCATCGATGGACAGCATTCCCGGCCCACAGGCCAGAACGGCGACGGCGGCCGCGAAATACAGACCGAGAAGTTCGAGCAGGTAGATGTTGAATCCGGCCGTGATGATGGCGTGGTAGATGGCAACGCTGATCGTTCCGGCGACGGCCAGAGCCCCGAAGCGGGTGAGCAGACCCGTGATCAGCAGCCAGCTGCCGATCACTTCGGAGAATGCAGCCACGTACGACAGCAGGATCGGGAAGGGGAGATGCAGGGGACGCACGAAGGCGTCGGCGAAGTTCTCGATGTTGGCGAGCTTCTCGTAACCGTGGTGAATGAGAAGTGAGCCTGTGAACACCCGCAGAAGAAGCAGACCCAGATCTGCAAGGAAAGGTCGCGTAAGGACGGCGCGGATCATGGGACTGCTAACACTTCACATAGGTTAAAAAACCTATGTGAAGCAGTGTGGCTCAACCGCTTAATTGAGCATTTCTACCCAGCCCTGCCGGTGGCTGGGGGGCGTGGTCAGTCGACCTCGTCAAGCTTGGCGTTGTGCTCTTTCTGCATCTCCACCATCTCGCCACAGCTCAGCGCCGGTGTGTACTCGATGTCGATGCCGAACATCGATCTCCAGAACATGAAATGCCGGAACAGCGCTTTGGCGTCAGCCGCCTTGCAGATGATGCACACACGACCTGATTCCGGCATGTGGAGCCTGGCCACGAGCTCGAAGCCGTCGAATCTGTCTTCGGAAGCACCACCTTCCATGTATTCGATGAAGGCGGTGTAGGCCTCGTCCTGGGTTTCAGAGGGAATCTGCGCTTCGCAAACGAAAAACTGCACGGGAGCTCCTGGGGACGCCGTTCTTCTAGTGGCAACCGCATCCGAAGGGCGGTGCCCCCTGAGACACGATCAGGCGAGAGCATCGGCCATGGCCACCGGTTCGAGTTCCTCACTGCTGGTGATCTCGACGATGCGACCGATCGACGCCGGAGTCTGCAGAGCCTCCACACAGCAACGGGCCACCAGCCGCCGGGGGATGGAATCACTCTCCTGTTGATCCGGCCCGCTCCAGCGAATGGCCTCGCGCTCCAGATCCTGATCTCGCTCCGAGAGACCGCCGGGTCGGATCACAGTCCAGTCCAGACCACTGGTTTCAAGCGCACGTTCGCCGACACGCTTCCAGACCAGGATCAGACCGAACAGGTTGAGGGGATGCCGCCAGCGGCCGGCACAGAGGGAACTGACCAGCACCACACGGGAGACTCCGACACGACGGCAACTCTCCACCTGGCGCTTCACGCCCCAGGCATCCACACGCATCGGACCACTCAGATCGATCGAGGGGCGAGCACCTGTGGCGATCACCAGGGAATCCACATCCCGCAGGGCCTGATCAAGTGACGCGTCATCCGTCAGATCGAGGCGATGCTGCTCACAGGCCTCCAGGGATTCAGGCAGCGTGGATGCTGGTCGCAGCAGCAGCCTGGCCTGGCCTCCGGCACGCACCACCTCTTCGGCCACGCGGAAACCGGTCCGCCCGGAAGCTCCACTCACGGCCACCGTGCCGAGCATGCTGGTGCTGTCGCTGGCCAGACCCTAACGACGGCCCGCCGTGGGTACGGGTCGGGTGATCGCCAGCAGCAGGGCTCCGATCAGGGAGAGATTGCGGATGAATCCAGCATCGATCGGTGCCGCATGGAAGATCAGCGTGGTCGGCACCAGAAAAATCAGCAGAAGCGAGGCACCGAGACGGGTGTCTCGCCCCAGCCCCAGAAAGAACGAACCGAGAATCAGGAGCACGATCGCCGCTGCCAGCAGGGCACCCGCCACTGGAGCGGGAATGCCCTTGGCGGCGATGCGGCTCACCGTGCCGCCGAAGTCAGTCAGTTTCCCTGGAACGGCGTTGATGAACATCGCCGCCAGGGCCAGACGGCCGAACCTGTCAACCAGGTCAGTCGTCATACACGAGGCATTCGGGTTCGTCGGGGTTCTGCTCGCAGAACAGCTCGAGCGGGGAAGGATCGTGCTTGTCCTCGGGGAAAGCACGCTTGTGATCGAGCAGCCACTGCAGCTCCTCGGTCAGGTGGCGCACCTTGCCGTCGTTGTGATCGGCGAGGGCCTTCAGGAATTCCTCCTGATCCTTCTGGATGTGGTCGTCGATGGTTTTCATGCTTCCGGTCGAAACCTCTCCTCCGTTTGTTAGCGAGCGAAGGCGGACCGGATCAGCGGGTATTTCTACCTTTATTGGAAAAACAACACATCAGCATTCGCAATCGTCTCTGATCAAAGTCATGTGACGCATTGGTGGTCAGAAGAGCCATCAGGGGCGATCGTCTGATTGACAAAGAAAAGCGTTCATGCATTTCACGGAACGATCGCTGCTGACCGGCACAATCCTGTTCGGGATTGGGCTGATCGTCGGTATCGCCATCGGCTCGGCGACCGCCGTATCGGCACTCACCCAGGGGGCTCCTGACGTGCTGCAGAGCTGGTCCGGTGTGGTGGCCCTGCCCTGATATTGACGAACGATCCTGAACCGCCTATCAACACTGCCAAGGCGGCTTCGAGATCATGAACAGCAATGCTGAGCGCATCATCTTTCGCAGACGGAAAGCAGGATTGCATCGCTTTCTCGCCAGCATGCGCCAATTGATTTTCGGCTGATGAACAGCTGAGGTCAGTGCTTCAGCAAATGATGCGGCGCCGCGAGCCTGTGGTGGGCCATGTTGGGCGTGTCCTTCGCGTCGCGTCCGTGACCGATCGCAGGCCTTACACCGTCCTTTACCGGACGTCTGACAACAGCACCCTCGAAAACTGTTTCTACGCCTCTGATGCCTTTCAGGCTCGGTTGCTCGCCATCGAATTCAACAACTACATCAAGGACCACCCCAACCGCATCGTGAGGATCTTCAGCTCCCCCACCTGCTGAGCCGCCGTTCAGCAGGTGAGAACAGCCCTCAGATCAAGGCAAGCGGAAGGGGATGATCCAGGGATCGGCAGTTGTGGTCGTCGTCGTTGGTGGTCCTTAATTCAAGGTTGAAGAACAGGGCCGACGGCTTCGACACATAAGGTCCCGCATGCCAGGTACCCGGATGCAGCTTGATGCCCTCACCCGGGAGCAGTTTCAGCAGCAGAACAGAGTCGGAGCTGAGCCCGGCGGTGCCGGCTTCATGCGGAGCGACCGCCAGCCACCAGGGCTCGGCATCAGCGGATCCGAGGCACTGACTGACGCGGAAATGGCAGGTCATCGCCGCCACCACGGGAGGGCGACGCCTCAGACGCATCAGATAAAAGCGCGGTTGGCCGTCGGGGTCGAAATGAAGATCGGCATCCTCCGGACCGAATCTGGCTGGATCGTCCTGAGGCAGAAGCAGGGTTCCACACGCCGAGAACCGGGAGTCCTGCGGTCGGATCGGCTTGATCACATCGGTCATCGGATCGATGCGGATCCTCAGCGAGACCCGACGCTGATGTTGCCGGCACTGATCAGCTGTTCGAGCCTGGCGGTGAGCTTCTGCTCCGTTCGATCGAAGTCGTCATGGTTTCCGGCGACGTAGGCCAGCTCCTCACTGGTGATCACCTGATGGGTGACGGCATCCAGATAGATCTGAACCAGGGACATCGTTCCGACGTCAACAGGGCACAATCCTGGCAACAGTGGTCGGGAAACGGAGGCGTCCTTCGACACGGACGGAAGCGGTATGCACCCCCAGCGGATTCAGAGCCTCATCAAGGAGTGCGGCCTCGGTCTCTTCGACCTGGCCTGCCATGTCAGTGCCCTCACCACCTGGGATCTCAACGTGCCGGTGGGTGTGATCGATGCCCGGCGCAGCACCCCGAAACTGACCGTCACCGCCATCGGAACGATCAACTCGGTGGTGCGGGCATCCGCCACCATCGGCCATCCGCTGATGCGGCGCTTCTTCGAACGCATGGAGGCCGTCGGTGTGGATCAGGCCCTGAACGAATCCAACTCAGGGCCGGAATCCGAAGCCTTCGAAGAGGTCTGGCAGGCCTACAAGGACGAACGCCGCCGCGGCGAAGCACCGATGTGGAGCATCGAAGACGCCACGGATTTCGTGATGACCTCGCGGGAGGCGCTCAGCGATCGCGAAGTGGCCTGTGTGGCGATTCTTCCCGGAGAACCTCACGCCATCGTCACCTTCTCGGTACCGATCGCCTTCCTCACGAGCGGATGACCGCCGCCGCATCCCGATGAGCCTGGAATCCCTGCTGCTGTTCCTGGGGCTCGGCCTGATCGCCGTGATCGCCAACGCGATGTCGGCGTTTGCCGGCGGCGGAGCCGGACTGGTGCAGCTGCCGGCCCTGATCCTGCTGGGCCTGCCTTTCGCCACAGCCCTGGCGACGCACAAGCTGGCCAGCGTGGCCCTGGGAATCGGTGCCGCCGGACGTCACTGGCGGGCCAGCAGTCTCGATCCGCAGCTGTCAGGCCTCGTGTTGCTGGCAGGACTTCCCGGGGTGTGGATCGGTGCCAGTGCCGTCCTGGCCCTGCCGGATCGCTTGGCCTCGGCTGCCCTCGCACTCCTCACCCTCGGACTGGGGTTCTATTCGGCCCGCCGACCTGAGCTGGGCCGTGAGGACCGGCCGACGGCTTGGACCCGTTCAACGATCGCCGTCGGGGCCGCGGTGCTCTTCGGAATCGGAATCCTGAATGGATCACTGACCTCCGGCACCGGACTGTTCGTGACCATCTGGCTCGTGCGCTGGTTCGGACTGAGTTACACCCGCGCGGTGGCCCACACGCTGATCCTGGTGGGCCTTGGCTGGAACGGCACCGGAGCCCTCGTGCTGGGCATCAGCGGGGAGATCCGCTGGGACTGGCTGCCGGCACTGATCGCCGGGTCGTTGATCGGTGGATACCTCGGAGCGCACCTGTCCCTGAAGCGGGGCAGCCGCATGGTGAAACGCGCCTTCGAGCTGCTGGCCCTGCTGATGGGCGTTTCACTGCTGATCCGGAGTCTCTGAGGGATCTGTCGCCAGAAAACGTCCGGCAAAACGGGTCGCCAGCACCGCGGTGGCTGCCCCGTAGGCGATGAAGGTGATGGCCTGACCGGTCGTACCGGTTTCGTAGACCTCGCCTGTGAGCAGCATCCAGTCCATCAGTGACGCAACCGTGCCCCAGATCACCACCCAGACCGAGACATAGGCGATACCGCGAAAGGTGGAGTTCACGCTGGCCGAAGCGACTGGCGAAAGGCTAAAGAAGCAGCACCAGCTCCAGACATCCGTGTCTCGCTCCTTTCACTCCGCTCTGGTTCCTCCGCTGGTGCGCAATCTGAACAATCTGAGCCACCTGCTGAGGCGGGCCGGACGTCACGCGGAGGCCTCGGGGTTCCCGATGGCCGTGCTTCTCTCCAGCCGCCTTTACCCCGACATGTTCGATCTCACCCGTCAGGTGCAGATCAGCACGGACATCTCCCGGCGGGGCGTGGCCCGTCTCTCCGGACGGGAGGCTCCCGTGATGGAAGACAACGAGACGGAGCTGAGCCAATTGCTGGAACGGATCGCACGAAGCATCGACTTCATGGAGAGCATCACAGCGGCGGAACTTGATGGGGCCGAAGACCGCGAGATCCGACTGCCCATCCCAGGAAGCATGGGGGGAGGCGAGCGGGTGTTCGAGGGGGAGGACTTCCTGCGCTCCTTCGTGCTTCCCAATGCCTATTTCCATGTGACCACCGCCTTCGCCATCCTTCGCCACAACGGCGTGCCGATCGGAAAGTTCGATTACCTCCTTGGCGAGGATGCCCCCTGAAACGCAGTGCCTCCCGTAGTCTCAGCCCGGACAGGACGTGGGGATGCCGAGGAAGCGCCGCAAGCTCAGCAAGGAGATGGAGGCCGAGATGGCCGCCGCCAAGCGCAAGATCGAACTGATCATGGCTCTGATCCATGACATCCGGGACGACGACATCCAGGGTGAATATCTGGAAGCCTTCGGGCAGATCCGTTCAGCCGTTGTGAACCTCGTGGCGAAATACACCACAGACGGGTTCTGCGAGGAGACCGAAGGCCTCCTCGCGCTTTACAAGGGCCTGATTGTGGAATTTGAAGAGGAGTTCGAGCTCTGAGACCGAGTTCAGAGGCTGTAGGAGACCCCGCGGTAGCGGAAGTTGCCTGACTTCTGATCAGCAGGGCCATTGCTGGCGCTGTACCCACACCCTCGATAGGTGAGCGTGCGGGAGGAGCGAGCCTCGTCCTGACGGGCGCCGTACACGCCGCGGTCGTAACGGAGCTGCTGGGATTGAACTGATACGGCCTGCTCGTAAGCCTGGCCGCGATAAAGAAGCGTGGTCATGGGTCGCGTCCGAGATTGGCCGGCGTCCCCGTTCCATGGCGCCGGTCGAACTGCGCTCCGCCGTGTAGCGGAGTGAACGTTGTGTAGCGGTTGCTACAGACCCGTTATAGAGCAATGGTCAAGACGTGTGATGTTCAACAGAGCACAGGTTTATGGCCCGCCGGGGAGATAATCAACCGACTCATTCGATCGGTCGCCATGCCGTTGCGGCAGAACAAGAATCAAGTCTCTCCGCTTCGGCTGAAGATCACCCTTTTGGTCGCTGGTTTTGGACCACTGATCGCCGTCGGACTATGGCTCCAGTCCAAGGGATTCTTCAGTTGATGGCCATCCATCACGCCCTTGCAGCCCCACTGTTTCTGGCGCTGTTTCTGACGCTGCCCGACGGAAGGGCCGTCAAGGCTGAAACCATTCGACTCACCCTGAAGAACGGCGACACCATCAACGCTGAATTGGTGCCGGATGAGAGCACGGACGAGCGGAAGGTGGTGATGCATCCTCAGCTCGGCCGCCTGGAGGTGAGCCGGGATGCCATCCGACCCGAGCCGACACCCCCTGCCTGGAAATCCTCGATCTCCGCAGGAGTGATCGGGAACAACAAGGATGGGAATGACGACGTCACGGCCACATTCGCAGCAACATCGACTTACAAAAAAGACGGCGACAAACTCAGCCTGAAAGGGGGATACAACTACAACACCACCCGGGACGGGAATGAGCCCTTCAAGGTGCAGACCGACAAGGGCTCCGCGACCGTCCGCTACGACCGAAGACTCACCCAAGGCATCTCGCTGGTCACATTCGCCGACTACCACTACAACGCCACGAACGAGGCCAGCGTCAACACGGTGAAAGGGGCCGTCGGGCTCGGAGTTCCACTGATCAATACCCCATCCACACAGCTGACGCTTTCTCTCGGCCCCTCCTTTCAATGGGGCAACGGAGGGAGCGACTGTGACACCGACTCAGCCTGTGGCCGGACCTACCCCGGAGCCAGCTTCACCACAGAGCTGGACTGGACACCGAATCCATCCTTCCGCATCAGTCTCGACAACAACTTCTCGGCCCTTGCCGCCTCGGAGTTGAAACCCACCAACAGCTTCGGCGCCACCATCAAATATTTCCCGTCCATCACCAGCGGCATGTTCACCTCCTTGCAATTCCTCTCCACTTACAACAGCATCGCCAAGCCGGAGATCGACAACACCGTCAACGGTCAAGTCGGAATCGAATTCTGAATCATGCTGACGCCTCCCCTCAACAGTGACGACCTGCGTCGACTGTTCAGTAAGCCTTACGGAACTCCCGGCCCCACCCCGGAGCAATGGAAAGCGGTCTACGCCGAAGACGTTCTGTTCATCGACCCAACTCAGGAACAAAAAGGTGTCGATGCATACATCCGTGCCCAGGACGGCCTGATGAAGCGGTGTGACGATGTGTTCCTGGAAACAGAGAGCGTGGCTCTCAACGGTGAAGTGGCTTTCGTGGAATGGCGCATGGGCCTGAAGATCAAAGGGATCGAATTCATCTACCCGGGTGCAACAAGGCTCGTTTTCGGGAGCGATGGACGCATCACCAATCACAGGGACTACTTCGATTTCGTGGGTCCGACCTTCGGCCCTGTCCCTGTTCTGGGGCCATTCGTGCGCTGGATCTACAAACGATTCGTGTCTTGACAGTGACCGCATCAAAGTAAAAATCAAGGCATGATGATTTAATTCCGCCTGTTCTGATGGACCACGAACTCGACAAAGTCATCGCTTGGATCGACGATCGCGATGCTGAAGCCGAGCAGTGGCTCAATGAACAGGCTGCTGAACGCTTCAATCTGAAACCGGAATCCGAAATGGCTGCCTACCTCGCAGCTGTTCTTTCCTCCGACCTTCTTCCGGACTGAAACCCCTGCATTGCCACATGCTGATCGGTCCTCCGGCCAGCGGCAAATCCACCACCGCTCAAGAGCTGGCAGCACAGCTGCAGGCCCTGGTTCTGTCAACGGATGTGCTGCGTGAGGAGCTGTGGGGAGATGCGGCGATTCAGGGTCCCTGGCCCGTCCTCGAACGCGTGCTGCACAGCAGGATCCGGGAGTCCGTCGAAGCCGGGCGACCCGTTTTGATCGATGCCACCCACGCCCGCCGCCGCTGGAGGCGGCGGTTGATCCACGCATCCGGCCTGCCTGCCGAGGTGCGCTGGGTGGGCTGGTGGATGCAGACGCCGCTCAGCATCTGTCTGGTCTGGAATCGACGCCGCACCCGCCAGGTACCGGAGGCAGTGATCCGTCGGTTCGCCGCCACACTTTCAGACCCGCAGGCCTCTCCGACGCTGTCGGAAGGCTTTGCAGCCCTGCATCCACTGGATCCCAGCCGCGGGGGCCTGCAGGAACAGATCCGCCAGGCCCTCGAGGGAACAGCGCTCAATCAGGGAACAGATGACGCGACGACTGAAGCTTGATGAGAAACAGAGACCAACAGAGCAGCATCAGCGCGAAAGCCAGCGTCCGATCAACCAGCAGGGGAGATGGATCAGAACTCTCAACAGCAGCTGAACGTTGCCTGGAACCCGCTGAAGAATGCGTCAGCACCCCCCGTTCCCGTTCTCAGCGATAGAACCGGAACAGAACGCGAAGCCTCCATGGGACGACCACGGAAGTTCGAGGGAAAAGGGAAGAACACCGAGATCGAGACCACCGTGCGGATCGACATCCGGGAGGTGGAAAGCACAAAGGACGGTGAGGTGACCTCGTCACGGACCCTGGAGGAGAGCCGCATCATCAACCGGGGCATCACACGGGCCCGGGACATCGAACTGGAGTTCCGCGACTGCAAGCAGTTTCTGCTCAGCTGGATCGAACGCCAGCAGCTGATCTACGGCTGCCAGATGCATCTCTGGGATGACGACATCCTCAGGGCGCTGGCCGACAAGCAACGCAACTGCATGGTGACCGTGCCGGTCACCGACTGGATGCGAGAGGAGCCTCGGGCCCTCCATGGCCAGGAGGCCAAGTGGCGTGACGTCGTGGAGAAGTGGTATCCACGCATTTCCTGCCGCCATGACCAGCTGCCGGAACCACCCGGCGTCTCCTACACCCAGGCGATCGAGGACTGCCTGAAACAGACGAGCCGGCAGTCCAGACACTCGGAACGCAGCCGTGGAGGCGGCGAACTGAATATCGGCAAGCTTTATTTCACCCTCACCGGCCAGGCCACCTTTCCGGAGTTCGACCAGTTGCTGGATCGCATTCACAGCGATGACCATCGGCAGGACAAGCGGCTTCCCGGGATCATTCTCGTGAAGGGCAGCAAGCAGTCGGGAAGCGATCTGGGGCTGATGCACCACAAATTCTTCATCGGTCGCGGTCGTCCCTTCCGTCACAACCAGAACGGGGAACTGAGCCTGATCGTTGGCACCTACAACTGCTCCTGGGGAGCACGCAACAACCTGGAAAGTCTGATGATTTTCAGACGCGAGGATTACAGGGAAATCATTGATGCCTACCGAACGGAATTCTTCGGAATTGTCTGTTCCAGGAAACTGGCCTGGGGCTACTGGCCCCTGGCATGAAGAAAGGTGAGCAGACGCTGCAGTCATGCACCGCCATGTCGAACCTGCATGCACCTGCAACAGGTTGATGAGCCTCGGCGAACTGTTCCTGGAAGCCATGGCCTCCGGCGTGATCACCAAGGGGGAGGTGGCCTGGGTGACGTGTCATCAGGATGACTTCAACCGCACGGAGGAGGCGGTGGCCCAGCGGCTTGGGCGACTGATGGACGAGGGCAGCATTCAGCTGGGGTGCCGGCTGCCCTCTGCCTGAGCTCGGATTGGCCTCCGGCTCCCCGGCTCAGGCCGACGCGATCCTGAACTTCTGGTTTCAGGAGTGCCGTCCGATCCAGTGGTTTCAAGCAGATCCTGGGATGGACAGCGTCATCCGCAGCCGGTTCGGTGCCGCGGTGCAGCAGGCGATCGACGGAGACTGCCAGGACTGGCATCAGGAACCACAGACAGCCCTGGCCCTCGTGCTGCTGCTCGATCAGTTCCCAAGGCACATCTGGCGCGGCAAGGCGGCGGCCTATGCCGGAGACAACCAGGCTCTGCAACTCAGCCTGCTTGCCGAAAGCCATGGCTGGCTTCAGCAGGAAGAGCAGCGTGCACGGCGTCAGTTCTGGTTGATGCCGAGGCTTCACAGCGAGGACCTCGCCGTGCAGACCCAGGCGCTGAGCCTGTTCGAACGTTGGACCGATCCACGCACCCACGCCGTGGCCTTGCGGCACAGGGAGATCATCCGACGCTTCGGGCGCTTCCCGCACCGAAACAGCGCCCTGAAGCGCAGCTCAACGCCCGCTGAACTGCAGCATCTTCAACAGACGAGACCAGCTCAGAGCGCCCGCTGATGCAACCGACGCCGGCCGGACCTGCCGCGCATCCGTTTCACCATCCGGCGACCGGCACGGCTGGTCTGGGCCACCTCCAGCTGATTCCAGCGCCAGCCCAGAAGGGAGACCAGCACCACCAGCACCACCAGCAGCAGTCCGACGATCACAGGCAGAGACTGCTGCGCCACAGCTCCTGCTCATCCCCCAGATGGTGGCGCATGCAGCTGCTGATGCAGTCATCGTCGCCATCCACAGGACAGCGGGTGATGCACTCAAACCAGGCATCCACGGCATCCCAGGTCCTGCTCGTTCCGGGGCCGTCCTGTTCGTTCGCCATCACAACCCAGCGCCTTGAAACCGTTGTAAGCCCTCCGGCGACAGGAGAGCATCCGCCAGTCACAAGCCTTGAGAAACGGCATGCCGCCGATCAGCGCTCACCCTCCTGATCCAGGGAGAACTCCAGCAATGCGGCATACAACAGGGTCCGCAGACGCTGCAGATCCTGCTGCTCCACGGGATCCGGTCCGCCAGGCCATTTCTGCAGATAGAAATCCACCGAGCGGTGAAGCAGGCGAATGGCCGCGATATCCAGATCGAACTGAAGCGTGGGGGGCTGGTCGGTCATCGGTCGATTCTCCGACCCCCATCCTGAAGTCTCCTGCCGTACACAGCTGCGACTCAACTGCTGGTCAGGGCAAGAATTGATCGCTTACAGTCAGCAAAGAGGCGACATCACTTCCGATTAATCATCAATAAGCATGGACACATTCACCGTCAAACGAGTTATCAGCGGTGACACATTCGTCATCAAAGACAAGAACATCGGAAAAGTAAAGGTGCAGATCGCCGGCATCACGTCGGCCATCAGTGCCAACGGGAACTGCGACGAGCGCTTTCGCGACATCCTCACCGGCCTGCTGCCGAAGGGATCGGACGTGAAACTCAGCCTCAAGGATCTGGATGATCAGGGCAAGGTGACATCCAAGGTCCGTTTTCAGGGAGATATCGCCAAGAAATTGATCAAACGAGGCTATGCGCAGGTGAATCTGGCTCGCCTTGAAGACATCAGCCCATCCAGACTCAAGAAGCTGGAAAGGCTCCAGCAACGCGCCATCGACAAGAAAAAAGGTTTCTGGAGTGATGCATTCGCCGACTGCAGGCCGGAAGACTTCCCCGACGACGTGATCTCCAGCGAAGCGGAGATCACGTCGACCAGCCAGCTGCCGGAGTTCACCACAAAACCCGACAGCGGCATCCCGGGATACAACGGCGCCAGCGACATCCAGTGCAGCACCTGCTCGTGGACCGACATCGGCTTCGTGCCGGGGCAATCCACCCAGCTCTTCGGAGATCAGGACATCACCGTCGCCACACTGTTCGATCCGGAACTCGTCGGCCCTGATATGGCCGAACCGATCACAGGCTGAACAGCAGCTCGACATCCGCACCAGCCTCGGTATAGTACAGATGTACTGACTCGAGCCGAGCATGGCGCCCCCCATGGAGAGGTCTGTTCTGCGACCCAGCCGGTCACTGATGACCTGCATCACCTGCCAGTGCTTCCGGCATCAGACAGACGATGACGGCACCACGCACCCCGCCTGCGAGCTGCACGCCTCCACGATTCCTCAGGGCCACCATCTCAACCACCGCTGCCATCAGTGGCTGCCCCGTCTGGAACTGAAGATCGGCTGGTGCCCCGAAGCCGCCTGAATCAAGGACACCAGAGGAGGGGGCAGCAACCGATTCTGAGCTGTCTGATGAAGCTGGGAACCAGAAATGCCTTCACCAGATCGAGGACCACGGAGAAGCGCTTCAGCAAACAAAAAGCCCCCACCTTGCGGTGAGGGCTTTCCGATTCAGTTGATCTGAATCGTTTGGTCTGTTCCAGAAGGAACAGGTTGATTCCAGATCAACCGATGGCAGGTGCCTGCAGAGCCACAGGAGTGGACTCAACAGTTGCCAGGTCGAGGGGGAAGTTGTGAGCGTTGCGCTCGTGCATCACTTCCATGCCGAGACCGGCACGGTTGATCATGTCGGCCCAGGTGTTCACAACGCGGCCCTGACCATCAAGGATGGACTGGTTGAAGTTGAAGCCGTTCAGGTTGAAGGCCATGGTTGACACGCCCATGGACGTGAACCAGATGCCGACAACAGGCCAGGCAGCCAGGAAGAAGTGAAGGCTACGGCTGTTGTTGAAGGAGGCGTATTGGAAGATCAGGCGACCGAAGTAACCGTGGGCAGCCACGATGTTGTAGGTCTCTTCCTCTTGGCCGAACTTGTAGCCGTAGTTCTGGGACTCGGTCTCGGTGGTTTCACGCACCAGGGAGGAGGTCACCAGGGAGCCGTGCATGGCGGAGAACAGGGATCCACCGAACACACCTGCGACGCCCAGCATGTGGAAGGGGTGCATCAGGATGTTGTGCTCGGCCTGGAACACCAACATGAAGTTGAAGGTGCCGGAGATGCCCAGGGGCATGCCGTCGGAGAAGGAACCCTGACCGAAGGGGTAGACCAGGAACACAGCGAAGGCAGCTGACAGCGGAGCGCTGTAGGCGACGCAGATCCAGGGGCGCATGCCCAGGCGGTAGGAGAGTTCCCACTGGCGACCCATGTAGGCGGAGATGCCGATCAGGAAGTGGAAACAAACCAGCTGATAAGGGCCGCCGTTGTACAGCCACTCATCGAGGGATGCAGCTTCCCAGATGGGATAGAAGTGCAGGCCGATGGCGTTGGAGGAGGGAACAACAGCACCGGAGATGATGTTGTTGCCGTAGAGGAAGGAGCCGGCGACAGGCTCGCGGATGCCGTCGATATCAACCGGGGGAGCGGCGATGAAGGCGATGATGAAGCAGATGGTGGCTGCCAGAAGACAGGGAATCATCAGCACGCCGAACCAACCCACGTAAACGCGGTTGTTGGTGTCGGTCACCCACTGACAGAAGGCTTCCCAGTTGCTCTGGCGTCCGCTGCGGATGGCGGTGGACATGAGAGAGAAATGAAGACGGAAACAACCCCCCTGAAAGAAGGGAAGGTTGTGAAAAGCCTATGGAGTGCCGCACTTATTACACGGCGATTAAATATTCCGACGCAGGTCTCAATTCAACTTCATGAAGCACTTCATGAAGGCGTCATGAAGTTGCGTGAAGTAGCCACTGCTGGGATTGCTTCATGAATCCTCCCCAGTCCAATCGTTCCTGTTCGGCAGCCTTCGCCACCAGAACCGGCGCCTCCCGCTTGAGCCGCTCCAGATCCAGTGCATCCACCCCTGCATTCAACGCCAGCCAGTCCGCCATGGAACGCCCCACGACGCGGGTGAGGTAGGCAGCGCTGATCGCCTGCATCGTGCCCGCCACCAGCCAGCTGCCGCCATCCAGCTTCGCCAGCCCCAGCAGCATCTGGCTGCTCCACTCCACCACCCCCTGAGCAAGGGCGGCTCGGGCGAGCTGACCGGCAGCCTCCCGCAACACATCCGGCTGCAGATCCGTGCCCCACAACGTGCCCATCTCACGCAGCATCAGACCGTTGGCCACCGCCACCGCCAGCAGATCAAGGCTGGGCAGGGGGGATGCCAGCACGGAAGCCGCCACGATCCACTGGGTCCGCTGCTGCAGCGCCTGGAAGCGACGGCGACGCACCTGCTCAAGGTCAGCCTGCCACTGCTGATGCAGGCCCCTCAGCAGGCGCTGACGGGTGTCCTGAAGGTTGCGGATCGGTGCTCCCAGCTGACGGCGCAGGGGCTGAAGGACGTCCCGCAGCACGCCATCCGGCCGCTGGACCAGCACGCGATCCACCCAGCGGGCGGGGAGCTGAGCCAGCAGGGACTCGCTGCAGTGCCGATCACTCTCCCCGGCCGTGCTCCGCACCAGCAGCCACGTCGGCTGATCCTCCGGCAACTGCTGGATCCAGAGAAGGTCCTCCGCCAGCAGCGGTGCCGCAAGGCTGAACAGGATCAGCTCCTGCTCTTGAAGCACCGTCGGCCAGGTTCTGGCCCCCTCCGCACTGGCCAGGGGACGCGCCACGGACAACGTCAGCGGGGCCGCACCGGCCAGGGCCTGTTCGAGCTCCCCCTGCTGCGGGCAGGTCGCCGGATCGACGCACACCAGCGCCAGCCGTTGCGGACCCGAACGCTGGACCACCGCATCGAGCTGCTGACGTCGGACACCACCGTCGGGCTCCAGCGTTTCGAACTGATCCAGAACCTCCCTGCAGCGGGCGATCCAGCCCTGAAGGGAGGCAGGTTCCTGAAAGCGGGGAGGCGTCGACCCGCGGCTGAGCCACCAGACCCCGGCGCCGGTGAGCAGCACGCCGAGGCCACCACCGGGGACGTGCAGCAGATCACCGAGAAACCACTGCCCCAGAAACAGTCCACCGCCAGCCAGAGCGAGCCTGCCGGTGAGGTCCTTGGGCACCGGGAGAAGCTTCGCCAGCGGGACCGGGGGATTCACGCAGCAGACCTCAGGGGCAATCGTCGTCTTAGCTCAACCTCCAGCATGCGACCAGGAACACCGGTCAGACCGCTGAGTTCTCCATACCGTGAAGGGACGGAACGCGCTGATGCATGGCCACCAGTAACGGACGGATCGTCACGGGACGAGGAGGCGACCGTCGCAACAGTGTCCGGCGCGTGCTCACCGTTGCCCTGGCCCTCAACATCGCGATGTCGCTGCTGAAGCTGACCGTCGGCCTGGTCAGCGGCTCCCTCGCCGTGATCGCCGATGCCATGCACAGCGCCACCGACGCTCTCTCGAGCCTGACCGGCCTGATCACGAACAACCTCTCCGACCCCAGACCCGACCGTGATCACCCGTACGGACATCACAAATACGAAGCGATCGGCGCCCTCGGCATCGCGGGATTCATCCTGTTCACGGCCCTGGAGATCCTGCTGAGGTCTGGCGAACGGGTTCTGGAGGGTCTGCCCGCCATCCGCGTGACGGGCCAGGAGCTGCTGCTGCTGCTGCTGGTGCTCGGACTCAATCTGCTCCTGGCCGGTTACGAGCACAACGAAGGGCGGCGGCTCGACAGCGCCCTTCTCAAAGCCGATGCCCAGCACGCCGCCAGTGACGTGTGGACCACCGTGGTCGTGCTGGTGGGCATGGCCGGAGCCTTCTGGCTGAAGGTGAGCTGGCTGGACGTCGCACTGGCGATCCCCATGGCGCTGCTGCTGATCCGGGTCTGCTGGCAGGTCCTGCGCCGCACCCTGCCCTGGCTTGTGGATCACATCGCCATCGCCCCGGAGGCGATCCACGCCGAGGCGATGGGGGTGCCCGGTGTGATCAACTGCCACGACATCGCCAGCCGCGGCGTGCTTGGGCAGCAGGTGTTCATCGACATGCACATGGTGGTTGAGGCCGATGACCTGGCGACGGCGCACAGCATCACCGAGCTGGTGGAGGAACGCCTCGATCGGAGCTTCGGCCCTGTGCGATGCACGATTCATCTCGAACCGAAGGACTACGTGGAAGAGGGCATCACCTACACCGGCACCCATGGCTGACGGGCCGATCAGCATCGATCGCCTGGGCAGCCTCACCGCACGCCAGCGTCTGGCCCTCTTCGGGGTGCTGGAGGAAGTGCGCCAGGCGCGCTCCTGGAGCTGGAGACTGCCGGTTCTGCTGCACGACCGCTGCTGGCTGCGGCTGTCGCGCATCCGACTGGATCAGCTGCAACGCTGGCTCCCACCCGATGGCGGCGGCGACGCCCCGGAACTGATCCGGTACAGGGAGCTCCTGAGCACGGGAGATTCCCCGCTTCAGGCCCAGCAGCGCTGCTGGCTCGAATTCGGGACGGAAGACTGCCAGCGCGCCCTCAAGGGCTTCTGGGTCAGTCAGGACACCTGCCGACATGGCTGGACCACCACGCGATACCTGGATCTGCTGAGTCGCTACAGGGAGATGTTCGAAGCCGGGGACACCGCGGTGCCGATGCTGGTGCTGGCGCGCGCAGGCAGTCGCGAGCGACACAAGCTGTGCTGGGTTTCTGACAGCACACCGACGATGCGGCACACTTGCGCCTGATTCCAGGCCGCAGGCCATGAGCGATTCGTACGGCAGCGATCCCCAGCAGCAGGGAGGTCAGGGTGACGGAGGCCGTGAGGGCTTCCGGGGTGAAGGCGGCCGTGGAGGCAACCGGGGCGGCCGCCCATCCGGCGGGAACCGCGAAGGTGGTGGTTTCCGCATCCGCCTGAGCGACAACGAGATGCGCTCCGCGCGGGCGCTCCAGGAAGCCTTCAATCTGCGCTCCACCGTTGCGGTGCTCGGCTTCGCCGTGCGCACCCTCGGCCAGATGCTCGAAGACGGCCAGCTCGGTGAACTGGTGGAGCAGCAGCGCTCCCAGGCAGCACGGGGTGGCCGGCGCGATGGCGGCGGGAAGGATGGCGGCGGTCGCGGTCGTCGCTTCGACGATGAGCGCTCCGGTGGCGGTGGACGCGGGTCCCGTCCCGATCCCTTCGCCCGCCCCTCCAAGCCCCAGCCTCCAGAGCCGGAACCGGAGCCTGCACCGGAGCCAGAGCCGGAGACCGCACCGGATGCCGAGGCTGAACCCCTGGCCGAGACCGGGAGCGAGGCGGCCGTTGAGTCCACCGACCAGGAGTCCACTGACCCGGAGACCACTGACCAGGAGACCACCAAGACCGCCGAAGCCGAGGCCTGATCGATGCCACGCCCCCGGGTTCTCTCCGGTGTCCAGCCAACCGGTGCCCTGCATCTGGGCAACTGGCTGGGGGCGATCCGTAACTGGGTCGATCTGCAGAACACCCACGACACCTATGTGTGTGTGGTTGATCTGCACGCGATCACCGTCCCCCATGACCCGGCGAAGCTCGCGGAGCACTCCCTCGGCACCGCCGCCCTGTATCTCGCCTGCGGGATGGATCCGGAGCGCTGCGCCATCTTCATCCAGAGCCAGGTGGCGGCCCACAGCGAGCTCTGCTGGCTGCTCAACTGCGTCACCCCTCTGAACTGGCTGGAACGGATGATCCAGTTCAAGGAGAAGGCGGTGAAACAGGGCGACAACGTCTCCGTCGGCCTGCTCGACTATCCGGTGCTGATGGCAGCGGACATCCTTCTCTACGACGCCGATCTGGTGCCGGTTGGTGAAGACCAGAAGCAGCATCTGGAACTGGCCCGTGACATCGCCCAGCAACGCATCAATGCCCGCTTCGGCAGTGAGGACCATCCGGTCCTCAAGGTTCCCCAGCCGATGATCCTCAAGGAGGGGGCCCGGGTGATGAGCCTCACCGACGGGCGCAGCAAGATGAGCAAGAGCGACCCCAACGAGGGCAGCCGCATCACCCTGCTGGATCCACCGGAGCTGATCACCAAGAAGATCAAGCGGGCGAAGACCGACCCGGAGAGAGGCCTGGAATTCGGCAACCCGGAGAGACCGGAAACAGACAATCTCCTCAGCCTCTACGCCATCCTCAGCGGCAAGGGTCGGGAGCAGGCCGCGGCGGAATGCGCCGACATGGGCTGGGGTCAGTTCAAACCACTTCTGGCGGAGGCCACCGTGGCTGCGCTGGAGCCGATCCAGGCGCGTTACCACCTGCTGATGGAGGACCGCAAGGAGCTTGAGCAGGTGCTCAAGCACGGTCGGAACAAGGCTGAAAGCGTGGCCAACGCAACCCTCTCCAGGGTGCGCGATGCCCTCGGCTTCGCGACTCCGGGCTGATCGGGATCCGCAGCATTGATAAGCCGGGCTGATCAGAGCTGCCCAAGACGGCACTGCGCGGAATCACCCCCGCAACAGCCCCGGACCAGCCGCAGCCAGGCGAGTCTCGCGAGTCCCGGAGCCAGCGTCCACCCGCCTACACATATTTCAAGGTCAGCGTCAACCCCACCAGGGCCGATCTCGCGCAACCGCCTCGTGTCCAGCAAGGTGACCGTCCACTTGATTTCACTGCGTGCAGCGGCCTTTTCGCTTCGAAGATCTGCAACAGAACAGCCGTCCGTTGCTGGCGAGTGTCGCCTGCCTGTCTCTTCTGTTCTGCTCCGGAGCACCCCTCTCCAAGGTCTCGTTCTCGCCTGCTTCCCTGCAGCCGTCATCCGCCTCTGCCGCATCCAACCGATCGCTCCTGGCCAACGTGAGGGAGAACGGTCCCTACGAACTCACCCCGCAGCGCCGGGCCCTGCTGAACACGATCCGCTACGCCGAGGGCACCTGGAAGGACGGTGAAGACCAGGGCTACCAGATCATGTACGGCGGTGGGAAGTTCAAGGATCTCTCCCGTCATCCCGAGACGGTGGTGAAGAAGCGCTACTCCAGCGCAGCCGCCGGTGCCTACCAGTTCCTGCCGACCACCTGGAAAGGGGTGGCCAAGGAGCTGAAGCTGAACAGCTTTGAACCGAAGCATCAGGACCAGGCAGCACTTCACCTGGTCAAACGCCGCGGCGCTCTCCAGGAGATCGATCGAAGCGGTCTGACCCCCAAGGCCATGGCGCAGCTCGCACCGGAGTGGGCCTCGTTCCCCACCAGGGCCGGTCGCAGCGCCTACGGACAACCGGTGAAGAGCCACCAGGAACTGGCCCGCTTCTACAGCAGCAACCTCAGGGACCTGAAACGTCACCTCGGCGCCTGATCCGGGCCGACAGACTCCAGACCTCGGTGACGAGTCCGTGCCAGGAGGTCATGGCATCCAGAGAAACCGCCACCGGTTGATCGGTGGCGGTCATCAGTGCCCGGGTGGCGACAAGACGGCGTCGGCCGTCCTCCAGTCGCTCCGCCAGCTGCTGCCGTTCAGCGGCCGACATCACCGAATCCGGACATCGGCTGAGCAGCTCATCCCCGCGGCTGAACCAGTGATCGAAGTCCGCCAGCAAGGACTCCAGCAGCGATGTCATCAGGGTTCCGGCCTCCGATGGCGGACCGGAACCATCGCTGTCGATCACAGACTGAACCGCAACTCGCTCATAGGATGGCGGGCCCTGACCAGGAACCGGTGAGCAGCGCTGCAGCAACCACCCCAGCCCCCTCAGCTCCGGTGGTTCTGCCCAAGACCAGCGAGAACGAGCAGCTGCTGAAGATCCGCCACTCGATGAGCCATGTGATGGCCATGGCGGTGCAGCAGCTCTTTCCCCAGGCCCGCGTGACCATCGGCCCCTGGACCGAAACAGGCTTCTACTACGACTTCGACAACCCGGATCCCTTCACGGAAGCCGATCTGAAGGCGATCAAGAAAGGGATGATCAAGATCATCAACAAGAAGCTCCCCCTTGAGCGCGTCGAGGTGAGCAGGTCAGACGCTGAGGCCAAGATCAAGACTCAGAACGAGCCTTACAAGCTCGAAATCCTCGAAGGGCTGCAGGAGCCGATCACCCTCTACACCCTCGGGGAGGAGTGGTGGGATCTCTGCGCAGGGCCCCATGTGGAGCACACAGGACAGCTCAACCCCAAGGCCTTCGAGCTCGAAAGTGTTGCCGGCGCCTACTGGCGCGGCGACGAAACCAGAGCCCAGCTGCAGCGGATCTATGGAACCGCCTGGGAAACACCGGAGCAGCTGACGGAACACAAACGTCGCAAGGAAGAGGCCCTGCGCCGCGACCACCGGCGCATCGGCAAGGATCTCGATCTGTTCTCGATCGAGGATGAAGCCGGAGCCGGTCTGGTGTTCTGGCACCCCCGCGGCGCCCGCATGCGTCTGCTGATCGAGGAGTTCTGGCGCCAGGCGCATTTCGAAGGCGGCTACGAGCTGCTCTACACGCCCCATGTGGCCGACATCAGCCTCTGGAAGACCTCCGGCCACCTCGACTTCTACGCCGAGAGCATGTTCGGCCCGATGCAGGTGGACGAGCGGGAGTACCAGCTCAAGCCGATGAACTGCCCCTTCCACGTGCTCACCTACGCCAGCAAGCTGCGCAGCTACCGGGAACTGCCGATCCGCTGGGCCGAGCTGGGAACCGTGTACCGCTACGAACGGCCTGGGGTGATGCACGGCCTGATGCGCGTGCGGGGCTTCACCCAGGACGACGCCCACGTGTTCTGCCTGCCGGAGCAGATCAGCGATGAAATCCTGCGCATCCTGGACCTCACCGAACGGATCCTCTCCACCTTCGACTTCAGCAATTACGAGATCAACCTCTCCACCCGTCCGGAGAAATCGATTGGCGATGACGCCGTCTGGGATCTGGCCACCAAGGGCCTGATCGAAGCCCTCGAACGCAAGGGCTGGGCCTACAAGATCGATGAAGGGGGCGGCGCCTTCTACGGCCCCAAGATCGACCTGAAGATCGAAGACGCCATCGGCCGGATGTGGCAGTGCTCCACCATCCAGCTGGATTTCAACCTGCCGGAGCGGTTCAAGCTCGACTACATCGCCGCGGATGGCAGCAAGCAGCGGCCGATCATGATCCACCGCGCCATCTTCGGCTCCCTGGAACGGTTCTTCGGGATCATGACCGAGAACTATGCCGGTGATTACCCCTTCTGGCTGGCTCCCGAGCAGGTGCGGCTGCTGCCGGTCACCGACGAGGTGCAGCCCTATGCCGAACAGCTGCTGGAGCAGCTGACCCAGGCCGGAGTGCGCGCCACCGTCGACCGCAGCGGCGACCGCCTCGGAAAGCTGATCCGCAGCGGCGAACAGATGAAGATCCCTGTTCTGGCCGTGATCGGTGCCAAAGAGGCCGAACGGAGTGCCGTGAGCCTGCGCAGCCGCCGCGACGGGGATCTGGGGGAGAAGCCAGTGGCCGATCTGCTCACCGCTGCACAGGTGGCGAATGCCCAGCGGCTGGCAGGCCTGGAACTGAAGCCATGAGCGATCCCGGCATCACCCAGCTGAGTGACCTGGCCCGGTTGCGGGGGGCACCGGAGCTGAGCCCCGCCGCAGCCGATCGGCTCCGGGCCGAACTCGCCACCGCCATGAGCCAGGCCAGCTGGTTCACCGTTGGCGTGATGGCGCCCTCCGCCGAGATGGCGCTCAAGACGCTGCGCGCTCTGGAGAGCAGCCAGGGCTGGGATCCTCTCGACCTTGTCGACACAACCGAGGAGAGCGGGCCGGTTTTTCTGAAGGCCAACCAGAAAGGGGGCACGATCCGGATCCGCATCGAACACGGCCTCGGGGAAGGGATCCTGATCAGTGGTCACGGCGACGATGAGAGCCAGCCCAGCACCACCTGGGGACCGCTGCCGCTCGACTTTTTCTGAACCCCGCCGGTCTCCGGCCTTTACGGCAGACGACATCAGAAGCAGCCTGAAGCAGACCGCGTCGGAGCGTCACATGGCCGCCACCACTCTTCTGGCGGGGGACATGGGGGGAACGAAGACCCTCCTTGCCCTGTACGGCCTCGATGGCTCAGGCCTCCAGGTTCTGCATCAGCACCGTTTCGCATCCAGCGAATGGCCATCGCTGGAACCGATGCTCCAGGCCTTCCTCAACAACCGGCCGGAGGGCATCGCAGCACCCACGCATGGCTGCATCGCCGTGGCAGGGCCTGTGCGCAACCACAGCGCCAGGATCACCAACCTCCCCTGGCAACTGGAGGAGAGGGCCCTGGCCGAGGCCGCGGCCATGAACCAGCTGGAACTGGTGAACGATTTCGCCGTTCTGATCTACGGCCTGCCCCATTTCGATGCCGAGCAGCAGGTGGTGCTGCAGGAGGGCACACGCGACGCCGGACCGGTGGCGATTCTCGGAGCGGGAACAGGCCTCGGCATGGCCAGGGGGGTGCACGGGAGCCATGGGCTGATGGCTCTGGCCAGTGAGGGCGGCCATCGCGAGTTCGCTCCCCGCACGGAGGAGGAATGGCAGCTCGCCTGCTGGCTCAAGCAGGACCTCAACCTGGATCGGCTGTCGGTGGAGCGGATCGTCAGCGGCACCGGCCTTGGACATACCGCCCACTGGTTGCTGCAGAAACCGGAGGCTGCCAACCATCCGCTGCGAGCGATCGGTGAGGCCTGGCGCCGCAACATGGCCAGCGATCTTCCAGCGCAGGCCAGCCATGCGGCAGCCGCCGGGGATCCGCTGATGATCCATGCCGAGCAGCTTTGGCTCTCCGCCTATGGCGCCGCCGCCGGCGACCTGGCTCTGCAGGAGCTCTGCACCGGAGGCCTTTGGGTGGGAGGCGGCACCGCAGCGAAGCAGCTGGCGGGTCTGCGGTCAGCCACCTTCCTCGAGGCGATGCGGGACAAGGGCCGCTTCCGGGAGTTCATCGACGGTCTGCAGGTGACCGCCGTGGTCGATCCGGATGCCGGATTGTTCAGCTCTGCCTGCCGGGCCCGGATGCTCGCTGAGTCGAGTGGGACACTGTCCTGAGCAGTTCAGCTGGGATGGCGCAGCCGCGCATCGGTCAGAAAGTGGTGGTGGACGTCCCGGCGACCACCGCCAACCTCGGTCCGGGCTTCGACTGCCTCGGCGCGGCCCTTGATCTGAACAACCGCTTCGCGATGCGACGCATCGAGGGCAATGGGGAACGCTTCGAGCTGATCATCGAGGGCACGGAGGGCAGCCATCTGCGCGGTGGGCCCGACAACCTCGTGTACCGAGCCGCCCAGCGCGTCTGGAAAGCCGCTGACATGGAACCGGTCGCCCTGGAAGCCCGGGTGCGTCTCGCGGTGCCGCCGGCGCGGGGGCTGGGAAGCAGTGCCACGGCGATCGTGGCCGGGCTGATGGGTGCGAATGCCCTGGTGGGTGAACCGCTCAGCAAGGAGAAACTGCTGGAGCTGGCCATCGACATCGAGGGACATCCGGACAATGTGGTTCCTTCCCTGCTGGGGGGGCTCTGCATGACCGCGAAGGCGGCCTCTCAGCGTTGGCGGGTGGTGCGCTGCGAATGGATCAGCACGGTGAAAGCGGTGGTCGCGATCCCCTCGATCCGCCTGAGCACCAGCGAGGCGCGTCGCGCCATGCCGAAAGCGATCCCCGTCAGCGATGCCGTCGTGAACCTGGGGGCACTCACCCTGTTGCTGCAGGGACTGCGCACCGGCAACGGCGATCTGATCGCCGATGGCATGCACGACCGGCTGCACGAGCCCTACCGCTGGCGGCTGATCAAGGGTGGCGACCAGGTGAAGGCGGCGGCGCTCGAGGCGGGCGCCTGGGGGTGCGCCATCAGCGGCGCCGGCCCCAGCGTTCTGGCGCTCTGCTCCGAGGACTGCGGCAACGCCGTCAGCCGGGCCATGGTGAAAGCCTGGGAGGCGGCAGGCGTGGCCAGCCGCGCTCCGGTGCTGAACCTCCAGACCGCCGGCAGCCACTGGCAGCCGGCAGAAGATGGGTAGTTGTACCCAAATCACTGATCCAGCCCTGTTAGGTTTGTTAAAGATTGCGGACACGGGATGGACGTTGGGCTAGCGCAAGCCGCCACATCCGAAGCGACGTTTCCCTGGCTCTCCCTGATCGTCCTGTTACCGGCCGCCGGTGCCCTGTTCATGCCCCTGCTTCCCGGGGATGACGATCGACCGTCTCCATGGCCGCGAAACCTGGCCCTGGCGGTGCTTCTGGTCGATCTGCTGCTGATGCTGGTGGTTTTCGCCACCCGTTTCGATCCCTCCATCGACGGCCTTCAACTGGTGGAGCGGGTCAACTGGTTGCCCGTGATCGGCCTGGAATGGTCCCTCGGGGCCGATGGTCTGTCCGCCCCCCTCGTGGTGCTCAGCGGTCTCGTCACCCTGCTGTCCGTCGCGGCCAGCTGGTCTGTGGAGCAGAAATCGCGCCTGTATTTCGCCCTGCTGCTGGTGCAGGCATCAGCCCAGGGCATTGTCTTTCTGTCCCAGGATTTCCTGCTGTTCTTCCTGGCCTGGGAACTCGAGCTGGTCCCGGTTTACCTCCTGATCGCCATCTGGGGAGGGCAGAACCGGCAATACGCGGCCACGAAATTCATCCTCTACACAGCGCTTGCATCGCTGCTGATCCTGATCAGCGGCCTGGCCCTCGCCCTCTCCGGAGACGAGTTCACCCTGAATCTCACCGAGCTGGCGGCCCGCTCCCCCGGCGGCAGCTTCGGATTGCTCTGCTACCTCGGCTTCCTGGTGGGTTTCGGCGTGAAACTGCCGATGTTCCCTCTGCACACCTGGCTTCCCGATGCCCATGGCGAGGCGAATGCGCCGGTGTCGATGCTGCTGGCCGGAGTGCTGTTGAAGATGGGTGGCTACGCGCTGCTGCGGTTCAACGTCCAGATGCTTCCGGACGCCCACCTCACCCTCGCCCCCGCGCTGGTGATCATCGGCATCGTCAACATCATTTACGGAGCCCTGAACGCCTTCGCTCAGGACAACGTCAAACGGCGGATCGCCTGCAGCTCGGTGAGCCACATGGGCTTCGTTCTCCTCGGCATCGGGGCCGTCAATGCTCTCGGCGTCAGCGGAGCGATGCTCCAGATGGTGAGTCACGGTCTGATCGCCGCAGCGATGTTCTTCGTGACCGGCGTCTTCTACGAACGCACCAAGACGCTGTCGATTCCCAACATGGGAGGCCTTGCCAAGGCACTGCCGATCACCTTCGCCTTCTTCCTGGCCAGCTCGCTGGCGTCGCTCGCCCTGCCAGGCATGAGCGGGTTCATCAGCGAGATCACCGTGTTCCTCGGCATCACCAGCCAGGAGAACTTCACGTCCCTGTTCCGAGCCATCACCGTGCTGATGGCGGCCATCGGGCTCGTGCTGACGCCCATCTACCTGCTCTCGATGTGCCGGCGGGTCTTCTTCGGTCCGAGGATCCCGGCACTGGCGAGTGTGGAGGACATGCATCCCCGCGAGCTGGTGATCGGTCTCAGCCTGCTGGTGCCCACCCTCGTGATCGGCATCTGGCCACGGGTGGCCATGGATCTCTACGAAGCCTCCACCGATGCTCTGGCCAACCAGCTGAGCAGTCTCAGCCTGATGGCCCTGATCAACCGTCTCCCCCTCGGCTGACATGACCGCGACACTCTCTCCTCTGCTGCGCGGGGAAGGCCTTCCTCAGTACAGCGCCATCAACCCTGAGATGGTGAGCCGCGATGTTCCGGCTCTGCTCAAAGCGCTCAACGACGAGTTCAGCGCCCTGGAACAGTCGCTGGATCAAGCCCTGAACAGCGATGCTCCCCTGCCCTGGGATGCCGTGATGATCCCGATGCAACGGATCGGCGAACGGCTGCGCTGGAGCTGGGGCGTTGTGTCCCACCTCAACGGGGTCTGCAATTCCAAGGATCTGCGGGAAGCTCACGCTGCTCAACAGCCCGAAGTCGTTCGTCTCGGCAACCGACTCGGCCAGAGTCAGGTGCTGCATCGGGCGCTGCAACGGCTGCGCGACCAACCGGCGGAGCCCCTGAGCGAGACAAGGCAACGGATCCTCGCGGCGGAACTGCTCTCGATGCGCCACCGCGGTGTCGGCCTTGCGCCGGATGTGCAGTCCGCCTTCAACACGTCCAGTGAGCGCCTGGCAGCGTTATCCACCCAGTTCAGCAATCACGTGCTGGATGCCACCCAGCAATGGACCCTGATGCTCAGGGATCCCGAGCAGGTGGCCGGCTTGCCGCCACGGGCCCTGGATGCCCTGGCGGCCGCGGCCAGAGAGGCTGGGGAAACCGATGCCACGGCCTCCTCCGGCCCCTGGTTGCTGGGACTCGACATGCCCCGCTATCTGCCGTTCCTGACTCACGCTGAGAACCGTGACCTGCGCGAAACCGTCTATCGCGCCCACGTCAGCCGGGCCAGCGATGGAGACCTCGACAACCGTGCACTGATCGAGGAGATCCTCAGCCTCCGGACGGAACAGGCTGAACGCCTCGGCTATCGCCACTGGGCCGACGTCAGCCTGGCCGCGAAGATGGCGGACGATGTCGACGCCGTGGAAGCGCTGCTCGAAGAGCTGCGCGCGGCAGCCTTCCCTGCAGCGGAACGGGAGCTGGCGGAACTGAAAGCCTGCGCAGCACGCCAGGGAGCTGCCGAAGCGGAGACGCTCGCCGCCTGGGACGTGCCCTACTGGTCCGAACAGCTGCGTCGTGAACGCTTCGATCTCGACCAGGAGGCGCTTCGCCCCTGGTTCCCCCTGCCTCAGGTGCTCGAGGGTCTGTTCGGACTCTGCAACCGCCTGTTCGATGTGGAGATCCGGGCCGCCGATGGAGACGCACCCATCTGGCATCCGGACGTGCGCTATTTCCGCGTGCACGGTCGTGACGGAGCGCCGGTTGCGGCCTTCTATCTCGACCCCTTCAGCCGTCCCGCCAGCAAACGCGGTGGAGCCTGGATGGATGAGTGTCTCGGACGCAGCCGGTCAGCGGATGGCGAGCCGGTGCTGCCGGTGGCCTACCTCATCTGCAACCAGACCCCCCCGGTGGGTGAGGCGCCAAGCCTGATGAGTTTCGAGGAGGTCGAGACCCTCTTCCACGAATTCGGCCACGGACTCCAGCACATGCTCACCACCGTGGAGGAGCCGGAGGCAGCGGGCATCAACAATGTCGAGTGGGATGCCGTTGAACTGCCAAGCCAGTTCATGGAGAACTGGTGCCTGGATCGCTCCACCCTGATGGGCATGGCCCGGCACTGGCAGACCGGCGAACCACTGCCTGAAGAGGAATACAGAAAACTGCTGCTCAGCCGCACGTTCAACGCCGGGCTCGCAACCCTGCGCCAGGTGCATTTCGCCCTAACCGATCTGCGCCTGCACAGCAGCTGGACTCCAGCCTCGGGCACAAGCCCCGACGAGCTGCGCCGTTCGATCGCCGAGACCACCACCGTGATCGCGCCGATTCCGGAGGATCAGTTCCTCTGCGCCTTCGGCCACATCTTCGCCGGTGGCTACGCCGCCGGGTACTACTCCTACAAGTGGGCCGAGGTGCTCAGCGCTGATGCCTTCGCCGCCTTCGAGGAGGTCGGTCTCGATCAGGAGCAGCAGGTGCGGGCCACTGGGGCCCGCTTCCGCGACACCGTGCTGAGCCTCGGTGGCAGCCGTGCACCTGCCGAGGTGTTCCAGGCCTTCCGGGGACGTTCCGCCAGCACCGCCGCCCTGATCCGTCACTCCGGCCTCCAGGCCGCCTGAACCTCAGGGCAGGCGCAGATCCCTCCGCAGGATGCGCAGGGCATCGGGATGGGAGATCATCTGCTGGTGGGTCCAGACCGGCAGTTCACAACGGCTGCCCTGCGGAAGCACGGCCCACCATCCGGGACACACCATCAGATCCCAGCGGCAGGTGTAGCTGCGGCAGGACACCGCCGCCAGGGCCTGGGGATCACGGTTCAGGTCCCGCAGCAGATCACTGCCGATCTTCATGTCTGCCGCACCCGCCAGCAGCGGCCGCGGCACCGCCATCGCGGCCAGGGTGCCGTTCTGGGGGCTGCCGACACTGAAGAAGCGGCGCGTTCGCTGGGCGCCGGCGAGCTCCTGCAGCCAGATGCGACTGATCACGCCCCCCATCGAGAAACCGAGCAGATCGATCGGCGTGTCATCCCCGAACCGTTCCCGGATCTGCCGGTCCAGACGGCCAGCCAGAACGCGCAACGGGACGTGACCCAGACCGTGGGGAAGATGGGGGGCCAGCAGCGGCCGCTCCGGTTGATCGAGGGCCTGAATCAACCGCCGGAACAACCGCGGGGTGTCCCAGAGACCATGCATCAGCACCAGGGGCGGAGACGCACTCATGCCGTCGGTCGGGATGCCCCGTGACGGACGCGCTCCACGGCAACCCAGCCATCGAAACCGGAGACGGGAGGAGCGCACTTGCAGAGCCGCAGCCAGACGGGCAGCGGGCCGTGAAGGCTCTCCAGCCGATCCAGCACCTGCTCACTGAAGTGCTCGATCGTCAGGCAGCGCAGACCTGCGGCCAGCTCCTGCAGTGCAGCGATCGTGCGGCTGTAATCCACGCTGCCGCTGAGATCGTCATCGGCTGCGGGGCGGCTCAGATCGAGAGACAGCGTGATGTCGAGGCGGAACCATTGCCCATCGCGACGCTCGTGCTCCAGCACCCCGACGTGGGCCCAGAGCCTCAGCTCACGGATGTGAAGGGCATCGAGATCAGTCAAAGGGGCAGGTCGCTGTGGCTGAACTGGCGGGCACCGGAGGAGAAGTCCGCGGCGATGTGACCGTCTCCCCGCAGGCGGTAGCGATAGGTCACCAGACCCTCAAGACCGACGGGGCCGCGCGGAGGAAGCGTCTGGGTGCTGATGCCCACCTCGGCTCCGAAGCCGTAACGGAAACCATCGGCGAAGCGCGTGGAGCAGTTGTGATACACACCGGAACTGTCCACTGCCGCCAGGAACCGGTCGGCGACCGCCGCATCACCGGTGACGATCGCCTCGGTGTGGCGCGAGCCGAAGCGACGGATGTGCTCCATGGCGGAGTCCATGTCGGGAACCACCCGCACCGCGAGCACCAGATCGAGATATTCCGTGCGCCAGTCCTCCTCACTGGCGGCCGCCCCCACACCGAGAGCCTGACTGGCAGCATCTCCCCGCAGGGTCACACCGGCATCCCGAAAGGCCGGGACCGCTTCGGCCAGAAACGCCGGCGCGATCGCCTCGTGCACCAGCAGGGTTTCGATGGCGTTGCAGGCGGCCGGGTACTGCGTCTTGCTGTCGATGGCCACCCGCAGCGCCTGGGCCACATCGGCCGCTGCATCGACGTAAAGATGGCAGATGCCATCGGCATGGCCGAGCACTGGAATCCGGGTGTTGTCCTGGATGAAACGGACCAGCTCATTGCTGCCGCGCGGAATGATCAGATCCACCAACCCATCGAGGCGCAGCAGCGCCAGGCTCTCCTGGCGGGTGGTGAGCAGCGTCAGGGCATCAGCCGACACGTCACTGCTGCTCAGCCCGTGCTTCAGGGCCTCCATCACGGCCTCGTTGGTGCAGCGCGCCTCGCTGCCGCCTTTGAGGATGGCACCGTTTCCCGAGCGGATCGCCAGTGAGGCGATCTGCATGACGGCATCCGGCCTGGCCTCGAAGATGACGCCCACCACCCCCAGCGGAACGGTGATCCGCTCCAGCACAAGCCCCTGATCCAACTCGCGATGAAGCTGCCTGCGGCCGAGCGGGTCCTCCAGGGCCGCCACCTTGCGCACTCCTTCGATCGCCCCGGCCAGCTTCGTGGCATCAAGCTTGAGGCGCGCCATCAGGGCCGGCGCCAGTCCCTCAGCGGCTGAGCGCTCCAGATCCTCGCGGTTGGCCGCCACGATCGCCGCGGCCCGCTCGTCCAGGGCATCCGCCATGGCCTGGAGTGCCGCGGCCCGCTGGCCGTCATCGGTCTGTCCCAGGTCCACGGCCGCCAGACGCACGGCAGCCGCCCGCTGCAGCAGCTCCGCAGAAGGCTCGGGGACGGTGGTCATGGCGGATCAGAGTCAGCTGTCGCTCATCATCCCGCCCAGCCGTTGCAGGGCGAGTCGTGCCGCACCGAGGCGTCCGGCACCATTGCCGAGGGCACAGGCCTCGATCCTCAGCCCCTCGCGGGACACGGCCTGAACCCTGGATTCCACCTCGCGTCTCAGCGCGGGAAGGAAATGCGGTGCGGCTCCGGCCAGACCGCCCCCCAGGAGCACCAGCTGAGGCGTGAACATGTACACCAGTGATGTGATCCCGACACCGAGGCTGGAGCCGTAGCGGTCCCAGACCGCGAGGGCTTCCGGATCCCCCGCCGCCGCCGCACGACCCAGTTCGCGGGGCTCCCGTTCACTCAGCCGGCGCAGGGCCCCGATGCTGGCGAACTGCTCGAGGGATCCGCGGTTGCCGCTGTTGCAGGCGGGACCCTCCGGATCCACCCCGATCAAGCCCGGCTCGGCTGCCGCACCGTTGTGACCGGTGAACAGGGATCCATTGAGCAGAACTCCGCCCCCAACCCCCGTCCCCAGCGTGAGGAGAACGACATCCCCATAGCCTTGTGCCGCACCGCGCCAGGCCTCCCCCACCACGGCGCAATTGCCGTCGTTGGCAAGGGTCACCCGGCGCTCCAGTCGCGGCTCCAGCCAGTCCGCCAGCGGCACCTCCTCCCAGCCGGGGAGATTGATGCACACCCGGGCCACCCGGGCCGCGGCATCCATCGGCCCCGGCAGACCGATGCCCACCACAGCGGCGAGCCGCTGTGGATCGAGCTCCTCCACCGCCTCGCACAAGGCCATGGTGACGGCCCCCGGCACCGCTGGCTGGGGTGTGGGCAACTGGGCTTC
This sequence comes from Parasynechococcus sp., assembly GCF_045559935.1. Taxonomy (NCBI): domain Bacteria; kingdom Bacillati; phylum Cyanobacteriota; class Cyanophyceae; order Synechococcales; family Prochlorococcaceae; genus Parasynechococcus; species Parasynechococcus sp. The sequence goes on from NZ_JBJLJL010000002.1 coordinate 72,375, forward strand.
CGCCAGCAGATCGCCGCTGCGACTGAAGCGGGCCAACTTGATCGCCGTCCCACCGAGATCGATGCCGATCACCTGGGAACTGCTGTGTCCGGAAGCGTCGCTGGTCATCGTTCAGAACCGGAAGAACACCTGCAGCTGGCTCTGCCAGGTGCCGTTGACATCCACCGCGCCGGAGATGCTGGTGCTCGGTGAGATCTGATAGCTGACGCTGGCCTTCGGTGGCACATCGGTGTTGTTGGGAGCCGCCAGAACGGAGACATCGAAGCGATCCGTGATGTCGACGCCGAACTCCGTCATCAGCGCGAAAGTGGGAGGAACGCGACCGGAGGTGCGGTCGTCCTCCGTTTTCACTTCCGGCGTGACGTACGTGGGGTAGAGAGCGACCTGCAGCCGCTGTCCCATGGCGTCGGTGAGGGTGCCCAGCACCGGAGACAGCAGGGACTGGCCGAGCACGGTGGCCAGGGCAGCACTGGCGCCCCCACCGGAGAGCATGGTCAGGGAGTTGCCGCCGATCAGCGCCAGCAGCTGAGACTCAGACAGGCGTGGCGAACTGCGCAGGACGAGATTTTCCCTGAGGCGATTCGCCGGTCCGATGGCCTCGACCGTGACCCGTATCAGCTGGAAATTGCCTCCGCTGACGCTGCTGACGGCATCCAGGGCCCCGAGCTGAGATTCCTCAAAGATGCTGCCCGACTCAGAACTCCCGATGGTGCTCAGACCAACCGAATCAGAGATGCGCGACTTCATGGCGATATCAACGAAGGGAACCAGTCCCAGGGCCGGCGTGAACACCGCGACGTTCGGGGCACGGTGATCCAGCCGGAAGGTGGAGGAGAAGAGGCTGATGCGCCCGCTGTTGAGGCGGATCAGGCCACGCACCTTCAGGGAGGGATCGAGTGGACCGTTCAGCAGCAGCTGTCCGCCGCCGCGGAAGCTCACCAGGGGAGGCATGTCCACGGACAGATTCGGTCCCAGACGCAGCCGCAGATTGCGGAACTGAATCGCCGGCAGATTCGGCAGCAGAGCGTTGAGTTGATCCGGGGCCGCCACGGGCACGCCGGGGCCGAACAGCACAAGTGGCTCCTGGAAATCCCACTTCTCCTGCATCAGCGTGTTGAGCTGAACAGGCGCCACAACACTGCTGGCATCCTGAATTCCCGGTGAAAGCGTGGATGGGAGAGCCCTTCCCGGGCGCAGCCGCGACAGCAGACCTCCACGGGGACGGATCCCTCCCTGATCCAGGCTGATCTCACCGCTGATCACCGGTCGGCTGATCACACCGCTGAGCGTCACCTTGGCGTCGGCCATCACCTGCAGAGCCTCCTGCTCGATGCGTGCCTTGACGAGTTCCAGCGTGAGCGGATCCGGTTCGTCCACCGGGTCGAACAGACCGATCGAACCTCTGCCGCGCAGCTGACCTCCCGAGGCCAGCTGCGCCTCCAGGGACTGAATCTCGAGCCGGTTGAAATCAAACAGGACCGAAGCCCGCAGGCGACGCAGCTGCTGATCGCGGATCCTCAGATCCAGGTTGTCCATCACCAGGAAGCCGTTGGCCTGGGGCTGCTCAAGGGTTCCGCGCAGCATCAGCCGCAGATCCATGGCGCCACGCTTCAACTCCACGGAGTCGCCGGACAGGGCGGTCAAGAAATTCAGGGCATCCCCATGGCTCTCGATCTGCACATCGAGCGGCGAAGAGGCCTGCAGCGGCACCGCACCCACGATCGTGATCGACTCCCCGGCCTTGCTGGCGCGCAAGGCCAGATCCAGGTTGAGCGCGTCGCCGTTGAGAACGATGCTGCGGCGCTCCAACCGCAACGCACTGTCCCCGAGCGCAGCCTGTTCCAGTGCCAGCTCGGCATCGATGAGCGGACCGCCGCGCGCATCCAGGCGATAGCGGCCCGTAACACCCAGTGCACCCCGCAGCGTCGAGGGCAGTGGACCGAACAGGGCCAGCAGTGAAAAGGGCAGATGCAGCAGCTGAAAGCGTCCTTCTCCTGCACGCAGGGGCCCCTGGATTGATGCCACGAACGGCTCCAGCTGCAAGGCCAGATCCCGGTCCGCTCCGTCGAGCCAGAGGTGACCACGGGCCTGGAGATCCAGGTTCAGGCCGCCCAGATCCGGGCCGTTGAGGATGGCGGTGCCATCCACACGCCCACGCAGGTCAGAGGGATCGATGCCCTGCTGCGGATGATCCCGCTCGTAGTCCAGCAGCGCCTGCCGCGACAGGGCCAGTGCCTTCAGCTGACCGTCCAGACTGCCGCCGAAGGTGTTGATCACCAGGCGACCGAGATCCTCGGCCCGGCCGCGCTCAAGCTCATCGAGGGGGTCCTTGTTGCGGAGCTGACGGGCCAGATTGACGAGCCACGGCACGCTCAGTCCCTCCGCGTCGGCCCGGCTGCTGAGGGCTCCACCCAGTCGTCCGGTTGCGGTGAAGCCGACCTGACCTTCCGGAGGCTGCAGGTCACCCTGAAGCTGGAATGCCCCCTCCGCCAGACGTCCGCTCAAGTTGGCAGCAGTGAAGTTGACGCCGAAGGCCGTGGGCTGATCAAGGCTGAGGCTGCCGCTGAGGAGAAACGGACTGACCCTCAGTTCCCCACTGCCGTCTAGGCGGCCGGAGAGGCCCTCGGACCGGGACTGGGCCGCCAGGATCACCTGCAGACCATCGAGGGGGAACCCCTCGGCATTCCAGCGGTAGCGACGCTCTCCGCCCTGAGCCTGGAGCTCAAGGGCACCGTCGTCCCGTTGCACCTGCACGCGTCGGGGCCAGCCATCGGAGCCGAGGGTGGCGCGCAGGCTGCCGGAATGAGCACGGGACTCCAGGGCCAGGGTCAGGTCCTGGCCCAGGGCGCCTTGCATCCGCCCCTTCCAGCGCTCCGCCAGCTGCAGAGCACCGACCCGCGGGTTCGTCAGTTCCAGCGCCAGATCAGGCCGCAGCGTGTCCAGAGGCCCCTGAAGCCGCCCCCTGGCTGCGATCGTCCCCCCCAGGGACACACCGGCCAGGTCGCTGAACCGATCCAGAGCCAGAGGCTTCAGGTTCAGACCGGCCTGAAGCGCGCCGGTCTCCAGCCCGTTGGCCCCCAGCGCGAGGGGCAGTTGGCCGGAACCATCAAGCAGCGGGCTGTTGAAGCGGTCGAGCACCAGCAGCGACGAGGCCGCAGACCAGCCCGCCTTCAGATTCCAGCGCTCCAGGAACGGATTGCCGCCTTGCTGCAGCTCCAGCGAGAAAGCAGGGGCAGCCAGTGGACCCGTCGCCATCAGCTTCCCCGAGATCGTCCCGGTTTGCCCGAGGGACGTCCGCAACGCCGGGACAGCGCTCCACAGCGGCGGAGCCAGGCTCAGGTCCTGGCTGATCAGGTTCAGACGGGGGTAGGCATCGCCCACGAGATGGAGCCTGGAGGCACCGGCCCGCATCCGCAGATCGACGGCGAGCTCTGGCTTCTGCAGGGTGCCTGAGAGCCGGAATCCTCCGTTGACAGCACTCTCGGGCCCGAGCGTCTTCACCAGCGAAGGATTGTCCTTCCAGAGCTCGGGAGTCAGCGCCAGCTCTCGACTGGTCAGATCCAACCTGGGGTAAGCGGAACCCGCCAGCCGCAACCGAGCACCGGGCGCCTGCAGCTGCAGGTCCTCCACCTCGACCCGTGGAGCGGCAGGATCCGTCCAGGGCATGCGCAGCTGCGCCTTGATCTGAAGAGGCCCCTTGAGATCCACCTGCTCGGGGAGGTCCAGCTGCCCCGCCAAGCGCCAGCGCGGGGCGGCCCAGGGACCATCCATCCGAATGTCGAGGTCATCGTCGTGCCCCTTCCGCTGCGCCCGCAGACGCAGATCCAGGGAGCGCTGCAGGATCACATCTCCGACGGCATCCAGGGTCCAGTCCCCGGAGCTGATGCGACTCCGCGCGATGGACACGGTGCGATCCCTGCAGCCCAGTGCCAACTGGGGGGTGGTGAGGGGATCGGGGAGGGATGCGCTGCGCACCTCCAGCTCACGCAACCGCAGGCTGCCGCGACACGCCGGACGCCCCTGACGCCATTGGAGGCGCAGATCGCCATCCAGACGACCGCTGATGCGGAGATCGTCCCGGGGGGACACCAACGCCGCCAGCCGGTCCAGCGCCAACCCGTCCATCCGGCCATGCAGATCGAGCCGGGAACGATCCCAGCGGCCACGCCCTTCGAGCCGCAGGCCGCCCTTCTGATCGCTCCAGCCCAGTCGTAACGCCGTGCTGAACGTCCGCGCATCGAGGTTCTGGGAGAAGCGACCGCCCACGAGCAGCGTCTGCCCCGATGGAGCCAGTTCGATCCTTGCCGCTGGACCGAGGCTGTAACGCAGGTCGAGACGGGGCGGTTGCGATCCGGGCAGACCGCGACCCAGAATCCAGTAATCACCTGCCGCATTGCGCGACAGGCGTGCCACCGCCCCCTGCAGGTGCAGCCTGAGCACAGGCTTCCAGTGACGCAGGCTGGCGATCGGGTCGAAGCGGATGGTGAGGCCGCTGACGGACACCTGGGAGCGGTCCTGCTCCGCAGGGAGAATCCGCGAACGACCGATGGCCACTCCCCAGGGCAGCAGCCCGCGGTACTCACCAAGTTCGATCGGGTGCCCGAGCGGGCGACTGATCGAGGTTTCCAGTGACGGGGTCAGCCGGGCCACCAGATCCGCAGCAGCCCGATCGAGGCCCCAGCAGCCCGCCACCACACCTCCGGTGATCAACAGACCAGCGGAGAGTCGTCGTCCTGACCATGGGATCCGCCGCGTTTCACCCATCGACCGCGACGTCGTCCCCCGAAGCCCGCGCAATATAAGGAGGTCCCCTGCGGTAGACCAGATCCCATGGCCCTCGATCAGCTCTTGCTCACCGCAGCGCCCTGGCTGGGCTGGTCAGGCCTGGCGCTGGGGCTGCTGACGGTGGTGGCCTTCGTTGCCGGCTGGGGACTGCGCTTTCGCCTGGTGGGCGTGAGCAGCTTCACGCTGCTGCTGTCGGTGAGCTGCTGGGCCTTCGCGGTGAGCTACTCCCCACCGGTCCGCATCGAAGGAGCCGTGCGGGTGCCGATTGTGTTCGACAACGGTGAAGCCCTGGTGGTCGCCCAGGCACCAGCGGAGATGCCGATGTCCGCAGTGACGCCGACGCTCGAGCAGCTGGCGGGCAACCTGCGCGGCGCAGGCCGCAGCAGCCGCACGGTCCAGGTGCGGCTTCGGGCGCTGCAACCGGATGGGGACGGACGCAGCCGGCCGGTGATCCTGGGAGAGATCGTTCGTGATTTCCGTCAGGCCCCGCCCCGATGAGCGGCGGCGATCAAGGCCATCCACGGGAATGGAACGATCTGCCTCAGTCCTTCCGGCAGGAGCGCATCGATCTGGAAAAAGCGGGAATCCGCAGCTGGGAAGCCCTGCGTGACCTCGATGACCTGCAACTGAGCCGGCTTGTGCGCGGCGGCCGCTCCTCCCCCCGCAACCTGAACCGGCTGCGGGGCATCGCGACCCTGGTCTGCGAACTGGATCTGGCGCCCCAGGATGCGGCCCTGCTGATGCACGCCGGCATCGCCAGCCGCAGAGCACTCGCTGACTGCACACCGGAACAGCTCGTGCGACAGACCGGTCGACTGCAGCGCAGCCTTGGCATCGCCCGGCCGGGATCGGTGGATCTCCCGATGGCAAAAGCATGGATTCAGCAGGCCAGGCAACTCAGGAACTGACCGCTCCGCTCACCCGGCCCATCGATCCACTGCGTATGAAGGATCAAACACGAACCTGCTGATGAGCGGTTTGATGCGCTGGATCGTCCTGGCCGTGGTGGGAGTTTCTCCTGTTGCCGCCGAATCGGAACTGCTCAACAGCGTCAAGCGCAACCCCTCAGAAGCCAGTGCCCTCTGCAGTTCCTTCCGCAGACTGAACGGCAACGGCCAATCCGCCTACTCCAGTGAAACCACCCGGCTGATCGCGAGCCAGAGAAACCTCTCCACGACAGATGCCGAAGTGCTGATCACCTATGTCGTGGGGATGACCTGTCCGGATGTCCGCTGAGGGCGCTGAGCTGATCCCCGTCGCCGAACGTGAGGCCGAGCTGACGCTCAGCGACGGGGTGCGACTGCGCTCACACCTCTGGTACCCCCGCCATGGGGGACCCTGGCCAGCACTGTTGATGCGCCAGCCCTACGGACGAGCGATCGCCTCGACCGTGACCTACGCCCACCCCCGCTGGTGGGCGGAGCAGGGCTATCTGGTGGTCGTTCAGGACGTGCGCGGCCAGGGGGATTCCGAGGGACGTTTCGGAGGATTCGGGCAGGAGGCCTCAGACACGGCCGAAACCCACGCCTGGGTGCGCGCGCTGCCCGAGTGCAACGGGCTCCTCGGCTGCTACGGCTTCTCGTATCAGGGAGTGACCCAGCTGCTGGCACCGGCCGATGCGCCGCCGCCGGAGTGCCTGGCGCCCGCCATGGCCGGTCTGGATGAACGGCAGCACTGGTGCAGCGAGGGTGGCGCCCACTGGTGGCATCTCGGACTGGGTTGGGGCCTGCAGCTGGCCGCCCTTCAGGCACGCCGGAAGGGCGATGAAGAGGCGTGGCTGACACTCCGACGCAGCCTTGAGCAGGGCAGCTATCTGCGGGAGGGCCGCACCCTGCTCGAACGTCACGATCCGGACGGGATGGCCTGCCGCTGGTTCCAGCAGGATCCGCTCACTCCCGACGCCTGGACGGTTCACACCGCCCCGCTGACTTGGCTGCAGCGACCGATGCTGCTGCTGGGGGGCTGGTGGGACCCGCATCTTCTGGGAATCCTCGACCTCTGGCAGCGCAGCACGGCTGCTGGCGGCGATCCAGAGCTGCACATCGGTCCCGCCAGTCACCTGCAGTGGTGGCCTCAGTCTCAGAGGCTGATGCTGCACTTCTTCGATCGCCACCTCAAGCTCTCAACCGACACCCCGACATCAGCGGCCTCGCCACGGTTCTGGGATCTGACCCGTCACGAATGGCAGGAGTCCCTCTGTGCCACGCAGCATTCCTGGCGGTTGCAGGGAGATGGACTGACCAGCATCGATCCGGAGAGCGGCACGCTGAAAGCACAGGAACCCGGACAGGGCACCGTGACCATCGTTCATGACCCGTGGCGGCCCGTGCCGGCCATCGGAGGGCACCTGAGTCCGGATCCAGGTCCGGCCGAGCGCAGTGCGATCGATCAACGCGCGGATGTGGCCACCTTCACCGGCGGCGAGGTCGGGCAGCCTGTTCAGCTGCAGGGGCAACCGGTTCTGACCCTGGATGCTTCTGCGGATCAACCCGGGTTTGATCTCTGTGTCGCCCTGTCCAGGATTCCCCGGGGGAGCTCCCAGGTGCAACAGCTCAGCACCGGAGTGCTGAGAGTGACCGGCGAACCGGCCCTGCTCTGCTCACAGCGCCGGATTCCGCTGCAACCGCTGCTGGCGACCCTGCATCCCGGCGACCGACTGCGGCTCTCGATCGCCGGCGCAGCCTGGCCAGCCGTGGGGGTCAATCCGGGAACACCCGAGGTCGCCAGTGGCCCCCCCGGCAGCCGACATCGGGTCGTGACCATGACACTCGAGCTTGCCGGCTCATACCTGTCGCTGATTCCGTTCGACTCCGGCAGAGTGACCACCGACTGATATCAACGATGTGAACCTGCTAGCCGGCCTGCTGGCCACGATCGTCGCCGCTGCTCCCGTTGCCGCCCAGCAGACCAACAAGACGGAGTTGACGCCTGCTCAGTCGACGGCCGCAACAGAACTGCTTCTCCAGGCCCTGAAAGAGCGACAGGCTGCCGTGATTCACAGCAACTTGGCCGAGAGCGTCCGCAGCAGCATCGACGTGGCGACCATCCAGAAGCGACTGGACAGTCGCAAGGCGATCCTCTCGACCAAGGTGATCGGGGTGACCCCCGGTTACCGCACCACCACGGTGGATGCCGTTGTGAGCACGGCTGACGGTGAAAAGCCCATCCTGCTGATGCTGGATGACGACGGCAAACTGCTGGCCTGGAAATGGGCAGGCCAGATCGAGGGTCTCGAAGCAACGGCTCTGGATTTCGTGAAGGACCTGGCAGCCGGTCGCTGGGTCGTTGCCCGCTCGAAGCTCTCGCTCGACATGCAGAGCGAGCTGGCACCGGGTGACCTGGAGCGCAAGTGGACCAAACTCCAGAAGGTGTCCGGCGGATTCCGCCAGGTGAAGGACGCGGTGATCGCCAATCAGGGTGGAGAGCAGCAGCTCGTGCTCGTGGCGGTCGAGTTCGTGAACACAACGTCCAATCTGTTCGTCATCTTTGACGGCAGTGGACGGATCATCAACGTCGACATCTCCGAGGAGTTCGTCTGATCCGACCGCGATCCCTGCTGATGAAATCCGCTTAACATCGCGCCCACTTCTCAGGTCTCTCATGGGTGGCGCGGCAGTCCTCGACTGGATGGTTCAGGACGGCGAACGACTGGCGAACTGCCGCCACGATCATCCCTTCGCGGTGCTCGGCCCCCAACCCCTGGAGGGTGACTGGATCGTCCGGGTCTGGATGCCGGAAGCCGAGACCGTGACCCTGCTGCTGGGCGATCAGCAGCTTCCGATGCAGTCGCCCCATCACCCCTGGGTGTTCGAGGCCAAGCTGAGCGAGAACCCCGGCAGCGACTACCGGGTTCGGGTGCTTCGCGGCGGCATCACCCATGAACAGCACGACCCCTGGGCCTTCCGGGGTGAATGGATGGGTGAGATGGACCGCCATCTCTTTGCCCAGGGCAACCATCACCACATCTGGGAACGGATGGGTGCTCATGTCACCGAACGGGATGGCGTCAGCGGCGTGATGTTCTGCCTCTGGGCTCCTCACGCCATGAGCGTGTCGATCCTCGGGGATCTCAATTCCTGGGACGGGCGTCACCATCCCATGCAGCAACGCCTCGGCGGCATCTGGGAACTGTTCATCCCCGGGCTGCCCGAGGGCTCCCTCTACAAATACGAGATCCGGACGCAGGAGGGGCACTGCTACCAGAAGGCCGATCCCTACGGCTTCCAGCACCAGGTCCGCCCGGAGAACAGTTCCGTTGTGGCCCACCTGAGCGGCTACAGCTGGGCGGATGGCGAATGGATGCGCCAGCGCGACAGCAGCAATGCCCTGGACCAGCCGATCTCCGTCTACGAGATGCATCTCGGCAGCTGGATCCACGCTTCAGCCGACGAGCCCTGGATCCAGCCGGACGGCACACCGCGCGCTCCGGTGCCTGCCGCCGACATGAAGCCAGGCGCACGCCTGCTCACCTACGCCGAACTGGCCGATCGCCTGATTCCGTACGTCAAGGCCCGCGGTTTCACCCATATCGAACTGATGCCGATCACCGAGCATCCCTTCGATGGTTCCTGGGGTTACCAGGTGACCGGCTGGTATGCGCCCACCAGCCGCTACGGCACCCCGGACGAGTTCCGGGCCTTCGTGGATCGCTGTCACGCGGAAGGCATCGGCGTGATCATCGACTGGGTACCGGGGCATTTCCCCAAGGACAGCCATGGACTGGCTTTCTTCGATGGCACCCATCTCTATGAACACGGCGATCCCCGCATCGGCGAACACAAGGAGTGGGGAACGCTGATCTTCAACTACAGCCGCAACGAGGTGCGCAACTTCCTGGTTGCCAACCTGGTGTTCTGGTTCGAGCAGTTCCATATCGACGGCATCCGCGTCGACGCGGTCGCCTCGATGCTCTATCGCGACTACCTGCGTCCAGACGGTGAATGGCTTGCCAACGAACATGGCGGCCGTGAGAACACCGAAGCCGTGCGCTTCCTGCAACAGGCCAACCATGTCCTGTTCCAGCATTTCCCCGGGGCACTCTCCATCGCCGAGGAATCCACCACCTGGCCGATGGTGACGCAACCCACCGACATCGGCGGGCTGGGATTCAACCTGAAGTGGAACATGGGCTGGATGCACGACATGCTCGATTACTTCGAGCTGGATCCCTGGTTCCGCCAGTTCCACCAGAACAACATCACCTTCTCCATCTGGTACACCTACACGGAGAACTTCATGCTGGCGCTCAGCCATGATGAAGTGGTGCATGGAAAGAGCCATCTCCTGCACAAGATGCCTGGAGATGACTGGCAGAAATATGCCAACACCAGAGCTCTTCTCGCGTACATGTGGACGCACCCAGGCAAGAAAACCATCTTCATGGGGATGGAATTCGGGCAGCGCGCTGAATGGAATGTCTGGGGGGATCTGCAGTGGGACCTGCTCAACTACGACGCCCACCAGGGCATCCAGCGTCTCGTCGACGATCTGAATGTTCTCTACAAATCAGAACCTTCTCTCTGGAGAGACGACTTCGACCAGTACGGATTCCAGTGGATCGACTGCAACGACAATCGCCACTCCGTGATCAGTTTCATGCGTCGCGAGAGCACGGGCGGAAGCTGGTTGGTGGTGGTGGCGAACTTCACGCCGTCGAGTCACTCCAACTACCGCGTCGGTGTGCCGGTGGATGGCTTCTACGAAGAGATCTTCAACAGTGATGCGGCGCGTTACGGAGGCAGCAATCTCGGGAACATGGGCGGCAAATTCACCGAGGCATGCAACATCCACAGCTATGAGAATGCTCTGGATCTCTGCCTGCCGCCGCTGAGCGTCATGGTCTTCCGCCATGACCCCAAACGCAGCCTGCTCGCTGAGAAGAACAACGCCATGTGAAGTTGACGCACCAGCTCAGGTAGGTTGCCGGCTTGATCCCCAGACCCGGATGAGTGACTCCCTGCCCCTGCTGCTGCGTGCCGCGCGCGGTGAATCAGTGGAGCGTCCTCCGGTCTGGATGATGCGTCAGGCAGGCCGCTACATGAAGGTCTACCGGGACCTTCGCGACCGTCATCCCAGCTTCCGGGAACGCTCGGAGAACCCCGATCTCTCCTACGAGATCTCCATGCAGCCGTTCGAGGCCTTCCAGCCCGATGGCGTGATTCTGTTCTCCGACATCCTCACGCCGCTGCCGGGCATGGGGATCGACTTCGACATCGTGGAGAGCAAGGGGCCGCAGATCAATGACCCGATCCGCAACCTGTCCCAGGTGGAGGCCCTGAAGCCCCTGATCCCCGGCGAGAGCATGCCCTTCGTGGGCGAAGTGCTCGGTCGGCTGCGGGAGAGCGTCGGCAACCGGGCTGCCGTGCTCGGCTTCGTGGGCGCCCCCTGGACCCTGGCCGCCTACGTGGTGGAAGGCAAGAGCAGCAAGAACTACGCCGTGATCAAGGCGATGGCGTTCCAGGAACCCGCGCTGCTCCACAGACTGCTGGACCACTTCGCCGAGTCGATCGCCAGCTATCTCCGCTACCAGATCGATTCCGGCGCCCAGGTGGTGCAGATGTTCGACTCCTGGGCCGGTCAGCTCAGCCCCGCCGATTACGACACGTTCGCCGCGCCGTATCAGAAGAAAGTTGTGGATCTGGTCAAGCAGACCCACCCCGATACACCGTTCATCCTCTACATCTCCGGCAGTGCCGGCGTGATCGAGCGGATGGCCACCACCGGTGTGGACATCATTTCCCTCGACTGGACGGTGGACATGGGTGAAGCCCTTGCGCGTCTGCCGGAGCACATCGGCGTTCAGGGCAACGTCGATCCCGGCCTGCTGTTCGGGACACCGGAGGCGATCCAGGCCCGCATCGATGACTGCGTGAGCAAGGCCCGCGGTCGCCGCCACATCCTCAACCTTGGCCACGGCATCCTGCCGGGGACGCCTGAGGAGAACGGCCGTGCCTTCTTCGAGGCCGGCAAATCCGTGATGGAGCGCATCGGGGCAGCCGCTTGACCCGGATCCTGGTCACCGGAGCCAGCGGCTGCGTTGGCCAATACGTCTCGCGCTGGCTTCTGGAGCACTCCGACGCGGAGCTGCTCCTCTGGCTGAGGGATCCCTCCAAGCTCACGGCGGTTGCGGCCGATCATCCAAGGATCCGGCTGCTGGTGGGAGATCTGCGCGAGACCGATCGCTTCGCGGCGGAGTTGTCGACGGTGAACCGGGTGATTCACACCGCCACCGCCTGGGGCGATCCGGAGCGGGCCGAACAAGTGAATGTCGTGGCGGTGAAGCGGATGCTGCAGCTGCTCGACCCGACGGTGATTGAGCAGGTCATCTACTTCTCCACCGCCAGCATCCTCGATCGCCATCTGCGACCGCTGCCTGAAGCTCTTGCCTACGGCACCGAATACATCCAGACCAAAGCCCGCTGTCTCCAGGACCTGGAGCAGCACCCCCTGGCGTCACGGATCATCGCCGTCTTTCCCACCCTGGTCTTCGGTGGTCGGGTGGATGGCACCAGCCCCTTCCCCACCAGTTACCTCACCGAAGGGCTGGCGGAGGCCAGCCGCTGGCTCTGGCTGGCCCGATGGCTGCGGGCTGACGCCAGCTTCCACTTCATCCATGCCGAGGACATTGCCCGGATCTGCGGCCAGTTCGCCACACGCGCCCATGAAGCGAACCGTGAGCCCGGACAGGGCGCTCTGCGCCGGATCGTGATGGGGCAGCGGGCCATCTCCGTGGACGCTGCGGTGGCCACGATGTGCCGCTGGCGTGGGGTGGGCCGGACGCCGGGCATTCCGCTCTGGCCATGGCTGATCGAAACGCTCATCCGTGTGCTGCCGATCGAAGTGAATGCCTGGGATCGCTTCAGCATTCGTCAGCGCCACTTCATTCACGACCCCGTGAGCGCACCCGAGCGCTTCGGCGGGACCAGTCATGCCGCCACCCTGGAAACAGTTCTTAGCGATTCAGGCCTCCCAAACCGCGGCAAACCGAGAGCCACGCGTAAAGTCTGACCATCGTTTCTTCAGCCAATGCGGTCTGTCATTCGCACCTTCGCAGCTGCTTGCTGTGCCCTCCTGATGCTGATCGGCCTGAACGTCGGCAGCGCCCAGGCCTCCACCGTCGAGGTCAAGCTGGGTACCGATGCCGGCATGCTCGCCTTTGAGCCCGCCACCGTGACCATCAAGGCCGGTGACACCGTCAAGTTCATCAACAACAAGCTGGCTCCTCACAACGCCGTCTTCGATGGCCACGACGAGTACAGCCACTCCGACCTGGCTTTCGCACCCGGTGAATCCTGGGAAGAGACCTTCAGCGAGGCCGGCACCTTCGACTACTACTGCGAGCCCCACCGCGGAGCCGGCATGGTCGGCAAGGTGATCGTCGAGTGATCGATTCAGCGATCACACCTCGCTGACACCAAACCAGCTCGAAAACCCCGAATCTCTCCAGAACGGAGGGGTTCGGGGTTCTTTCATTTGATCCCTCCGCTGGATAGTTTGGGGTGAACCATTGAGATTGAATGGCTCGCATCGCAGGCCTGCTCACCTTGCTGCTCGCTCTGATCGTCGTGATGGCCCCCCAGGGGCCGGCCTTCGCGATCAGCACAGACCTCGAACGCGGTGAGCAGATCTTCTCCAGCAACTGCGCCGCCTGTCACATGGGCGGGGGCAATGTGATCCGCGCCAGTCGCACCCTCAAGATGCGCGATCTCAATTCCCATCTCGAGGCCTACCAACAGGATCCGCTGGAAGCGATCGAACACTCCATCGAAGACGGCAAGAACGCGATGCCGGCCTACGCCGGCGAGTTGAGCGAGGACGACATCATTGCTGTTGCCACCTATGTGGAGCAGCAGGCCGAGCTGGGCTGGTGAGTCGCGAAGCCCTGAAGGACTTTCTGCATGCGGTGGAGCGCAGCCCGCGACTGCGCCAGGCCGTTCAGTCCTGTGGCACGGATGATGCCCTGATCGAGCTGGCCACCAGCAACGGCTTTCAAGTGCGGAAGCTCGATCTCCTGCACGATGCCGAGGACACCCGAATCAGCGACTGGTTCGATCGCAGTGCCGTGAAACGGCACTTCCACATCTCCGGCTGATCCGGATCGTCTGTCCGTTGCTAAAGGACGTGTAGGTCTCGTTCAGCATGCACAAGCTCAACCTCCTGGCCGGCCTTCCCGTCGCCCTTCTCCTGGTGGTCGTGGGGCTGCCATCCCGGAGAGCTCTGGCCGCCCCATCTGGCTCGGACTGCCTGATCGCCAGTGCGGATGTTCCCGAAATCCACAAGGGACTGCTCAAGGGATATCTGCCGGATAACGCTGTGCCGGACAGCCTGCAGCTGCTTCCGCCGCCGCCGCAACTCGGCCAGCCGGAGCATGCCCTTGATGACACGGTCTCCCGCAGAAGCTTCCCTCTGCCCGGCACACCGCGCTGGAACCTCGCGGCTGCCGATGCAGACCTTGGATTCCCTCAGGCAGCCAGCACCTTCTCCTGCGCCATCGGCGCCCCCATCAGCGAAGAGGCCACACCAACGCTGGTGATGCTGCTGCGCCGAACGCTCACCGATGCAGGTCTCTCCACCTACAAAGCCAAGAACCACTACGGCAGGAAGCGCCCATTCCTTGAGAACGGGAAACCGATCTGTTCGCCTGAAGACCAGGCGAAGCTGACCACGGATCCGTCCTACCCATCCGGTCACACCGCTGTGGGCTGGGCCTGGGCCCTGATCCTCAGCGAGATGGTGCCGCAGCGTCGCAATGAAATCCTGGCTCGAGGTCTGGCGTACGGGGAGAGTCGCCACCTCTGCAACGTGCACTGGGCCAGTGATGTGATGAACGGGCAGCTGATGGGCGCCGCCGCTGTGGCCCTTCTGCATACCAATGCTGAATTCGAGGCTGATTTCATCGCTGCGAAGGCCGAAGTGAATGCCGCCAAAGCCAAGGGTCTGCCCCCCAGCCGGGACTGTGCCGCCGAAGCGGCGGCACTGGCCCAGCGCACCCGCCCCTGAACGGCTCAGGCCTGCCTGGCCAGCTTCAGCACCTCCAGATACAGCTGCTCATCGATCTCGCGGATGTCGTACTCCGTCGGCTTGACGCCGTGATGGTGCTCATGGACCACCATCCAGCAGCTGCGTTCCAGCTCGCCGCCGGCACTGGCGGCGAGCTCCAGACCCTTCTGCACGAGGGTCTCCACAAGCTGCTGATCGACCATTCCGACGCTGAAGGGTTCGGCGAACTCTAAAAACCGATTCCGGTTCACCGCCCGCTGGCGAAAGGGCCCCACCGGAGCCTTCGGTTTGCCGCCCCAGATCGCAGCGGGATCGCCATACGGTTTGCTCAGTTCGGGATCACTTCCCTATGCAACCCACGGCGGAACAGTTCACGGAAAAAGCCTGGGCCGCCGTTGTCGCTGCCCAGCAACTGGCCCAGTCGGCTCGCCATCAACAGCTGGAGAGCGAGCACCTGCTGCTCGCCCTGCTGCAGCAGAACGGCCTGGCCGGTCGCATCCTTCAAAAAGCCGGTGTCGACCCCAGCGGCTTCGAAACATCCGTGCAGGCCTACCTGAAGCGGCAGCCGAGCATGAACTCCCGACCGGAGTCGGTCTTTCTCGGCCGCGGGGTGAACGGAGTGCTGGATCGGGCGGAATCCCAGCGCAACAGCTTCGGCGACAGCTACATCTCGATCGAGCATCTGCTGCTCGCTCTCACCGAGGATGACCGCTGCGGCCGCCAGCTGCTCAACCAGGCGGGGGTGGACGCCGCCAAGCTGAAAGAAGCGATCACAGCCGTGCGGGGCAATCAGTCGGTGACCGACCAGAATCCGGAGGGGACCTACGAATCCCTCGAGAAATACGGCCGTGACCTCACGGCAGCGGCCCGCGACGGCAAGCTCGACCCGGTGATCGGTCGCGATGACGAAATCCGGCGCACCATTCAGATCCTCAGCCGACGCACCAAGAACAACCCTGTGCTGATCGGTGAACCAGGCGTCGGCAAGACGGCGATCGTGGAGGGACTGGCCCAGCGCATCGTCAACGGCGATGTTCCCTCAGCCCTGCAGAACCGGCAGCTCATCGCCCTCGACATGGGATCCCTGATCGCCGGTGCGAAATACCGCGGTGAATTCGAGGAGCGGCTCAAGGCCGTGCTCAAGGAGGTCACCGCCTCCGAGGGCCAGATCGTGCTGTTCATCGATGAGATCCACACCGTGGTGGGAGCCGGAGCCAGCGGCGGGGCCATGGATGCCAGCAACCTGCTGAAGCCGATGCTGGCCCGCGGAGAACTGCGCTGCATCGGAGCGACGACCCTGGATGAACACCGCCAGCACATCGAGAAGGATCCAGCCCTCGAGCGTCGGTTCCAGCAGGTGCTGGTGGATCAGCCCACCGTGGAGGACACCATCTCGATCCTCAGGGGACTCAAGGAGCGCTACGAGGTGCACCACGGCGTGCGCATCGCCGACAGCGCCCTGGTGGCCGCCGCGGTGCTGAGCAGCCGCTACATCGCGGACCGCTTCCTGCCGGACAAGGCCATTGATCTGGTGGACGAGTCCGCCGCCCGCCTCAAGATGGAGATCACCTCCAAACCGGAGGAGATCGATGAGATCGACCGGAAGATCCTGCAGCTGGAGATGGAGAAGCTCTCCCTCGGTCGGGAATCCGACAGTGCCAGCCAGGAACGTCTGCAGCGCCTCGAGCGTGAGCTGGCGGAACTGAGCGAGCAGCAGAGCACGCTCAATGCGCAATGGCAGCAGGAGAAAGGCGCCATCGACGACCTCTCTGCCCTGAAGGAGGAGATCGAACGGGTGCAGCTTCAGGTGGAGCAGGCCAAACGCAGCTACGACCTCAACAAGGCCGCGGAACTCGAGTACGGCACCCTGGCCGGTCTCCAGAAACAGCTGCAGGAGAAGGAACTTCAGCTCTCCGGAGACGAGGCGGGTGAGAAGACCCTGCTGCGTGAAGAGGTGAGCGAGGACGACATCGCTGAAGTGATCGCCAAGTGGACCGGCATTCCCGTGGCACGCCTGGTGCAGAGCGAGATGGAGAAGCTGCTCCAGCTCGAGGACGACCTGCATCAGCGCGTCATCGGGCAGGACGAGGCTGTGACCGCCGTGGCTGATGCGATCCAGCGGTCCCGGGCAGGCCTCAGCGACCCCAACCGTCCGATCGCCAGCTTCCTGTTCCTCGGTCCCACCGGAGTCGGCAAGACGGAACTGTCGAAAGCCCTGGCCAACCGTCTTTTCGACAGCGACGACGCGATGGTGCGCATCGACATGTCGGAGTACATGGAGAAGCACACCGTGAGCCGTCTGATCGGCGCACCTCCGGGCTACGTGGGCTATGAGGCGGGTGGTCAGCTCACGGAAGCGGTTCGCCGCAGGCCCTACGCGGTGATCCTCTTCGACGAGGTGGAGAAGGCCCACCCCGACGTGTTCAACGTGATGCTGCAGATCCTTGATGACGGGCGGGTCACCGACGGTCAGGGACGCACGGTGGACTTCACCAACACGGTGCTGATCCTCACCAGCAACATCGGCAGCCAATCGATCCTGGAGCTGGCCGGGAACCCGGATCAGCACGGAGAGATGGAACGACGGGTGAATGAGGCCCTGCGCGGCCACTTCCGGCCTGAGTTCCTCAACCGTCTGGACGATCAGATCATCTTCCGCAGCCTCGACCGGCAGGAACTCCGCCAGATCGTGAGCCTGCAGGTGGAACGGCTGCGACAGCGCCTGGAGGAGCGCAAGCTGGACCTGCAGCTAAGCGAAAGCGCCTCGGACTGGCTCGCCAATGTCGGTTACGACCCGGTGTACGGGGCGAGACCTCTGAAGCGGGCGATTCAGCGGGAACTGGAGACCCCGATCGCCAAGGCCATCCTCGGGGGACGCTTCAGCGAAGGCCAACGGATCTCCGTGGAGGTCGAGGCGGCCGGGGTCGAAGCCGAGCGATTGGTGCTCAGCTGATCTGCGCTCAGGGAACAAGCAGCGACCAGGTGAAGGCGGCGCCGATGCCGATCCAGACACCGGCGGCGATCTGGCGCCCGTTGCGGCCGACCCCCTCCAGCAGGCGGCTGGAGACACCGGTGACGGCCAGCAGCAGCACACCCTGACCGATCAGCAGCCCGAGGCCATAGGCGAACAGCGGAGCCGGCTCAGCGCCGATCACAGCTCCGCCCAGCAGGTATCCGTGCAGGCTGATGGCCGGCAGCAGCAGCCACACCGGCAGGCGTCCGAGGATCACCAGACCTTCGAGCACGAGAGTGAGGGAGACGCAGGCCTCCGCGGCGGTCTCAAGCGCTGACGGGAGAGGAACCAACTGGGAAACGAGACTGCCGCCCAGGCCCAGAGCCAGCAGCGGAAGCACCCAGCGACGGGGCTGACGCAGACCCACAAGAGCGATGGCCAGCAGAAACAACAGATGGTCGGGCCCCAGCAGAGGGTGACCGATCCCGCTGATCACGCCCTGCCAGGCGGTGATTCCGGATCCCTCCGGCATGCCGAAGGGGTGATGGGCCAGGGCGGGAGTCGCGGCGAGCAGAGACAGCAGCGACAGCCCCAGACAGGGCCCAGCCCTGCGGATCATCTGGTTGGAATGCATCGTGTTCGATCCTCGTCGATGAAGAAGTCGGCGGGCGTTCTGACTGACGACGGATCGGCCGGACTGACCGATGGAATCGCTTCACAGCTGCGGGACAGCGCCGGATTTTCACCGGTCTTTCCCCGTTACCTCCAACAGCTGATCTCTGCTGGAACCGAGCACTTCGTTATAGCTGAGTGGATTCATTCCCAAACCATTCCGGAACAGAGCTGTAGGTGGCGGCATTGCGTTCGTTCTCACGCGCCTCCACCGCCCAGCAGCAGGTGCGGCCCAGATCACGTTCCTGAAGCAGCTGATTGGCCCAGCTCCAGACCAGTTCCGCGGTGGTTTCCATCCCAACGTTCGTCATCACACGCAGATCAAGAGCGCCGAGCTCGTGCAGGCGCTGCCATTCCTCCAGCAACGGATCGTCTTCGTTGACGAGGAAAGTGTGGTCAAAGTGATCACGCAGGCGCTGCTCAAAGCCTTTCAGGCCCGAGAAATCCACCACAAAACCGCAGACATCGAGCTGACGGGCCGCGAACCAGAGCGTGAAACTGCGGCTGTAACCGTGAACGAAGCGGCAATGGCCCGGATGACGCCATTGCCGATGGCAGCAGGGGTACCCCTCGAACCGCTTGCTGCAGACGTGACGGGAGGGAGGGGTCAGCACAAATCAAATGAGGGAGGACGCTGCAGGAAGATCGGAACAGTGCTTGAAGCATGAGGCCTGATGCAGCCCTCCAGCCCCGCCTTCATCAACCAACTCCGTTTTAACGACGCCGGCCTGCTGCCAGCTGTCGCGCAGGACTGGCTTGACGGAGCCGTTCTCATGGTGGCCTGGATGAACCGGGAGTCGATCGAGCACACCCTGCGCAGCGGAGAGGTGCACTACTGGAGCCGGTCCCGCGCCGAGCTCTGGCACAAGGGAGCCACCAGCGGCCACACCCAGATCCTGCGGGGTCTTCGGTACGACTGCGACGCCGACGTGCTGCTGCTGAGCATTGAACAGACCGGAGATGTGGCCTGTCACACCGGGGCCCGAAGCTGTTTCTACGAGGCCGGCGACACCCGCAGCGACGGAGGCAGCGACGCCCTGCCGCCTCCAGCGGATGCCTGCACGGAGCTGTACCGGGTGATCCGTGGCCGGCAGAGCCAACCGGAGGAGGGCAGCTACACGAACAAGCTTCTGAGTGGCGGTGACAACCGGATCCTCAAGAAGATCGGCGAGGAAAGCGCTGAGTTCGTCATGGCCTGCAAGGACGATGTGCGTGAGGAGATCGCCAGTGAAGCCGCCGATCTGATCTTTCATATCCAGGTGGCCCTGGCTCACCACGGCGTCAGCTGGCGGGAGGTGCAGGAGGTGCTGGCGGCGCGGCGTGGAGCTCCCCGCCGCCCTTGATCACTGGCCGGTGATCGGGCCGAAGCGATTGGGCTGAGTCCGCACCCAAGACAGGGTCTGACGATCGCGATCGCTGGGCGTGAGCACCGGATCGGCTCCTTGATGCACAGCCAGGGCATCAAGGGAATCATCGCTGTGGCCCCAGAGCCCGAAAGCATGGCCGAGCTCATGCAGAGCCGTGGCCTCCAGCGCTTGGGCACGAAGCTCCGGCGAAATCAGCAGCTCAACCAGCGGTTCCCGGCGGCGCTGGCCGGCACGGTTGAGTTCCGCCAGCCGCAGCACGCTGCGTCCATTGCTGGCTCTCCATCCGGTGTCGGTGCGACGCCGTGGAGGGCGCTGGCGAAGGATGCGGATCTGGGCACGCTCAGGCTGATCCACCAGCACCACAGGAACCTGCTCACGCCAACGGGAGAGTGCGGTGTCGACAGCGCGACGCCAGCGCACACTCCAGCGGTCCGCGGGGTCAGGGACCGGTTCGATCCAGAGGCACCAGCGGGAGAGACTCGGCAGGCCAAAGGCCGTGGTGGCGAGGCGCTTGGCGTAACCAGGCGCCTCACCCTCCCGTGACTGAGCCTGCAGAGGCTGCTTCAGAAAGCGGATCTCAGCAGCGGGAGGACAGGGCTCAGCCTGCATCAGGCCGCCGGCAGGCCAACCCCTCGGGCCATCAGCGTGGCCAGCATCGGGATGGAGGCGAAGCCGAGCAACTCGATGTTGATGATCCAGCTCAGGCGTCCGGCCAGAGCCTCGCTCACCTTGGGAAGTTCACCCTTGCGCAGTGGGATCGCCCAGAGGATGTAGGTGATGGTCGGATACAGCGACAGCGCACCGACGGAGAGGTAGATGCCGACCTTCCACCAGAACAGAGGATTCTCCGTGTAGAAGGCTGAACCCTGCCCGAAGTGGATCACCCGCAGGATGCCGCTCACCAGGAGAGCCAACGCTGCAATGCCGTAAACGATGTCGGTGATCACCATCGCCGTGGCCTCGCCACGGTCGGGATTCGCCTTGATCAGACGCCTCTCCAGCACGAGAGCGCCGAAGCAGACCATGAAGCTGAGGTAATGGACGTAGGCGACGCCAGCATTTTTGGCGACATCCGTTGTGAGCGCGACCGCCAGTGTCATGAAAACAGGGACGACAACGGCGCGACCCTAGCGGCATACAGCCTCACAACTGCTGATTATCTTCAGCAAGAAGAAGAAACACTTTAACTATGGATAAAAAGTGAATTCCGCAGTCTTTATTACACCCACCAAATGAAAACACTTTGGTTCTAAGTTCAACTGAGTGATCGCGTCATGATGGTGAGCTCACTAAGTGCTTTTCTTGGAGAAATCGGCCGCCACCAGCTGCTGACCCCGGAACAGGAACTGATGATGGGGAGAAAGGTTCAGGCGATGGTTGCCATCACTGAACGTTGTCATCTTGCAGGCGGATCCGGGCCAGCATGCGACTACAACGATGAAGAAAAAGTGGTGATTCGCCGCGGCGAGCGTGCGAAAAATCAAATGATCACCTCCAATCTGCGTCTGGTTGTCAATCTGGCCAAGCGCTACCAGGGCAAAGGCCTTGATCTGCTTGATCTGATCCAGGAAGGCACCCTCGGGCTCACCCGCGCCGTTGAGAAATACGATCCAACCCGCGGACATCGCTTCTCCACCTATGCCTACTGGTGGATTCGCCAGGGCCTGAACCGAGCGCTGTCGACGCAGAGCAGAACGATCAGGATCCCGGTCAACGTCAACGAAAAACTGACCAAACTGCGTGCCGCCAAAGCACGCCTGATGCAGCGCAACGGTCTCACCCCAACGACCGAACAGCTGTCTGAATTCATGGCGATCCCTGTGGCCGAAGTCGAGGATCTGCTCGCCTGCGAACTGCGCAGCGTCACCGTGAGCCTGCAGGGAGTGGTCAAGTCGAAATCAGACCCCTCGGAGCTGGTCGACGTGTTGCCCAGCGATGAACTTCCCCCGATGGAACGCGCGGAGATCGCCGAACGCTCCGCATCGGTCTGGACTCTGCTGAGCAAAGCCAACCTCACCCCGAAGGAACGGACGGTGGTGACCCTGCGTTTCGGCCTCGACGGCTCCAACGAGTGGCGCACCCTGGCCGAGGTGGCCCGTCACATGAACTGCTCTCGGGAGTACTGCCGGCAGGTCGTGCAGCGGGCCCTGCGCAAGCTCCGCAAGACGGGCATTCAGAGCGGTCTCGTGGAATCCGCACTCTGAGGGTGAGGGCGACCCCATCGCCAAAGACGTCGCGGCGCGCAACAGTGCAAGTGACGTGAAGGAGGGTTCGTGGACAAGGCGGCGGACGTAACGGTGGAAGCGGATGTTGTGGACAGCGAGGTGATCGATGAAGGCCTGCTGCGCTCTCTGCTGCGACGAACAGGTCGCACCGTCGCGACACCGGCCCTGGAAGCTCTTGAACTTCTCCTGGATGACGCCACCCCCTCACCGGTACGTTTCACGATGCTGGCGGCCCTCAGTTATCTCCTGATGCCGGCGGATCTGATTCCCGACCTGCTGCCGGTGGCCGGATTCAGTGACGATCTCGTCGCCCTGACCGCGATGGTGGGAATCTGGCGGAATCACATCACACCGGACATCAGCCGTCGAGCTCAGCGCAGACTGGATCGCTGGTTCCCCCTCACCCGCTGATCCGCTTCCCGATGTCTGCCTGGACACCTTCCTTCGAAACAGAGCTGACCCACCTGCTCAAGGACTGGCTCAAGCAGCAGGGCAGAACCCAGGCCGATCTGCGCCGCAGTCTTCGCGCTCTGTCGACCCGCATGCCGTCCATCCTGGAGGTGCTCGAGCGGGAACATCGACTGAACGGGCTGGCCGGTCTGGCGACCCGTCTCTGCCGGGTGGAAGCCGAATGGCACGGTGAGGTGAGCGCCGATGCTGACCCGGAAACGCAGACGGATCCATTCGGACAGCTGGATCTGCTTCTGCAGGAAATCCGACAGGACTGCCCCAGCTGACGCCATGGGCGGCAGAGTGGTGGCTCTGAACCATGGAGTGATGACTCTGCTGAAACGGATGGCCGGCATCGGTCTCCTGCTGATGCTTCCGATGAGTGCCCATGCCCAGAGCGAAGGCTGGGTGCTGAGCCCAGGCAGCAAGGCTGGCAAGCAGAGCACCGTGGTGCCCAAGAACTGTGTCACCGGCGCGGACGGCTCGATCACCTGTGACACGGAGATCGTCAACCCAGCCAGCAACACGCCGGCCCGTCCGTATTACAACCCCTTCAACGACTGAGCAGCCCTGTGAAACCCTCCCTTCCCAAGGGACTGACCTTTCTGGCACTGGTCGACGCCGGCGAGCGCCGGGTCGCCAGAATTCTCGCGGTGATCACAACCGTCGTCATTCTGGCGGCCATCGTCCAGCTGATTCTCTCGCTCGGCGCCAAGCTGCTGATGGGAGCCCAGGCCACCTGGCTGGGCAACGACCTGATCAAGGTGCTCGGTGACCTGCTCACCGTGCTGATCGCCCTGGAGGTTCTGCAGAACATCACCAGCTACCTGCGCCGGCACGTGGTTCAGATTGAACTGGTGCTGGTCACTGCGCTGACAGCCGTGGCCCGCAAGGTGATCGTGCTTCCTTCCGGGGCCGAGAACAAACCGCAGTTGCTGGTCGGTCTCGGGATCGCCGTGGTGTCGTTGTCGGCGGCCTACTGGCTGATCAAGCGCGCCAATGCAACTCCAGCCGGAGCGTTCCGGGCGGTGGATCCGTCCGCAGAAGACGGTATCGGCGATGGGATGGAATCATCAGATGATCTCCGGCGCTGAGATCAGCCACATCCTCCGGATCCCTCAGCTGCAAACGGGCGCTACCCCGCAACAAAAGCATCCAGAGGCTTTCGGTTGAATCGATCCACTCACCGTCAGAAGCACAGCTGGCGTTTGACCTGATCAGCATCAGCCGCCAGGCAGCCCCTTCAGCCAGCGTGTCCGTATGGTCATGGCCGGGAGCCGGCAGAGGCCCGCGGAAGATGTTGTCCGCACAGAGAATGTCGCCGGCCGTGGAGGGTTCTCCCCAGCGCCGTCCGATCTCGAATCCCCAGGAGCGGGCCAAGGCCACCACCTGGTTGTGATCAGAGCACCCGGCCAGGGACTGACGACGCTCCTGATCCGTATCCAGACAACTCACTAGCTTCTGAAGCTGGGCGACTTTGTCAAGGAAAAGGAGCAGATCCTGTTCGGCCATGACCAGGGACCTTCCCCGCTGCATCAGTGATCCTGGCAACAGACAGAAGGACAGGCTGAGTCCGAAAGTCAGGACCTGCTGATCTTCCTGCTCATGCCGACAGCCACCAAGGTGCTCACCATCGGAGATCTGGAAGCAGGATTCTCCACCTACTGCCAGGCCCTGAGACGGCTTGTCGCCGACGGACGCGAACTGGACTCCATCCGTCGCACCATCTGCTGGGACTATCTGCAGCGGCTGCACACATCTCTGCCTCAGAGCTACCGCTCTCCCGAAGAGCTGGTTCAGCGCTACAGACGCTCTCAGATCAGCCCTGCTGCAAACTGAACGATCGAACAGCTGATCGACGGTTGAACATTCAACCCAGGATTCATCCCATCGCCCGCAGCCTGAGAAGGACCCTTACCTGTCTGCTGGTAGCGATCCTGGTCATCAGCCTCAGCCCCAACAGCGCCCTTGCCGCAGACATCAGCGGCAGGGGCGCTGTTCTGTTTGAGCAGCACTGCGCCGCCTGCCACATCCATGGAGGCAACATCATCCGGCGGGGCAAAACTCTGCGGATGAACGCTCTGGAGAAACGCGGGATCGCCTCACCGGAAGCGATCGCTGCGATTGCACGCGAGGGGATCGGGCAGATGAGTGGATATGAGCAGGTGCTCGGAACAGGTGGAGATGTTGCTGTGGCGGACTGGATCTGGGAACAGGCTCAGAACGCCTGGATCCAGGGATAGACCTCGACAGACGTCCAGATTCCCTGCGTCCAATAGATGTCCTGCTTCACGAGCTCTTGCACGGTGGCAAGATTCTCTGCCTCGAAGATTCCGAACACATGGGTGCTGCCTTCTGTGGGTCCGAGGGTGATCAGAGTGCCTTGCTGCTTGAGAGACTGCAGTCTCGAGAGATGCTCTTCCCGGAATGGAGTGCGCTTTTCGAGAGCATCAGAGCAGTAAGTACCCCACAGAACAAAACGCGCCATGACGAAATAAGGATCGGAAAGAACTTTCCCTCGAAAAGGATGGCACGGCGGCGACACCAAACGCTATGTTGAGAATGTTGATACCTACAGAAACCAATGCTCACCGGAAGCGACCTTCTCAACAAAGTCAAGGAGCTGGGTGATGTCAGCAAGTCAGATCTGGTTCGCGCCTGTGGCTATGTCACCAATAAAAAGGATGGTGGCGACCGTCTGAACTTCACAGCCTTCTACGAAGCACTTCTCGAAGCAAAGGGAGTCAGCCTTGGAACCACCGGCATCGGTGGTATCGGCAAAGGTGGCCGCAAACTGAGCTACGTCGCCACAGTTCAGGGCAACGGCAACCTGCTGATCGGCAAGGCCTACACCGCTCTGCTCGAACTCAAGCCCGGCGACGAATTTGAAATCAAGCTTGGTCGCAAGCAGATCCGCCTCGTCCCCGTCGGTGGCGGTGACGAAGAGGAAGAGTGATCCAAAGCTCCTCAGGGGAAACGGCCAGACCCCAACTGCCCCGGTGAAAACCGGGGCTTTTTCTTTTCTCCGAGAGAAGCGAAGGAAGGTGGTGGGTGCTCGATCAATCGGCTGCCTGCCTCAACTCCCGGCAGAATTCTCCGGCCTGCTGAGCCACCTCGGCCTCAGCAGCAGCTGCCATACGCTTCACAAGTGCACTGCCGACGATGGCACCATCGGCACCCCAACTACGCACCTGTCGAACCTGTTCAGCCCCTGAGATCCCGAATCCCACAGCGACAGGAACAGGGGAGGATTCCTTCAGCTTCTTGACGAGCCCCTCGACTCTGGTTTCCATCCGGCTGCGCTCGCCGGTGACACCTGTGACACTGACGAGGTAAGTGAAACCGCGACTGCGCTGAGCGATGCGCATCATGCGCTCCTCCGGCGTCGTCGGTGCCACGAGCAGCACAAGATCCAGACCGAAACCGGCTGCCACCGGTGACAGCTTCTCGGCCTCCTCGAGAGGAAGATCCGGAACCACAAGACCCGCAGCTCCTGCCTGCGCTGCCTGCTCACAGAAGCGCTCCATGCCCATGTTCAGGAGTGGATTGCTGTAGGTGAACAGAATCACAGGGATGGTGAGTTCCCCCTTCAGGGAGCTCAACATTTCAAGAACACCGGCCGGTGATGTGCCACCGGAGAGTGCACGGGCTGCAGCCGCCTGAATCACCGGGCCATCGGCAAGTGGATCGCTGTAGGGGATGCCCAGTTCAACGATGTCGGCCCCCTCCCTCTGCAGCTGCATGAGCACCGAGCTGGTGGTCGCCAGATCAGGATCACCTGCCATCAGAAAAGGCATCACAGCCATGCGTCCCTCGCTCTGAAGCTGCGCGAAACGCTGAGCGATGCGGGATGTCTGCTGGCTGAGACTCTCCATCTGGACGACCGGGATGAAACCCAACGAGCCTATGAGTCGGCCGTCGACTTGTCCTCATCGGCCCCGATCCGGCGGAGCAGCTCCTGCTGTTCCGCCTCAGGCAGCGCATCAAAACGGGCTTCCAGATCCTGGGTCGTCTGCTCGTCGTACACGGCCCGATAACGACGACGCTGCTCCATGAATGTCATGTTTCCTGTCACCACTCGGAACAGATAGGAGCCTGTCCAGATGATCACGATCATCACGAGCAGAGCCTGAGCCGCGATGCCTGCGGAAAAACCTTCCAACCCCGCGGCGCGGAATCCCAGTAATCCCACCCCACCGAGAGCCAGCACGGCCAGACCGATCAGCAGAACCCTGCCTCTGGTCACCTCAGGCCTCTCCCTGTCCGCTCATGCGCAGATTCAGGAATGGAGCAAAGACGATCATTCCCGGGAAGAAGAGAAACACCATCCCGTAGACGACCAATCGTTCGATCTTTCCCATCTGGTGCCAGCGCTTGTTCATCCAGAGGAACAGAGCAAGCGGCACCACCAGAAGGTAGAGCCCTGCCAGAGCTCCGTAGGCTCCGATCACGAGCAGCGTGTCCTGAGAGAGGCTGCCAGGCAGCGACAGGAGGTCCAAGGCCATCCATTCGTTCACCGAAATCTAGGATGTCCTGCATGGGGGCATGGCGGAATCGGTAGACGCACGCGACTTAAAATCGCTTGGGCCGCAAGGCCTGTGGGGGTTCAAGTCCCCCTGCCCCCACTCGGTGTCAGTTCAGAACTGGGATCTCCGGGGAACCAACCGTCGGAACGGTCCATTCGCCGCCGCTAGGCGCTGGGCAGCAGAGCCGTCAGCTTCTCGCGGAACTCACCCTTCTGCATGCCGCCTTTGATTTCACCGTGGATGGTGAACGCACCCTCCGGATCGGAGACCAGCAGATAGGTCGGCCAGCCCATGCCCTCCTTGTTGGGGTACTGAGCCAGCAGAACCTTGCGATATTTCCGGTAGGTCTCGGTGTCCTGGAGCATCACCGTGACGAAGCTGCAGCCGAGCTCCTCGCTCACCTTGGCGTCGTAATGACTCATCCGATGACAGGTTCCGCAGTCCTCGGAGCTGAACTTGAGCAGATGCATGACGTCACTCCCGCATGAACCGACGCTAGCGAGACCCTTCTCCCTGTCCTGCCGATTCAGGTCCGGTCATCAGACGCCACGACAGCACGTCCCCCGCATGGAACGGCACGAGCCCTTCCACAGCGGCTGGTACCAGCTGATCGCGTCGGACCAGCGTCACCCGCTCCTGATTGACCGGCAGTCCGTAGAAGGCAGGCCCATGCAGGCTGGCGAACCCCTCCAGACGGTCCATCGCCTGCTCCTGATCAAACACCTCGGCGTAGCTCTCCAGTGCGTGGGGAGCGTTGAAGATGCCGGCGCATCCGCAGGCGGTCTCCTTTCCGGAGCGTGGGTGCGGAGCTGAATCCGTGCCCAGGAAGAAGCGGGGATCACCGCTCACAGCCGCCTGTCGAAGCGCCAGACGATGGCGTTCACGTTTGGCGACGGGAAGACAGAAGAAATCGCTGCGCAGGCCACCGGCGAACATCGCGTTGCGGTTGATGTGCAGGTGGTGAGGGGTGATCGTGGCGGCGAGGTGACGGTCGGCTGATCCAACGAAATCAACGGCCTGCTCGGTCGTGATGTGCTCCAGCACAATGCGCAGCTCGGGATAACGCTGCCGCAGCCCCTTCAGATGGCGTTCGATGAACACCGCCTCACGATCGAAGACATCCACATCGGGATCGGTGACTTCCCCGTGAATCAGCAGGGGCATGCCGATGCGCTGCATGCAGCTCAGCACAGCTGCGATGCGGTCCAGATCGGTCACCCCGGCGGCGGAATTGGTGGTCGCATTGGCGGGGTAGAGCTTCGCGGCGGTGAACACCCCGGATCGGAACCCCTGCTCCAGCTCAGCAGGGTCGAAATCATCGGTGAGGTAGGCCGTCATCAGGGGCCTGAAACCAGTGCTGTCGGAACAGGCCGCCAGAATTCTGTCGCGGTAGGCAGCAGCAGCCGCCACGGTCGTCACCGGCGGCCGCAGATTCGGCATCACGATGGCGCGCCGGAAGGCCCTGGCCGTGTGGCCCACCACCCGTTCGAGCATCTCGCCATCCCGAAGATGGACATGCCAGTCATCGGGTGCGGCGAGTGTGATCCGATCAGGCATTGGGCGTCAGTTCCGCCACGGCGAGCTGGAGGGCCTGCAGACGGTCACTGGTGATGTGGCGCTCCGGCAGACGCTCGAGAAGCTTCAGCTTGCGGAGGCGGTTCGCTGTACTGCCGGTCGCTCCCACCATGAACACCTGACGCCCCACTTCCATGGCCTCCTTCACCGCATTCTCCAGCGCGATCGCGGCCGTGACACCGAGATGGGAGACCTCCGAAAGATCAAACACAACAGCCTGACAATTACCGATGGCGTTGTGTTCCCTCGAGATGGCCTTCGCGACACCGAAGATCATCGGACCGGCCAACTGGAACAGAAGCACCTTGCCAGCGGCCTGATCCAGCAGGGACTGCTCCTCCTCGCTGAGCTCGACGTCGTCGTCCGTTGTGCTGATCGTCTTCACCTTCTTGGACTGCAGGGCACTCATCCGATCAATGGTGAGCACGTTGGCCACGAACACCCCGATGCCGACCGCTGTGATCAGATCCACCAGAACGGTGAGCACAATCACGCCGTAGGTGATCACAGCCGCCTTGGGGGAAAGGTGATGCGCCCGCTTCAGAAATTCCCAGTCAATGATGTCGATGCCGACCTTCAGAGCGATGCCGGCCAGCACCGCCAGAGGGATCATCGAGGCCAGGGGGGCTGCCAGCAGCACCACGAGCATCAGCACAACGGCTCGGATCACACCGGAGAGTGCCGTGCGGCCACCGGCCTGAATATTGACCACGGTGCCCATCGTGGCTCCCGCACCCGGCAGAGCACCGAACAGACCGGACGCGACGTTGGCCAGGCCCTGGCCGATCAGTTCCTTGTTGGAATCGTGTTCGGTGCGGGTGAGGCTGTCGGCCACCACCGACGTGAGCAGAGCATCGATGCAGCCGAGCATCCCCAGCACGGCGGCATTCACCACCATCATCCGGATCTGACCACCGGAGAAGTCCGGCATGCTGAGTGAGGGGAACTCGGCGGAGAACGACGGAATCGTCCGCAGACCTGCCCCGCTGAACACGGAAACCGCCAGCAAGGTGCCGACCACCAGTGCCAGCAGCTGTGGCGGGCAGACCTTCTTCAGAGCCGATGGTGTGAACCAGAGGATGGCCAGGGTGATCACGGCCAGCGAAAGCTCCATCGGCTGCGTTCCCTGGATCAGGGCAGGCAGCTGACTGAGGGTTCCCATCACGCCACCCTTCGGATCCTGGCCGAGGAAAGGCGCCAGTTGCAGCAGCACCAGAATGATGCCGATACCGGACATGAAGCCCGAGATCACTGTGTAGGGCATCATCGTGATGTATCTGCCCAGCCGGAACAGGCCGAACAGAATCTGAAAGACGCCGGCCAGCACACCGACCGTGAAGGCCATCGCCAGGGCCTTCTCGGGACTCTCCGCTGTACTGGCGAAGCTGATCACCACCGAGGTGAACACCACCGTCATCGGACCCGTGGGTTCCGAGATCAGCGTGGGGGTCCCTCCGAACAGGGACGCCACCAGGCCGATGATCACGGCGCCCCACAGACCGGCGGCAGCACCCACCTCCGGAACCCCGGACGCATTGCCGACCGCGATACCGAAGGCCAGGGCCATCGGCAGTGCGATCACAGCCGCCGTGAGACCTCCGAAAGCATCTCCACGGAGATTGTTGGTGTTGAAGCGATTCAGCACACCCTGAGCTGTGTCTAGAGAGGCCGAACCCTAAGCCGGTTCCCGGCAGAGCAGAATCCCCCCACGATTGACGGTTCTATGCCGGAATTCCTGCAGGCGTCACTGGAAGTGCTGATCGGTATCGCCCTGCTGTTCGGTGGCGGCGAACTGTTCGTGCAGGGGGCCGTCGCCCTGGCGGTGATCTTCGGCATCCCACAGCTGGTGATCGGCCTGACCGTGGTGGCCCTGGGCACCAGCGCTCCCGAACTGTTCGTGAGCATCAATTCAGTGCTGCAGGGCGCTGATGCCCTGGCGGTGAGCAACGCGGTGGGCAGCAACATCTTCAATGTGATGGTGGTGCTGGGCAGCAGCGCCGTGGTGTTGCCGCTGCGCGTTGAAAGCCGACTGGTGCGTCGGGATGTTCCGCTGATGATCGCCATCTCCGCAGCGGTCTGGGGCATGGCCTCTGCAGGACGGTTGACCTGGCAGGCCGGCATCGCCCTGCTGCTGGGCCTTGTGATCAACACCATCTGGGAGATCCGCACGGCCAGGGAGGAACCGGATGCCACCGAAGGGGCGGAACCGGAGATCGATGCGGATGCGGCCAGTGGTGGCTGGCAGGTGGCGGTTCTGAAGCTGCTCGCCGGCATCGTCGTGCTGACGATTGGATCGAAGGTGCTGGTGGGCGGAGCCACCACAGCGGCCACACTGCTCGGCGTCAGTGAAGCCGTGATCGGACTCACGATTGTCTCGGCGGGCACCTCGATGCCGGAGCTGATCACCTCCCTGGTGGCGGCGTTGCGGGGGCGCACCGATCTGGCGATCGGCAACGTGGTGGGCAGCTGCCTGCTCAATCTGATGATGGTGCTGGGCGGCGGAGCCCTGATGGCCGCAGGGCGCGGCCTGGACGTGAGCCCGGAGCTGATCAGCGAAGACCTTCCGGTGATGCTGCTCACCAGCCTGGCCTGCCTGCCGATCTTCTGGACCCGAGGTCAGATCAGCCGTCTGGAAGGGGGGCTGCTGCTCGGCCTCTATGTGCTGTACATCACCGACAACGTTCTTCCCAGAACCCAGTTGTCGGAATGGTCTGATGAATACCGGCTGGCGATTCTCTGCCTGGTGATGCCGATCGTGATGATTCTGATCATCACGCAGGCGGTCATCTACTGGCGCACGACTCGCCGTAGCGCCGATCACTCCCTCAGGTGAGTCAGACAACCAGGCCAGTTGTATTTCCACATTCAGGGATGACCGTCCCGAAAACGATGTCCATGCTTTGGAAGCGTGCCTCTCGGCTTGCCGATGCTCGATCTTCTACCTGCGCTCAACGATAAAAATCTCCCCTGGCTCGACGTCATTCATCCGATCGTCGTCCACTTCGTGATCTCCATGGCACTGATCACGGTCGTCTTCGACGTGATCGGGGTGGTGACCGGAAAGAAGAACCTCTTTGAAGTGAGCTTCTGGAATCTGCTCGTCGCCACAGTGGCGATCTTCGTTGCCATCATCTTCGGACAGATCGAAGCCGGCCTCGCCAATCCCTACGGGGCCTCGCGAGACATCCTCAATGTCCACAGCACCATCGGCTGGTCCCTTGCCGGTGTGCTGGCTCTGCTCACCGGATGGCGCTACGTGGCTCGCCAGAAGGATCCAACTGTCCTGCCGAAGGGCTTTCTGGCTCTTGATCTCGTGCTGGCCGGTCTGGTGTTCGTCCAGGTGTATCTCGGCGACAAACTGGTGTGGGTCTACGGATTGCACACCGTGCCGGTGGTGGAAGCGATCCGCCAGGGAGTGGTGTCATGACCCTGCTCGCCGCCATCCCATCGCCGATCAACGAGATCGCCGACTCTCTCGGTGCCAATGATCTTCCCTACGCGATTCCACTGCACCCGAATCTGGTTCATCTGACCATCGGGCTGTTTGCGATCGGAATCGCCTTCGACTTCGCCGGTGCCTTCTATCCGCTGGAGAAGCGGCTGTTCCGCTTCCTGGCCCTGCCGGTGACCCGCAGCGGTTTCCACGATGTGGGCTGGTACAACCTGGTGGCCTGCAGCGGCATCACCTTCTTCACGGTGGCCGCCGGTTTCTACGAAATGCTGCTGGCGGTGCCGCTGCCCGGCATCCGCAGCATCCTCGGCCAGACCGCCATCGACACCATGCTGTGGCATGCCATCGGGGGGGTCGCCATTCTTCTGGTGATCGTCGCCATGACCGTCTGGCGCGGCTACCAGCGCTTCGTCTGGCGCAGGGATCTGGGACGCCAGGTGACCTGGCTGTACCTGTTCTGCGGGGCCTCGATGCTGATGGTCATGGGTCTGCACGGAAGTCTCGGCGCCTGGCTGGCCAGTGATTTCGGCGTGCACATCACCGCGGATCAGCTTCTGGCCGCCGGTGCCGATCTGAAGGAGGTGCTGCCATGACCACCACTGCTCCCAAGAAAAGCCCGAACATCGGCGCCATCGTGGTCATCACGATCGCCGTGGCGATCAACCTGGTGATCGCCAAACTGATGGCGACCTGGTCGTACAGCTGGTTCCCGCCGCAGGCATCCAGTGCAGCGTCCTACGTCGACGATCTGTTCGCGCTTGAAACCGGTATCGGCTCCTTCATCTTCTTCGGCTGCACCGGAGTGATGGGCTGGGTGCTGCTGTTCAACCGGGCCGGCAAGTACGACGAAAGCGACGGTGCTCCGATCGAAGGCAACACCAAGCTGGAAATCGTCTGGACGATCATTCCGCTGGTGACGGTCTTTGTGATCGCCACCTACACGATGAACGTGAACATGAAGCTTCAGACCCTCGGTCCGAAGCACAAATACGTCATCGGCACCGATCCGACCGCACTGATGGAAGCCGATCCCATGGCGGATGTGGGACCGATCGATGTGATCGCCCGCCAGTGGAGCTGGGAATTCATCTACCCCAATGGTGTGCGCAGTTCAGAACTGCATCTTCCGATTGATCAACGGGTCAATTTCCGGCTGATCTCGGAAGACGTGCTGCACAGCTTCTTCGTTCCGGCCTTCCGTCTGAAGCAGGACATCATCCCCGGAAGCATCATTTCCTACAGCCTCACGCCAACCAAGGAAGGACGTTTCCGGCTGCGCGACGCCATGTTCAGCGGCGCGTACTTCTCGCAGAACCAGACCGACGTGATCGTCGAATCGGAGGAGGCCTTCAGCGCGTGGCTGAAAACAACAGCCCAGCAGCCTCTGCAGCCCGGACTCGATCCAGGCCGCCCGCTGTATGACCGCCGCATCGCCCGCGGTGACAAGGGCTGGGCAACGGTGCCACCCGCACCGGCTCCGATGGTGAACGACCCCGGCGATCCCTCCATCCCCCACGACGCCTGAGACGCGCCATGACGACCACCAAGTACGACCCCCGCATCCTCAAAGCGCCGCATCCGGTACCCGGTGCACCCGATAACTGGAAGCGGTTTTTCAGCTTCAACACCGATGCCAAGGTGATCGGCATCCAATACATCGCCACCTCGCTTTTCTTCCTGCTGGTGGGTGGTCTGCTGGCCATGATCGTGCGGGGCGAACTGATCACGCCACCGGCTGATCTGGTTGATCCGAGTGTTTACAACGGGCTCTACACAATGCACGGAACAGTGATGCTGTTCCTGTTTCTGTTCCCGATTCTCAACGGCTTCAACAATCTGTTGATCCCCACGATGATCGGTGCGCCGGACATGGCATTTCCGAAGCTGAACGCCGCGGCCTTCTGGCTGGTGCCGGTGTTCGCCGCGGTGCTGATGGGCAGCTTCTTCGCCCCCGGCGGACCGGCGTCATCGGGCTGGTGGTCCTACCCGCCGATGAGCCTTCAGAACCCCCTCGGGCACTTCATCAACGGCGAGTTCCTGTGGATCCTGGCGGTGGCCCTCTCGGGAATCTCCTCGATCATGGGTGCCGTCAATTTCGTGACGACGATCATCCGCATGCGGGCGCCCGGGATGACGTTTTTCCGCATGCCGCTGTTCGTGTGGACCGCCTGGGCTGCCCAGACCATCCAGCTGATCGGTTTGCCCGCTCTCACCGGCGGAGCGGTGATGCTGCTGTTCGACCTCAGCTTCGGCACCAGCTTCTTCCGCCCGGAAGGCGGTGGCGATCCGGTGCTGTTCCAGCACTTCTTCTGGTTCTATTCCCACCCCGCTGTTTACGTGCTGGTGCTGCCGGTGTTCGGCATCTTCTCCGAGCTGTTCCCGGTGTATGCCCGCAAGCCACTGTTCGGTTACCGCTTCGTGGCGATCGCCTCCTTCGGCATCACCTTCCTCAGCCTGATCGTGTGGGCCCACCACATGTTCTATACGGGCACGCCGAACTGGATGCGCCACATCTTCATGTTCACCACGATGCTGATCGCGGTACCCACGGGCGTGAAGGTGTTCGCCTGGTTGGGAACGTTGTGGCAGGGAAATTTAAGGCTGAACACGCCGATGCTCTTCTGCCTCGGCGGACTGTTCAACTTCATCTTCGCCGGCATCACCGGCGTGATGCTGGCCACGGTTCCGATCGACATTCACGTGGGCAACACCGCCTTCGTGGTGGCCCACTTCCACTACGTGATCTTCAACACGATCGGCTTCGGGGTGTTCGCCGGGATCTACCACTGGTTCCCCAAGTTCACCGGCCGGATGTACTACGAAGGCCTCGGCAAGGTGCACTTCGTGCTCACCTTCATCGGTGCCACCTTGAACTGGCTGCCCCTGCACTGGGCCGGTCTGCTGGGCATGCCCCGCCGTGTCGCCTCCTACGACCCGGAATTCGCGATCTGGAACGTGCTGGGCAGCATCGGTGCCTTCATGCTCGGCGTCGCCTCGATTCCCTTCATCCTCAACATCGTGAGCTCCTGGGCCCGGGGTCCGAAGGCTCCTCCCAATCCCTGGCGGGCCATCGGCCTGGAGTGGCTGCTGCCCTCCCCGCCACCAGCTGAGAACTTCGAGGACGACATCCCCACCGTGATCAGCGAGCCCTACGGCTACGGCCTGGGGCACCCCCTCGTCGAGGACGAGGAGTTCTACGTCCGCCGCTCCCATGGAGGCCTGACCCGATGACCAGCGTCAACCCCGATCTGCAGCTGAATCACACCCCCGGGCATGTGAAGCACGACGGTCACAACATGACCGGTTTCGTGATCTTCCTCTGCTCCGAGAGCGTGATCTTCCTGGCCTTCTTCGCCGGCTACGCGGTGCTCAAGCTCACGGCCCCCCAATGGCTCCCGGATGGTGTCGCGGGGTTGGAGGTGCGCATGCCACTGATCAACACCGTGGTGCTGGTGAGCTCCAGCTTTGTTGCCTACTTCGCTGAGCGCTACCTGCATCAGCGCAACCTCTGGGGCTTCCGGGCGGTCTGGCTGCTCACCATGGCCATGGGCTCGTACTTCGTCTACGGGCAGTACGTCGAATGGTCGGAGCTCACCTTCAGCCTCGGCAGCGGCGTCTTCGGCGGGATGTTCTACCTGCTCACCGGCTTTCACGGACTGCACGTGATCACCGGCATCCTGCTGATGGGCCTGATGCTGGCGCGTTCCTTCCGTCCGGGGAATTACGACAAGGGCGAAATGGGCGTCGCTTCGGTGAGCCTGTTCTGGCACTTCGTCGATGTGATCTGGATCATCCTCTTCCTCCTCATCTACGTCTGGCAGTAATCCCATGATCATCGACGACCGCCATTACGACGTCATCGTCATCGGCAGCGGAGCCGGTGGCGGCACCCTGGCCGGTGCCCTCAGCCGCAAGGGCAAATCCGTGCTGGTGCTGGAGCGCGGCGGGGCCATGGCTCTCGAGGACCAGAACGTCGCCGACGTGGATCTGTTCCGCAAGGACCGCTACCACCCCAAGAACGAACGCTGGTTCGGGCCGGACGGCGATCCCTTCGCGCCCCAGACCACCTACGCCCGCGGCGGCAACACCAAGATCTGGGGAGCTGTGCTCGAGCGCATGCGCGAGCAGGACTTCGGCGAAGTTCCTCTTCAGGAGGGCATCTCGCCGGCCTGGCCATTCGACTACAGCGAACTGGCGTCGTACTACGAGCAGGCGGAGCAGTTGTACCGGGTGCACGGCAAGGCGGGGGTGGACCCCACCGAGCCGGGCCGCAACGGTGATTACGTGGCCAAGCCCAAGCCGGTGGAGCCGTTCCTCGAACCCCTGCGTGCCGCGCTGCAACGCCAGGGATGCCAGCCGTACGACATTCCGATCAGCTGGTCCGAGGATCGGGACGACCCGAGCGGCGATTCCCAGCTGTTCGGCCTTGAAGCCGGAGATCCAGACCGGCTCACCCTGCGCGACAACGCCAGGGTGCTGCGACTGCATGTGAACCCCAGCGGCAGTGAGGTGAAGGCCGTGGAGGCGGAGCTGGATGGCGACACCTGGCTGTTCCGCTCTGATGTCGTGGTGCTGGCGGCCGGGGCCGTGAACACCCCGGTGATCCTGCTGCGTTCGGCGAACTCGCACCACCCCAAAGGCATCAGCAACGGCTCCGATCAGGTGGGCCGCAATCTGATGAATCTTCAGCTCACCTCGATCCTGCAGCTGGCCACGGAACGCAACAGCGGCAGATACGGGCGCTCTCTGGGCATCAACGACTACTACTGGGGTGACAAGAACGTCAGCTTCCCGCTTGGCCACATCCAGACAGCCGGAGGCGTTCTGCAGGACGCGTTGTTTGCCGAGTCACCACCAGTGCTTTCCCTGGTGAGCAAAATGATCCCCGATTTCGGCCTTGAGCGACTGGCGTCCCGCTCCGTCGCCTGGTGGGCGATGACGGAGGTGATGCCGGATCCCCACAACAAGATCTGGCTGCACAACGACCAGATCAGGATCAATTACATCCACAACAACCGGGAAGCGCATGACCGCTTGGTCTACCGCTGGATCGACACCCTGAAGGAGGTGGAGAAGGATCCGGTGACCAAGGTGGTGTTGAAGGCACCCACCCATGCCCGCGGTGGAGCCCCGATGAGCGTTGTGGGTTATGGCTGCGGTTCCTGCCGCATGGGTGAGGATCCCTCGAGCTCCGTGGTCGATGGCTTCGGCAAGTGCCATGAGCTTGACAACCTCTACCTCGCCGATGCGAGTGTCTTCCCGAGCTGTCCGAGCGTCGGACCGGGCCTCACGGTGATCGCGCTGGCCCTTCGCCTGGCGGACACCCTCGCCTAGGCGTCGGACATCAGGAATCAGGGCGACCGAGCAGGTAGGCCCGCAAGGATCCGATCGGTCCCTGCTGTGGTGCGTCCTGGAGCAGCCGACCTGCCAGCAGAGCACCACCGATGACCTCATTGGGCAGCAATCGCGACACGAGACGTGCCTCCAGCTCGCTGTTGATCTCCTCACTGGGATAGAGCATGAGCACGGCCATCACTTCACCGTCGTCCATCAGCCAGCGCACCAGGGGCGTGATCTGGTCATCACTGAGGAAACTGCGGCCATTGCGCCCGAACAGGTGCTGCACGGCATGAAACAGCTCGTGCCGCGCCACTTCCATCGGGGATCGCTGTTTCTCACGGATCCGCTCCATGCACAGGTTGATCTCCTGCCGTCCGGGGTCGTAACTGCCGACCGCCCCCTCCTGAGACCTGCACCACTCGCCCCCCTGCACGGTTCCCACCCCAAGCCACGACGCGAGGAGCAGAAGCAGGAGAGTGGGCATCAGGCATTAACGCATTCTTAACTTCACCATAAGGTCTTCTTGGCCCGGTCCCTGTCGCTGTTGCGACCGACTCAGGGTTCTCTCAGCAGGAAAACCCTGTCTCCGAAAACCTTCACCAGATAGGTGCCGGACTCCGCCTCAACGGAGAGCTCATGAAGATCCGTTGCATCCATGTCGGCAACGTCGTCGAGCGAGAGCTCCCGCAGTTCTCCGATCACCGGCTTCGGCCCCAGCAGGTCTTCCGGCCAGACCGGCACCCCCATCGCCAGTCCCCACAGCCGATCGAGAGCGTCCCCGTCCAGCGCTTGCAACGGCGCGCTCGGCGCCGTTGCAACGACCGTTTCCTGCCGCTGAGCCGTCTGCTCCTGGGGTGCCGGAATCGCCGTTGGTGCACTGACATCCGGCAGCACCTTGGTGGTCACCCGTTGTTGCTGGGGTGGGCAGTCCGGCTTGGGGTCAGGCAGCTCGATCTTCTGCAGCACGTCGGCAGCCGGGGGAGGAAGCGTGCCGCTCAGATCCAACCCCACAGCAGCCAGCGTCTGCTGTTGTGATGCCCGTCGGGTGATCCGCACCAGCTGGGCGGTGTTGTCGATGCTGACGCTCTGGTCCGAATCACCCACTCGGCTTTCAGCGCCGCTTCTGGAGATCCAGACGCTGTGAACAACCAGAGAGAGGCCGACGGGAAGTGCGAGCAGCAGCAGCTCAGGAGCGCGCTGTCGGAGGGAGCTGAAGTTCAACATCGAGTGATGTCTGATCAAGAAGGGAGACAAGGTCCTGCACCACACCCCAGGTGACCCCGGGTGACGCCACCAGCCGCACGCGGGCGGTGGCGTTGAAGCGTTCGGCCCGTTGAACCAGGGCGGGCATCACCGCCGCATCGATGGGGCGATTCCAGAGACGGACTGAACCGTCCCTACCCACGAAGAAGGTGATCACCCCATCCCGGGCAGACATCTGGGCCCGCCACTGGGGCAGAACGATCAATCCCGTGATCAGCAGCAGCTGGGACACGGCGACCAGGGAGAAACCGACCGACCAGCGCAGAGAGGAGGAGGTCACAGCTGGATCTCCTCCAGCTGCAGACGCACCGGACCAGCGCTGTTGCTCTGTAGCCAGGCCAGATCGTCGGCCACCAGCGAGGCCGATCTGGCACTGGACGGCAGGAAGCTGACGCCACCCGGAGGCAGGTCCGGCCCCATGAGGATCCGAGCCAGAAGATTGGAGGCCATCGGCTCGCCGTTCAGATACCAGCTGCCGCTGGAGGAGCGCACAACGAACCAGCGTTCGGCCTGGCTGTCGACCAGGGGGACGCTTGGACTCTCGATCGGTGTCTCTCTGAGAGAACTTGGGAGCAGTGCCAGGGCTGTCGTCAACGTCACGGTGACAGCGCTGAGGGCGAGGACAAGCGGCATTCAGACCTCCAGACAGGCCTCGCGCAACTGGGCCACAACGGACCGGCGCTGCATGCGATTGATGCGCTGCACCAGCAGCGCCACCATCGCCACCACCAGCCCGAGAGCCGTGCCCACCAGGATGGTTCCGTAATCCGACAGCAGGGTCTCCCCCCTGGGAAGCAGGAGATCCGGACCGAGGGCCTGGAGAAGTTTCATCAGTCCCAGCACCGTGCTGAGCAACCCCATCAGAGGACCCAGCACCATCGCCAGATCAAGGCTGGGCTCCCAGCGGCTGAATTGGCGATCCAGTCGGCGCAGCTTCTGTTCGAGCACCCTGCTGGCTTCGGCGTTGGTCAGCCCTGACAGGGAGGTCCGGAGGGCATCGAGGCAACCGGGCTGCTCCCGCCTCCAGCTGAGCCAGTAGATCAGGCGCTCGAATCCTGCTGAGAGCACAGCGATGGAGAGCAGCAGCAACGGTGCCATCAGCGCACCTCCCTGCTTCAGTGCCTCAGCGCCGAACAACCGGATCAAGCGAATGCCCAGAAATTAGGTCGAAACACTGGTTCTGCAGGTCACTGACCTGCTTGACAGAGCCGATCCGGATCATCACCCCATGGTCACGAACTCCTCCGAGACGGAGGGATGCAGCGCCATGGTGCGATCGAAATCAGCCTTGGTGGCTCCCATTCCAACGGCGATGGCCGCCATCTGGATGATCTCCGCGGCGTGCTCTCCCACCATGTGGCAGCCGAGCACACGGCCTCCCTCCCGCTGCAGCACAAGCTTCAGCAGACAGCGATGACCGCTGGCGGGAAGCGCTCTGGACATCGAACGGAAGCGGGCCCGGTGCACCGTGACCGCTTCCTCGCCGAAGCGCTCGATCGCAGCCTGTTCCGACAATCCGACGCTGGCCAGTTCCGGGTCGGAGAACACCGCGGTGGCCACCAGGTCGTGATTCACCTGCCGCGGCCTGCCGCCGAAGACGCTGTCGGCATAGGCCCTGCCTTCATCGATGGCCACCGGTGTGAGGTTGATCCGATCGGTGACGTCGCCGACGGCATGGATGTGGGGCACGGACGTGGCCTGATCCGCATCCACCAGAACGCGTCCACGGTCGACCGCGACGCCGGCGATCTCGAGGCCGAGCCCCTCCAGCCGGGGACGACGGCCCGTGGCCATCAGCACGCCGCCGCAGGGGAGGCGGCGGCCATCAGACAGCTCCACCGTCAACCCGGCTGACGGGTCATCGGGCGACACGCGGTCGACGGCATGGACCGTGCGATCGAACAACACCTGGATGCCGCTGTCCTGCATCCCGGTCAGAACCGCATCGGCCAGCTCATGGTCAAAGCCCCGCAGCAGACGGGAGCCCCGCACCACCTGGGTCACCGAGACCCCGAGGCCCCGGAGGATGCAGGCGAATTCACAGGCGATGAATCCAGCACCCACCACCACGACCTGATCCGGGTAGGTCTCCTGCAGGAACATGTCGTCACTCAGCCAGGTGTGTTCCGCGCCGGGGATCGAGGGCCGGATCGGCTGACCGCCGACGGCGATCAGAATCCGGGCTGCTCCGAGCTCTCGCTCGATCGGTCCACCGGGCGTGGCGGACAGACCGATGCGATCAGGAGCCGTGAACCGGCCCCAGCCCTGCAGCAACTCCACCCCGGCCTCCGAGAGCATCTGGCGATGGCGGAGGTTGAGGCGATCAACCTCCGAACGCACGCGCTCCAGCAGTTCACTCACATCCGAGCGCACAGCCTCGACGTGCAGGCCGTAGGAGGGCGCGTCCTGCAGCTGATGCCGGGCCTGCGCGCCGTAGACCAGCAGCTTTTTCGGAACACAGCCACGGATCACGCAGGTCCCCCCGACCCGATCTCCTTCCGCAATCGCCACCCGCGCCCCGTGGCGAACCGCCCGCTTGGCGGCAGCCAGACCACCGGAACCCGCTCCCAGAACGATCAGATCAAAATCGGCATCCATCCGCAACACCTCAGGGGGTCCCATTCTCTTGACGCCCGGGAAGCGGAGACGGGTGCCCGGGAACACCTGCGCTTAGGTAAAGGCAGAGTTATGGTCCGGGAAAGATGTCCTGAAGGACCCGTAAACCGCTGTTCCGCAGTTGCTTGAGCCCTCTTACCGATGAAACAACCCCAGCGTCACTCTCAGCAGTCCCCTGACCTGCAGCAGGCTCCCAGCGCTCAGCGTCGCGAAATCGTGATGATGCTGACCATGGACGACCTGAAACAACGCCTTGATCAGCTGGCACGTGAGGGCCGCCAGCAGGACTGTCTGGCCCTGATGAAGGAACTCGGCGACTGGCAGTCCTATGGCAGAGGGAACGTCGCGCCGATCCTGCATGCCCCCTACACCGGCAACTCCTGAAGCTCAGAGCTGGGAGCAGTTAAGTCAACACATCGGCCAGGAACCGGACCGCATCAACGGTCCCACCAGCTCCCAGGCCGTTCTGCGTCTGTTCGGGCACTCCGAATCCGACGTCAGGGTCACCCTCTACCGCGACCATCACGCCTGGTGCCCTTACTGCCAGAAAGTGTGGCTGTGGCTTGAGTTCCAGCGCATCCCGTACCGCATCCGCAAGGTGACGATGCGCTGCTACGGCAGCAAGGAGCCCT
Organism: Parasynechococcus sp.; assembly: GCF_045559935.1. NCBI lineage: Bacteria > Bacillati > Cyanobacteriota > Cyanophyceae > Synechococcales > Prochlorococcaceae > Parasynechococcus > Parasynechococcus sp. The sequence continues at coordinate 114,229 of NZ_JBJLJL010000002.1, forward strand.
GGTTTCTGCAGCTGGTGCCATCGGGAATGCTTCCCGCCCTTGAGCTGGACGGACAGCTGATCACCGAAAGCGACGTGATCCTGCTGAGCCTGGAGCAGGCCTTCGGACCGCTCGGCCTGCCGCTGATGGATCCACGGGCTCTGGAGCTGCGGCAGCTGGAGCGTCTGCTCTTCCGGGCCTGGTGTCTCTGGCTCTGCTCCCCGGGCCTGAGGCCGAGACAGCAGCAGCAGGCCCGCGACCAGTTCCAGCGCACGGCGCAACGGATGGAACAGGCCCTGGAGCAGACCCCTGGTCCGTGGCTGGATGACCAGGGACCGGGCGGCGTGGACCTGGTGTTCGTGCCCTATGTGGAGCGGATGAACGCCTCCCTGGCCTACTACAAGGGGTATCGCCTCCGTCGCGAACATCCGGCGATCGATCGCTGGTTTGCGGCGCTTGAACAGCTGGAGACCTACCGGGGCACCCAGAGCGACATGCACACCCATGCCCATGATCTTCCGCCGCAGATGGGCGGCTGCTGGCCGGATGTTTCCGAGAGCCAGCAGTCACTGGCGGAAGCCATTGATCGCGGCGACGGGCTCGGACAGGACGAAACCAGCTGGACCGACGACGATCCGAAGCGGACAACAGCTCTTGCCCTTGGTCGGGTGATGCGACACCGCGACCAGCTGCTGGCGCTGAACCCCCTCGGGAGCGAGCGGTTCGATCAGCCCCTGCGCGCCGCACTGACCCAGCTGATCACCGGACGCCCCTGCCGACCGACCTCCGGAAGTGCAGCCGGACTGCGGTATCTCCGGGATCGAATCTCCGTTCCGAGAGACATGCCGCTGCCGGCGGCGCGGCTGCTGCGGCAGTGTCTCGAGGCGACGGCAGCACTGGATGGCCCGGCCGCTCCCCGACCGCTGCCGATCCGGGATCGATACGACCAGGATCCCCAGGCCTTTCTGAGATAGCCCTGACCCAGGCCTGCTCCGCCATAGTGACGGTGCGCCTGCACCGACGCGTGCCCCTGCAGCTCCCGGCCTTCGAACCGATTCCAGAAGCGGGCAAAGGCACACAGCTGCTGGAAGTTCCCGTCGCCAGGCTTCGCCCGACCCAGTGGTGCGTCGGTCTGGCAGAGGTCTGGGCCCGGCAGCAGGACTTCGCCCAGGAAAGCCGGGAGGAACGCCTCAGCGCTCTCCGGCAGAAGCCGGTTCCTCTGGTGCGCAGCGCGGCCGGTGATCTCTGGATGGTGGATCGACATCACCGGCTGCGCGGCCTGCTCGGACTGGATCCCCACGCCTCGGCATGGGGATACGTGATTGCGGAACCAGCCGTGAGCGATCCGCAGGAGGTGCTGGCCTTTCTGGAAGCGAAGGGTTGGCTGTACCTGGTGGATGGACGGGGCAACGGACCCCGGATGGCAGCGGAACTGCCGGGTTCGCTGCTGGATCTTGACGATGATCCCTATCGCAGCCTGGTCTGGAAGCTGAAGAAGGAGGGATTCATCAAACCGCAGCCCCAGATCCCGTATCACGAATTCCGCTGGGGAGCCTGGTTGCGCCGCCGCCCTCTGCCTCCCTTCAGTTCGCGGAGTCTGGAACCGGCGCTTGCTCCGGCCCGCCGTCTGGTCTGTTCCCCTGCCGCTTCCGACATGGCCGGTTGGCGCGGAGACAAAAAGGCCTGCCGCTGATCAGCGGCGCCGGCGTGAATCGATCTGGAGCAGATCCCGCACCTTCTGCACCTGGCCGGCCAGCTGAGGATCCGCAGAGAGCTTCTTCTCCACCTGCTCGATCGCGTACATCACGGTGGTGTGATCCTTGCCGCCGAAGGTGTCGCCGATGCGGGGAAGACTGAGATCCGTTCCCTGGCGCATCAGGTACATGCCCACCTGCCTGGCCTGACTGACCGCACGGCGACGGGTGCTGCTGCGCATCTCATCGGCCGTGACATCGAAGACCTCCGACACCTTCTCGATCACCTGCTGCGGCGTCACCTTCACCCCCTGCCCCGTGGGATCGAGCATCGGTGCCACCGACTCCACCGTCATCGGCAGGCCCGTGATCGAGGCGAAGGCCACAGCCCTTGTGAAAGCCCCCTCCAGCTCGCGGATGTTGGAGGTGAAGCGTCCGGCGATGTAGTGAATCAGATCGCGGGGCAACGCCATGCGCTCCTGCTCCGCCTTCTTCTGGAGAATCGCCATGCGGGTCTCCAGATCCGGGGCCTGGATGTCGGCGATCAGCCCCATCTGGAACCGAGAGATCAGCCGCTGCTGCAGTCGGGGGATCTGACTGGGGGGCCTGTCGCTGGCGATCACCACCTGCTTTCCCGCCTCATGCAGGGCATTGAAGGTGTGAAAGAACTCCTCCTGGGTGTACTCCTTGCCTTCGATGAACTGGATGTCATCCACCAGCAGCAGATCTGCGGCGCGGTAGCGGTCGCGGAAGGCCTTGGTGCTCTTCTTGCTGATGCTGTCGATCAGGTCATTGGTGAAGGTCTCGGTGGAGACGTAGGCCACATGGGCATCGGGATCGATCTCAAGCCGGTAGTGACCGATGGCCTGCATGAGATGGGTCTTGCCCAGACCGACGCCGCCGCAGAGAAACAGTGGATTGAACTCACGGCCGGGAGCTTCCGCCACGGCCAGGGCAGCGGCATGGGCCATGCGGCTGTTGGGACCCACCACGAAGCGACTGAACACATAGCGGGGGTTCAGTCCCGGCAGATAGCGCCGTGGTGGAGGCCCGGATCCTCCTGAGGGAGCCGGTGCAGGCGCTTCCACCGGGTCGGACGGGGCGTTGTCGGGTGGCGCCAGAGCGGTGTCCGCCAGAACCGTGACCTGCACCGCCTGACCGCACACCGAGCTGGCCAGCTCGGCGATGGTGGGGAGCAGCTGCTCCCTCAGCCGGATGCTGGCGAACGGGTTGGGAGCGAGCAGCTTCAGTTCTCCGTTGGCGAAGCCGCTGCAGCCCGTGGGCCGGATGAATGTTTCGAAGGTGGGCTTGCTGAGCTTGGTCTGCAGCCCCTGCTGCACCTGGTTCCAGAGCTCCTCGCCCGTCAGCACCGCCACTGCCATCTCCCTCAGCGCCGAATCTACGCAGGATGCCCCGGCAAACCCGCCTTAAATGAAGCAGGAGACACCAAGTCGGGATGCAGCGATCAATCGCCTGGATCGGGATCGCCCTGATCGCCACCAGCCTCAGCTCCTGCGCCCAGTTGCGGCAGCAGCTGGGGCTGGAGCAGGAGGCACCCGTGACACTGCCGCCGGTGGTGAACGACGAACCCCGGACGGCACCGCTTCAACCGGGCGAGAACGTGATCGTCAAAGCGGTCGATCGCGTGGGCCCTGCGGTGGTCCGGATCGACACGGTGAAGGAGGTGAACAACCCGCTGGGCAGCATGTTCGGATTTGGGCCGTCGACCCAGCGCCAGCAGGGGCAGGGCTCCGGGTTCATCACCCGCACCAACGGTCTGATCTTCACCAACGAACATGTGGTGCGGGGAGCGGACACCGTGGCCGTGACACTTCCGGATGGCCGCAGCTTCAATGGGAAGGTGCTCGGTGGCGATCCACTCACCGACGTGGCGGTGGTGAAGGTGGTGGCCGAAAACCTGCCCGTGGCCAGCCTCGGGGACTCCAACACGCTGCGACCGGGGGAATGGGCGATCGCCATCGGCAATCCCTTCGGCCTCAACAACACCGTCACCGCCGGCATCATCAGTGCCGTGGGCCGCACCAACGCCATCGGAGCCGGCCAGCGGGTTCCCTACATCCAGACGGATGCAGCCGTGAATCCCGGCAACAGCGGCGGCCCGCTGATCAATGCCTCCGGCCAGGTGATCGGAATGAACACGGCGATCCGGCAGGCACCGGGTGCCGGCCTCAGCTTCGCGGTGCCGATCAACCTGGCCAAGCGCATCGCCCAGCAGATCGTCAGCACCGGACAGGCCTCCCATCCGTTCATCGGCGTGCAGCTGCGCAGCCTCACCCCGCAGCTGGCCCGCGAGATCAACGCCACGGGCAACACCTGCGAAGTCCCGGAGGTCAACGGCGTTCTGGTGGTGGAAGTGGTGCCCGGCACCCCGGCGGCCGAAGCCGGCATCCAGCAGTGCGACCTGATTCAGAAGGTGGACGGTGCCGAGGTCAGCAACCCCTCGGAGGTGCAGCTGGCCGTGGATCGCGGTCAGGTCGGCGAACCGATGCAGCTGATGCTGGAGCGGAAGGGGCAGCCACTCACCGTTGAGGTGCGTCCCAAGGAACTGCCGCGCAAGAGCTGAGATGCCGCCAGGAGCCGCGCTTGTGGTGATGGCCCGTTGGCCCGCGGCAGGACGCTGCAAACGTCGCCTGGCGCACGATCTCAGCCAGGTGCTGCAGCACCCCGTTGCCGCCGAACGGGCAGCGCACATTCAGCGACGGCTGACCGGACACACCCTGGCCGTGGCGAAGCGGCTGCAACAGGACGGGCAACTGGATGTTGTGCTGGCGGTGAGTGGAACAGGGCCCGGCGCAGCAAGGCGTTGGGCTGGCAGCCTCGGCGTCGGCTCCGTCCGGCTTCAGGGAGGCGGAGGGCTGGGCACGCGGCTGCGACGGCAGCTGCTGCTGTCCCGCCGAACCGACGGTCCGACCCTCGTGATCGGAACGGATCTGCCGTGGCTGAACCGCCGTGACCTGCTGGCGGCCATCGAGATGCTCCAACGCAGCGACCTGGTGCTGGGGCCGGCGGAGGACGGCGGTTACTGGCTGATCGGGCTGTCCCGGGAGCTGCTGAGGCAACCGGCGCTCTGGCCGCTGAGCGGCATCCCCTGGGGCGGGGAACGGGTGCTCGCCAGCACGCTGGCGCAGGCGGCCGATCGCGGAGTCAGCACGATGCTGCTGGGGGAACGCAACGACCTCGATCAGCTGACGGATCTGCGGCCTTGGCTGGGCTGAGCGTGGTGATTCCGGCCCTCAACGAAGCCGGCACCCTCCCACTGCTGCTGGCGGATCTGGCCACATGGCCGGGGGATCTGGAGATTCTTGTGGTGGATGGGGGCAGTGGCGATGCCACGGCTGCGGTGACCCGCATCGGCGGGGCCGGCCTGCTGCGAAGCCCTGTCGCTGGCCGCGGGCAGCAGCTGCGCTGGGGGGCCGCCCAGGCGCACGGAGCCCTGGCTGCTGGTGCTGCATGCCGACAGCCGTCTGCCCATGGGCTGGGTCGACGCCGTCACAGCGGTGCTGGAACGTCCTGACGCGGAGAGACAGGCCTGGTACTTCGATTTCAGGGTCTCGGAACAGCGCCCGATGCTGCGTCTGCTGGAGGCGGCCGTGGCCTGGCGCAGTCGCTGGCGGCAACGCCCCTACGGCGATCAGGGGCTCCTGATCCACCGCAGGCTCTACTCCGCTGTGGGGGGATATCGGCCGATTCCTCTGATGGAGGATCTTGACCTTGTCCAGCGCCTCAGCGCTCAAACCCGGCTCCGGCGGATCGGTCACCCCCTGATCACGAGCGGCCGTCGCTGGCGACGACAGGGGGTGCTGCACCTGGCCTGGCGAAACGCCCTGCTGAGGCGTCGCTGGGCCCGGGGCGCATCAGCAGACGGCCTGGCTCGGGATTACAGACGCTGAGCCTGTCTCAGCTGGCGTACCAGAAGGCACAGCGATGCTGCTGGGGCTCCAGTTCCCAGCCCTGGCGCTGATAGAAGGACACCACACCGGGATCCGCGAACAGACTGACCCGTTCGGTGCCCATCTGCTCGAGCGCCTCCAGCACATAGGCCATCATCTGACGGCCAAGGCCGCTTCCCTGATACAGCGGATGCACGGCCACGTCCCACACGGTGGCTTCGAACACACCATCGCCGGTGCAGCGGGCGAAACCCACCAGGCGTGGAATGCGCGGGTCATGACGCCAGAGCCCCACCTTCAGGAGGCTGTTGGCCAGTGCCTTGCGGACCCGCCGCACCGGACGGCGACTCCAGCCGACCGCCTCCAGCAGCTGCTCCAGTTCGACCAGGTCGAAGGAATGCGTCTGACTGAACACCAGGGTGAGCTGGTCGTTGGCGCACGGGCAGAGGCGGGCATCGGCGCCGTACTGCTGCAGCAGCTCTTCCGTCGGCATCGGTAGGGACTGCATCATCACAGTCTGGCCAGCCCCCGCTCCTGCAGATCCGCCAGCTGGGCGTAGAGGCCCCCGCGAGCGCGCAGCTCAAGGTGGGTGCCCTGCTCGATCAGCTCACCCCGGCGCAGCACCAGGATGCGGTCGGAAGCCTCCACTGTCGCCAGCCGGTGAGCGATCACCACGGCGGTGCGTCTCTGCAGCAGGCGGTCGAGATCCCGCTGCAACGTGGCTTCCGTCGCTGGATCCATGAAAGCGGTGGCTTCATCCATCACCAGCACGGTGGGGTTGCGGATCGCCACCCGGGCGACCGCCAGCAGCTGGCGCTCTCCGGAGGAGAGATTGCCGCCCCGTTCCCGCAGCGGAGTCTGCAGACCCTGGGGCAGACGGGCGAAGAGGGGATCAAGGCCGAGGTCGCGGCAGATCCCCTGCAGCTCCCCGTCGCTGATGTCGGCATTGAGCCTCAGATTGTCGGCGACGTTGCCGCTGAACAGAAAGGTGTCCTGCAGCACCACCCCCAGCTGCCGCCGCAGATCGGCGATCGGGATGCTGCGGATGTCGCGACCATCGAGAAGGATGCGTCCCCGCTGCGGCTCATAGAGACGGCAGAGCAGACGGATCACGGTGGTCTTGCCGGAGCCGGTGGGTCCCACCAGGGCCACGTGTTCGCCGGGAGCGATCCGGAAGGAGAGATGGTGAAGGATCGGCTCATCCGGCCTGTAACCGAAGCAGACGTCCTCGAAGATCACCTCTCCGATGCCGCTGCCGTTGAGCGGGCGCGCGTCTCTGGCCTCCAGGATCTCGAGGGGCTCCTCCATCAGTTCACCGATGCGCTCCACGGCCGTCAGGCCGCGCTGGATCTGCGTGAATCGTTCCGCCAGCTGCCGCAGGGGATCGAACAGTCGCTGGGAGTAGAGGATGAAGGTGGTGAGGATGCCCAGACCCATCGCTCCGTCGGTGACCATCCAGCCGCCGAGCGCCAGGACGAGGGCCACCGCTCCGAGCGCCACCCATTCCAGGAAGGCGGAGATGCTGCTGTCGAAGAAAATGGTGCCGTTGACGGCCCGGCGGTAGGCAAGACCCGTTTTCAGGAAGCGCCGGCTGTTGACCTCCTCGCGGCGGAACATCTGCACCACCTCCAGACCCTGCAGGTTCTCCTGGAAGTCGGCATTGAGTTTGGAAAGCTCTTCCCTTTCGCTGTAGTTGGCCACGCGGTAGCGGCCCTGCAGCCAGAGAACCACCATGGTCACGGGAATCTGGGTGACCAGCAACAGCAGACCGATCCGCCATTCGATCAGCAGCATCGAGACGGCGATGACCACAAGACTGACCAGATCGCCGAGCACGCCGACGGCACCGCTGCCGAACACCTCGGCGAGGGCATCCACATCACTGGTGAGTCGGGTGAGCAACTTGCCCACCTGCATGGAGTCGTGAAACCGCAGCGACAGCGCCAGCGCGTGCTTGAACAGATCGTCTCGGATGCGGGCGGTGAGACGCTGCCCAACCGCCTGGATGTTGAAGGTCTGCAGCCCCAGCAGCCCCAGACGCAGCAGCACAGCGCAGAGCAGCAGCCCGACGATGATCCGCATCGCCTCCTGGGTGGAGCGATCCGCGAGCCACGGCAGGCTCGCTTCGCCGCGAAGCACACTGATCGCCTGGCCGACCAGCAGAGGCTGGATCGACCCCGCCAGAGCGACGGGCAGCAGCAGCAGCACGGTGAGCACCAGTCGGCGCCGGTCATGAGCCAGGTATCGCCCGAGGCGGCGAACCCGCTGCCAGTCCCCGATGACATTCATCAGGCCATGGCTCCGACCGGTTGCGCAAGGCGCATGGCGTCAACAATGGCTCCCAGTTCCCCCGTGTCGAGGCGCAGGGACAGGGGATGGCCCACCAGGCGGGCGGTGGACTGGAACAGATCCTCGATCGCCACCAGCCCGTTGTCCCGCAGGGTGCGGCCGGTGGCCACCAGATCAACGATCGCCTCCGACATGCCGGTGATCGGGCCGAGTTCGACGGAACCGTTCAGATGCACCAGCTCCACAGGCAGGTCGAGAGCATCGAAGAACGCCCGGGCACAGTGGGTGAACTTGCTGGCGACACGGCAGTGGGGGGGCAGGTCGGCGGCACGGGTGTAACCGCTGCTGGCCTTCACCGCCACCGCCATGCGGCAGCCGCCGAAACCGAGGTCCACCAGCTGGGCGACGGGGAGCTGGTGCTCCCGAAGAACGTCGTACCCCACCACACCGAGCTGGGCCTGGCCATAGGCCACGTAGGTGGGAACATCGCCATTGCGCACCAGCAGGGCGCGGGCCCGACCGCAGGGGGTGGGCAACATCAACTGGCGATTGTTCTTGTCGAGAACAGCGGAGAAATCGAGCCCGGCCGCCGCGAATCGGGTCACCGAATCCTTGAGCAGCGCCCCCTTGGCCAGTGCGACGGTGATCATGGGGGCCGGGATACAAGGCTGGACTTTAACGATGCGTTCCGCGCTTCATGCCCTGCCGGTGCTGCAGGACAACATCATCTGGATCTGGGAGCGCGACGGGAACGCCGTGGTGGTGGATCCAGCGGTGGCCGAACCCGTTCAGGTCTGGCTGGAGCAGAGGGATCTGACGCTGGTGGCGGTGTTGCAGACCCATCACCATGCCGACCACATCGGCGGAACTCCAGCGCTGCTGGAGCGGTGGCCGACGGCAGATGTGATCGCCGCAGCGTCTGACAGGACACGGATCCCCTTCCAGACCATCTCCGTTGCGGACGGGGATGCGGTGCCATTGCTCGGGCGCCAGCTGCAGGTGCTCGATGTGGCGGCCCACACCGCCAATCACATCGCCTTCCTGCTGCCAGAAGAGGAGGACCCGGATCTCGGCCCCGTCCTGTTCTGCGGGGACACCCTGTTCTCAGCGGGTTGCGGACGACTGATGGAAGGAACGCCGGCGGACATGCACCGGGCGATGCAGCGGCTGGCTGGCCTGCCGGACCGCACCAAGGTCTGCTGCGCCCATGAATACACGGAAGCGAATCTGCACTGGGCTTTGCAGCATCGGCCCAACGATGAAGCGATCGCCAGCCGCTATCGGGACGTGGTGGCCCTGCGCCGGAGGGGAGAGCTGAGCCTGCCGAGCTCGATCGGGGCCGAGCGGCGCATCAACCTTTTTCTGCAGGCCGAGTCCGCGGAACAGCTCGCTGAGTTGCGTCATCACAAGGATCACTGGCGCGCACCCTGATCCGATGGGGAAAGAGGATGGCTGTGGCCTCCGGCCGGAACGTCAGCCGGCAGCGCGTTCCACGAGGAACATCCTGATCCAGGGGAACACTCAGCCGCAGATGCAGGTCACCGGCCTGAATGCGGTACTGCCAGGCCTGACCCAGAAACTCACGCCCCATCACACAGGGTTCGGCCTCCGGGTCCACCTCCAGCGCGATCGCACCAGGATCCACCAGCACCGTTGAGCGGTCCGGGAGAGGGTCGATCGGCATGTCGTCAACCGGCTCGAGCAGGCCGAGATCGCAGCGAAGCCGGCCATCCGTCTCCTGATCCACCGGCAGCAGATTGCCCTGAAGCACGAAGCGACCAACAAAAGGTGTCGCCGGGTCCTGCACCAGGGATCGTGGACTGGCGCACTGATGCAGAACGCCATCCCGCATCACGGCGACCCGGTCGCAGATCGCCAGCGCTTCGCCGGGATCGTGGGTGACCAGCAGGCCGCTGGCACCGCAGAGGCGCAGCACGGTGGAGAGCTCACTGCGAAGCCGCAGACGCACCTCCACATCGAGATTGGAGAACGGTTCGTCGAGAAGCACCACCTGCGGAGCCGGGGCGAGGGCCCTCGCCAGGGCGAGGCGCTGGCGCTGTCCTCCGGACAACTGATGGGGGTAACGCTGCTGCAGACCCTCCAGACCGAGAAGATCCAGAAGCCAGCTGGCCCTGCTGTCGTCCTGACCGGGGCGAAGACCGAAACAGGCGTTCTGCCAGGCGGTGAGATGGGGGAAGAGGGCGTAGTCCTGAAAGACCATGCCCACACCCCTGCGCTCGGGGGGAAGCCAGCGCCCCTCTCCGGCGACGGGCCGATTCTGCAGATGCACGCTGCCTCTGGACGGTGTCTCGAAGCCGGCGATCAGGCGCAGCAGGGTGGTCTTGCCACATCCAGAGGGCCCCAGCAGGCCGATCAGCTCTCCTTCGGAGAGCTGCAGATCCACCCCTCTCAACGTCCAGGACTCCGCCGAATCGCCGTAGCGATGCCAGAGACCGCGCAATTCAACGGGACTCGAAGCAGGCGACAACAGCAGAACGCGATGATCAGCCTTCATTCTGCGATCCGGCCATGACCGCCCAAGCCATCACCACCGCAGCGGCCCCTGCTCCGGTCGGGCCCTACAACCAGGCCGTCCTGGCCGGAGGATGGCTCTACTGCTCCGGTCAGATCCCCCTCGATCCCGACACGGGGGCCATGGTGGGAGATGGGGATGTGGCGGCTGAAACCCGTCAGGTGCTTCGCAACCTGAATGCTGTGCTCGCGGCAGCCGGAGCCACACCGGCCCAGGTGGTGCGCACCACCGTGTTCCTCGCGGATCTGGCTGATTTCCAGACTGTCAACGCCCTTTACGCCGAGGTGTTCGGTGAAGGGATCAGCCCGGCCAGAGCCTGCGTGCAGGTGGCGGCGCTCCCGAAGGGAGCCAGGGTTGAGATCGACTGCATCGCCTGGCTTGGTGGGGATTCACAGACCCTGTGATCGAGCTGACCCGTTTCCGCGGCGAAATCCCTTAAGAGAACCAGCGGCAACTGAGGCAGATGTGGTCACCCTCTCAACCCCCGCCTTTGCACCTCCGGAGAATCTGGACAGCCGTTCGATGGAACGACTGGCCTTGCGTGAGCAAGCGACCGAATCCCTGCGGAACAACGGCTGGCGACTGCTCTACACGGGGCTGACGCCACTGCGTGCCAGCGTCACGCTGCTGGACCCCAGTGAAAGCCTGCAGATCAGCCTTCAGATCCCGCTCACCGACGACGTTGAGGACTGGGATCTGTGGATCGAAGCCTGCAACCGGCAACTGAGCGTGCCGCTGCGTCAGTGGCTGGAGGAACAGGGGGTTGAACAGAGCACGCTCAGCAGGATGAGCGGATCCTCCAACGGCACAGCAGAGCCCCTCAGGCTCAGCAACATGCTGCAGGTGGCCCGCTGGCTGCAGGGGCCGATTGATCAGATCGAACAGCTCGCTGAACAGAACCAGTGCCAGGTGGTGCTTCACCTGGCAGGGCTGGGTCCGAACAGCTGACCCGTGACCACATAGGTTGATGAGACAGCCGATTCGGATCCCATGCCTCAGGCGAAGCTGACGATCGGGGAGCTTGAGGCGGGATATCCGATGTATTGCAAGGCACTCAGAAGGCTGCTGCAGCAGGGGAAATCACCGAAAGACATTGAAAGAACGGTCTGCTGGGGGCATCTCGAAACCCTGAACCGCTGTCTGCCGACCCGTTACAAGTCCCCGTCCTATCTGCTTGCCTTGATCCGCCGGGACCTGGAGAAAGCAGCCGCCAACTGAACGGGGCACGGAAGGCAGGCGTGCTTCGGGGCAAGCACGATTGGACAAGGCAAAAATCACCCATTCGGGGGATGTTTTCGGGCCAACGTCTCAGGGATGGTGAAAGAAGACGCTCAGCCCTGATGACGGTCATCAACAGTTTGCTCGGGGATTTTGGACGCGTCGCCATGGCTGCTGCTGTCGGAGCAGCCGCAGCAGCTGGGGTGATGCTGGCAGCGCAATCCTCGTCATCGACGCGCTCAGACCTGTTGAGGGGAGCCTTGGATCGGAACCCGCAAACCCCCCGGAGCTTGGTCAATCAATCGATGCAGAACGAATTCTCCAGAAGGCAACGAAACAACTGATCCTTCATGTGAAAGAGAAACTGCTGTTCCTCTGGATCCCCGCCACTCCAGTTGGTGAGGGCATCTGAAGTTGTTTTGTAAGCAAGCTGGAGACCGTGGAGATCCATGTGGATCGATGCCACGTAATCAGTGGTGTCATCCATGTCGTCCAAAGGATCAGGATTTGTCGGCGATCGCCCAGGCGGTAGCTGCCTTCTGCTTGAAATAGAGATCGATCAACTGCTGCGTGAGACCTTTCAACTCAGCCAGATCAGTGGCCCGGTGCACGACTCCCTGAAGACGCTGCTTCTCGAACTGCTGGTGGAGAGGAATTTCCATCCAAGAGACTGGCAACTGAACAAACTGTAAAAAGTCGTAACAGCGCCTGTTGTAGTGATTCCTACCTATTAAGGAAGCCTGACAGAGGGCTGTCCGCGGACGCGACAACTCACCCCTGCAGTTGATCAAAAATGGAGCCAAGGAGACTCGAACTCCTGACCCCCTGCATGCCATGCAGGTGCTCTACCAGCTGAGCTATGGCCCCGTGAACGTCATCCGAGCCCGAGGGCTTAACCGGTTGACGTAGCCAAGCTTACACCGCAGCCAGCTTCAGACCTGACGCCACACAGCCACCAGGCGCCCCTGCACCTCGACCTGCTCAGCTGGCAGCTCGATCGGCTCGTAGGCAGGATTGGCCGCCTCCAGCATCACCATGCCGCCCTGGCGATGAAAGTGCTTCAGCGTGGTGCCGCTGCCAGCCACCAGGGCACTCACCACGGTTCCATTGCGCAGGCGCTGAGGATCCGGCACGGGCTCCATCAGCACCACATCACCGTCGGCAATGTGGGCATCCACCATCGAATCACCATTCACCGTGAGAGCGAACAGGCCACGGGTCTCGAGCACAGGCGCGAGATCAAGTCGGTCCTGCACGTCATCGAACGCGGTGACAAGCCCACCGGCCGCAACGGCACCGAGCACCGGGATGCCGGCCTGAGTCGCCAGATCCCCGAGCAACTGAAGGGTGCGCGCCTGACCCTCCTGCCACGTGATCCATCCCTTCTGCTGCAGATGGCGCAACCGGCTCTGAACAGGAGCCGGGGAACGCAGTCCCATGGCCTGCATCATCTGACGAATGGACGGACTGTGGCGATGGGTGGTGATGTAGTCCGCCAGCCAGTCGTAGAGCTCCTGCTGGGCTGAGGTCAAAGGCTCGGGAGTCGCGCTGGCCACCAGAGGGAAGAGGCGTGTCAATACATTTGTACCGGTGAACCCCGTCGGTTGCAATGCAGCCGGTCAGAGACCTCCCATCACAGCGGCCAGCAGGGCCTGCTGAACGTGCAGACGGTTTTCGGCCTGATCGAAGATGCGACTGGCAGGCCCCTCCATCACCTCAGCACTGATCTCCTCACCACGGTGCGCCGGCAGGCAGTGCAGCACGATCGCCCCCGTGGCGGCCTGATCCATCAGGGCCTGATCAACACAGAAGCCGGCGAAAGCCTGCTCCCGCTCAGCCTGCTCCTGCTCCTGCCCCATGGAGGCCCACACATCGGTGTAAACGGCCTGAGCTCCAGCCACGGCCATGCCTGGATCGGTCAACACGTCGATCTTGGCGCCGTGCTGCGCCAGGTTGCGCGCCTGATCCAGCACGCCAGGCAACGGCTCGAAGCCATCAGGACAACCGATCCTGACGTTCACCCCAAGCAGGGCCCCGCAGAGCATCAGAGAGTGAGCCACGTTGTTGCCATCGCCGATGTACGCGAGGGTCTGACCGACCAGATCACCGTGCTCCTCCTGCATGGTGAGGAAGTCAGCAAGGGCCTGGCAGGGATGTTCGAGGTCGGTGAGGGCATTGAGAACCGGAACCGTGGCCCAGTGCGCGTAATCGACAATCTCCTGCTGGGAGAAGGTGCGCACTGCCAGCACATCGCAGTAGCGGCTGAGCACCCTTGCGGTGTCCTGCAGGGGTTCCCCGCGCCCCAACTGGGTCACACTCGGGTTCAGATCAACGGTCTGACCGCCGAGACGCGCCATCGCCACCTGGAAACTCACCCTGGTGCGGGTGGAAGCCTTGCTGAAGATCAACCCGAGAACCCTGTTTCCCAGATCGATCCGGCGAGCACCGCTCTTCAGCTGGCGAGCGAGGTCCAGGAGACCCTGGGTCTCATCAGCGGAACAGTCCGCTGATGAGAGGTAATCACGCTGACCCAGCGATGTGAGAACAGCGGCGACGCCGGAAGCCATAAGAGCGCTTCAAAGGTGTTTTATCGGAGATGAACGGCCTGCCCGTCAAGCACGGACAGCTTCGGGCAGTTCACTGGCCTCCAGCATCTGCTTGAGATCGTCGCCCTCGATGACCTCTTTCTCAAGGATCTTCTGGGCAATGGTCTCCAGCAGGGCCATGTTCTGGCGCAGGATCGCCAGGGCGTCGTCGTGAGCCTTGTCGACCAGGCCGCGCACCTCCTTGTCGATCGCCTGAGCCGTGGCGTCGCTGACGGAACGGCGCGGATTGTTGTTTCCACCGAGGAAGCGGCCACCACCCTGTTTGTCGTAGGCCAGAGGGCCGAGCGTGTCGCTCATGCCGTAGGTGCCCACCATCTGCTCAGCCAGGTCGGTCGCCCGCTGAAGGTCGTTGGCAGCCCCGGTGGTGATCTTGCCGAACACGATCTCCTCGGCGGATCGTCCTCCGAGGAGGGTGGCGATCTGTCCCTGAAGTTCCTCCTTGGAATTGAGGAAGCGCTCCTCCGTCGGCAGCTGCAGGGTGTACCCAAGGGCACTCATGCCGCGGGGCACGATCGAGATCTTGGCGACCTTGCTGCCACCGGGCATCAGATGGCCAACGATGGCGTGACCGACTTCGTGATAAGCCACGACCTTTTTCTCGTCGTCCTGCAGCACACGGCTTTTCTTTTCAAGACCGGCCACAACGCGCTCGATCGCTTCTCCGAGATCCTGTTGTTCAACCTTCGTGCGGTAGTTGCGGGCGGCAAGAAGGGCAGCTTCGTTCACGAGATTGGCTAGGTCGGCTCCAGCAAAACCGCTGGTGGCCTGAGCCACGCTGTCGAGGTCGACAGCATCCGCAAGCTTCACCTTCTTGGCATAGATCTCGAGGATGGTCTTGCGGCCAGACAGATCGGGACGATCCACCAACACCTGTCGATCAAAGCGTCCGGGTCGCAACAGCGCAGCATCCAGCACTTCAGGCTGGTTGGTGGCCGCCAGAACAATCACCGGCTTGTCCTGCGCGGTGAAGCCATCCATTTCGGTGAGCAGCTGATTGAGGGTCTGCTCACGCTCGTCATTACCTCCGACAACACCCATGGAGCCGGATCGACTTTTACCGATGGCATCCAGCTCATCGATGAAGATGATGCAGGGAGCTTTTTTCTTGGCCTCCTCGAAAAGATCGCGAACACGGGCGGCACCGGCACCAACGAACAATTCAACAAACTCAGAGCCGGAGATGATGAAGAACGGCACACCGGCTTCGCCTGCAACCGCCTTGGACAGCAGCGTCTTGCCGGTTCCTGGGGGGCCGACGAGCAGAACACCCTTGGGAATGCGAGCACCGATCTCTGCATAGCGCTCGGGCGTTTTGAGAAAATCAACGATCTCAGTCAGCTCCTGTTTGGCCTCATCCACACCGGCCACATCAGCGAACGTGACCCTTGATTCCTCATCAGGAACGTAGACCTTCGCCTTGCTTTTGGTGAAACTGAGTGCACCCTGGGCACCGCCGCCCATCGAACGACGCGCGAAAAACTGAAGCACAAGGATGAAGATCAGCGGAGGCACCACCCAACTGAGGATCGTGGTGAAGATATTGGGTTTCTTGGGCGGGGCAGCCGCAAATTCAACCCCCTTCGACTCCAGACGCTGGGGCAGATCCATGTCGAAGATCGGCGTTGTCGCCAGCACGGGGGGCGCACCCTCCTCCGGAGCGGACAACTCGTAGCGGATCTGGTCCTGGGTGATGTAGGCACGTTTCACAGCCCCGTCATTCACCTGATCAATGAACAGGGAATAGGGCACCCTTGGAACCTGCTGAATGCCGTTGCTGGGGATGAAGCTGCTGAACAACAGCAGGACCCCGAAACCGATGAGCACCAGATTGATGATGCCGAATCGACGGTTCGGTCGGTTGTCGTCCTGTCGGATCGGCATGGCTCAAGCCCAGACTCCTGCCACGCTACGAGGGGTAAGCGACGCCTTACGGGGGGGAAGACCGAACGATGCGTAACGTGAGCTGATGTGCGGGCGATTCAGTCTCAATACACAGCTCGAGGAGCTGAGCCGTCGCCTGAAACCATGGCTCACTCGGATCGACGACCCGTGGCTTGAGCACTACGCACCTCGTGCCCAGATCCGCCCGGGAGAACCGGTGCTCGTGCTGTATCGGGAGCATGGCCAGGAACGGCTGGGGCACATGCTGTGGGGGCTTCTTCCCAGCTGGGTAAAGGATCCCTCACAGGGTCCGCGACCCTTCAACGCCCGGGCCGAAACGCTGTCTGATAAGGCCTCCTTCCGCGGTCCATGGCGTCACCACCGTTGTCTGCTACTAGCCAGTGCATTTCTGGAGAAGGGCGAACGCGTGGAGCGCAACGACGGTCGTCCGTTCTGGCTGGCAGGCCTCTGGGATCGCTGGATGGGACCTGATGGGAGTGAACTGGACAGCTGCTGCGTGATCACCACACAACCAAATCAGTTGCTGAAGTCACTCCACGACAGGATGCCAGTGGTGATCCCTGATGGTTTGGAAGGGGTTTGGCTTGAAGCCGGTGATCACAATCACCGGAAGGCTCTGGAACCGATGTTGACACCCTGGGACGGAACGAACTGGAAAAGGGATGGCGAGAGGCAGCTGCCCTTGTTCTGAGTCAGCGCAATACGCAGCATGTCAGAAGAGATGGAAGGCCCAGGTGAACAGCAGAGACCTGAGAAGCAGTCAGGGGGGGCATCAATACAAGTGGCTGCTGCTGAGCACAATCGCGGTGATGACAGGCATGGCCGTGCCGGAACCGATTGACACGACACACATCAGCTATTCAGTGGTGGCAGTTCTGCTCACGCAGGTGATGCTGAGGAATGAGCAGGCACCCCGTTTGGCGGAGCTGATCTACAGAGGGCTGGGAGGGCTAGCCGTGATCAGCCTCTGGATCTGGTTGCTCACACCAGCGGCAAGGATCTACAGCGGTGTACCGATCGCCATGAGCTGGAGCGTGCTGGTCGGATGGAGCACCGTTCGGCTCATCCGTCGGCTGGCCAGAGAGCCACACGTGGATGGAAATGTGTTGATGGGAGCAACAGCTGGATATCTGCACATTGGCCTGACGGCTGCGCTGGTGATGAGCGCCGTGGAAACAATCCAACCAGGGAGCTTCACAACATCCGAACATCTCGCCATCACACCCGAGAGTGTTCAGAACGCAGCCAGTGCATTCTCAGAGGTGAACTACTTTGCATTCTGATGTCTGACAACCGTTGGCTTCGGAGACATCAGCCCGGCCCTGCCACTCTCAAGAATGCTGAGTGTGGCGACGAGTGTTATTGGGCCCTTGTACATAGCAGCCGTCATGGGAATATTAATTGGGCGCTATTCAAATTGCCTCAGAGAAGAAAGCAAACCCTAGACACCTAGATCACGAGTAGATCAGACAACTCTCCGACATAACCAGTGACATCGATGATCGCATCGGTGTCAGAGGAGAAGCCAGGAACGCTGTTGTTCAAGGCGAGTAAGGTTCGCATGCCGACATAGCCATCGATAACTGTGAAGAAAGCAGCACTGCCAGATGGGAAGCGGGCTGAATCAAGATGCTCTCGCAAGGAATCAGAATCAAGGCCAGGAGCAATGCCAGTAACAAAGATTTGATCGGAAGAAACAGGGTCAGGAGCATCAATACGGTCAACTGACATATCAAAGTCTGTAATTACGTCATAGGCAGAAAGACGTGAATCGGTGTAACGCTCATACAGAAAAGTATCAACGCCTGGAAGCCCTGTCAGAACATCAGAGCCACCCCTACCAGCAAGTACATTGTCAGAGCTGGTTCCAATCAAGCGATTGTCAGCAACATTACCAAACCCATTCACAGCATCTTCGCCAGTGAGATAAAGAGTATCAAGAGAATCTGGCAGAACGATCGATTGCGAGGATGTGATCGACTCAAGCAGATCGTTGACATGAACAACGATCTCACCTTCAGAGATTAAACCGCTGGCATCGGTAGCTCGAACAACGAAAGAATAAGATGATTGAGCTTCAAAATCGGGTGAGATGTCAAGTAGAAGCTGATCACCCGAAAGGGTGAACAGAGAGGCATCAACGACATTATCGGCATCGGCATCGGCATCGGCATCGGCATCAGCATCGGCTACAGCAAGCCGAGGCATCAAGATTTCCAAGGAAACATCAGCAAGATTTTCTGGATCGGAAGAACGAATGGTACCCACGACTGAACCAGGGGGAACATTCTCATCAACAGAAGACGATGTGAGCACAGGTACCGACGGAGGCTCATCGATATCGGTGACACCAAGCTCAAATCGTTCAACAATAGAATGACCATACTGGTCAGTCGAACGAATTCTGAGATTCAAACTGGAGTCAGTTTCAAAATCAATAGGATCACTGCTGATCAAGGAATCCCCGGAAATTGCAAACAGATCATTATCCTGCGCGCCAAAGCCATCATCAAAGGTATAAGTAAACTGGTCATCAACATCGGGATCCGAAGTCGAGAAGGTTAATATAGGAATTCCAGCAGGAAGATTCTCCTTGAACTCAGAAGCACTCATGGAAATAGACTCCGGCGGATGATTCAAGGCAAATTCGATATCCTGCTGAACAGATGCCCCATCGAAATCAGAGGAAATGACACTGACTGTATAAGAGGACTGTTCAGCAAGATCAACAGAAGGCTGCAGCTTTAACTTATTGCCGAGGAGGAAGAAGGAATCATTATCGAGAACACCATCAGCCAGTGAGTAGCGATGGAAATCACGAAGATCATCATCCGAGGTCGAAAATTCAGCAACAGTGGATCTGGACTCCGCAGTGCTGCTGAGGAATTGCGTAGAAGAAGTGATTGTATGCGGTGCATCGTTGAGATCAACAACGGAAATTTCAAACGATTGCTCGACACTTGAAAGACGACGATCAGCAGCACGCAAGCGAATATTGAAGGATGACTGGGATTCAAAGTCAGGACTCTGCTTTACAAGTAGTTGATCGCCTGAAACATTGAACAAGTGATTGTCATCATCGCCTTCACCAGAAATCAAGGAGAAGGAAAGGGAATCGCTGAGATCAGGATCCTGAGCATCGATAACCGCAACGCTTGTCTTAGCAGGAACATTTTCATCAATTGTGTCTACTGAGATAGACAGATCAAAGGGAGCTTCGTTGATATCAGGAACAAAGAGATCAAATGAACGCTCAAGCTTAGTGCCGGAAGAATCGAGAGACTGGAGACGTACTGTATAGTCAGTCCTCTGCTCATGATCGGAGTAAAAGTTAATCAACAATTGATCATCGGATACCAAGAACAATTGATTGTCATTCGACCCATCGCCAGAAACCAATGAATAGGAAACATCGCCAGCAACATCATTGGTTGTAGAAAGAGTGGCGATAGAACTTAGGGGATACAATCCTTCTGAAATTTGAGTCGAAGAAAGAGAAACAGTTGGAACGACTGAAAGCGAAATATCTTGTACAAAACTAGCTCCAGAGGAATCAATCACCTCAAGAGACAAATTATACGAAGAGTCAATCAGAGTGCGTGCATCAGTATCCAGGAAAAGACGATCCTCAACCAAAGTAAAGACGCCATCAACAGGTTCGCCACCAGCAGTCACTGAAAGCAGGGAGAACGAAAGAGAATCGTTGGTATCTTGATCAAAGCCTGTGAGAGATGCAACAAGCTGATCGGCAAGGGCATCCTGCGGGATATCAGATGTTGAAATTAAAATGGAAGAGGGCGGATCATTGCTATCTGAAACAGAAAACTCAAATTCGCGTTCAACAAGGAAACCTGATGAATCTTCTGCTATAAGTTTAACGCGGTGAAGTTGCTGCGTCTCAAAGTCAAGCGACTCAAGCAAAACCAGACGATTGCCATCAACTGCAAAAGAAGAACTGGAGGATAAGGTAATGTCGAAGGTAATATCAGATAACGATTCGCCGCTAGAGATCGATAACTCAGCCACCGATGCCCCAATCGGGAGGGCTTCAGAAAATTGCTCTGACGAGGCAAGAATCGTTGATGGCAACTGGAAAGTAAGATTCTGTTCAAAGGCCGCGCCGTAAGAGTCTGTAGCCCGCAGACGAATCGATAAAGAAGAACGATCAAGAGAATCAACAGGCGCCGAAAGCAGGAGTTTGGTGCCGGATATCGTGAAGAGATTGTTATCAGAATCACCCACACCTTTAACCAATTCGATACTAACGGAATCATCCTGATCAGGATCAAGAACGTGCAACCAGGCAACAAGATCACCAACATTCGTTGATCTGGGAATTACAGAGCCGGAAGAACTGATCAGATAAGGAGGATCATTGATTACAATCGGTACCTCCACAACATCTTGCACTGAAAGTTCAAAGCGCTTAACAACAGAAAGGCCATTC
>NZ_JBJLJL010000003.1:0-88560 GCF_045559935.1 Parasynechococcus sp.
AGAATCAGACGCCGAATTCGCTGATTCACCCGAACATCTCCAGATTTCAGGAGGTCTGCTCCCGCTTCACAGCCTCGACCTTCTCGCGGAATGACTGATGACGGTCTGTGCGGGTGTTCAACTTGAGGGTGGTGTAGACCCGCGGAACCCCCAGCCGGTGCAGCTCGTCGTGACAGGCCCGCACGCAGGCCATCACCTCGTCCCAGGGTCCTTCGATCGCTGTTCCGTTGGCTCCGAGTTCATGCTCCAGACCAGCAGCCTCGATCACCCTCTGACAGGCGGCGATGTACGGCGACAGGCTGACGCCCACCCCGATCGGCACCACACAGAGATCGATGCTGACCCAGTTCACGGAGCGGGAGACATCGGTCGTTTCAGGCAACTGACCGGATAGTCGATGGTGCGCCAGTTACCGCTGCCGGTTCTCACCTCCACGGCGATTCCGCGGCCGGCGAGGGCGCAAGCCGCACCCTGGCCGGCGCACCAGGAGCGCGCTTCGTCCAGAGCCGTCTCAAGCGTGTCGTAATGGGCATCAAGCACCGGATGCGGCAGACCATCCAGGCCAACCAGCCGGTAGCGGGAGCGATGCAGCGCCATCGCGGTCCAATCCCGAAATTGTCACCATCTTCCCACGTCAGCCACTCCTCCGGATCACGGACACTGGAACGGCTTCATTCATCCAGCCGTGAGCAGCACCCTGCAGGAGGCCTACACCGCCCTGATGTCCAGAGCTCCGGGAGCGGCCTTCCGGCGTGCTCGCAGCCTGTATCTGAACAAGTACCCCCTGCCGCAGCCGGATCAGAACGGCCCCCTGCGACTGTTCGTCTGCCAGGAGCGTTGCGAAGAACTCGAACAGCCGGCACCCGACGGCGTTGCTCATCACCGCCTGGTGACGCTCACCTGCCGACCGGGAGAACTGGCTCTGGTGCACTGGCAGCAGCCAGAGGCGGCGGAACCATCGCTGATCGCCCTCTATCTGCGCGATACCTGGGGACTGGAAGCCGATGCCCTCCAGCTTCGGACCTGCGACGAACCGTGGTTCCGCGACGGAGGCCATCAGCTGCGGTTCAGTCCACCGGAGACACTGATGGACCAACAGACGCACTTTATTAACCCTCAGCGAGTGAAAATCGGTAGAGATACCAAACATGGGATTTGCCGGGCTCTACGTCAGCTATCGCTCAAAGAGAGCCCTTTCACAGCCGATGCTCACCAAATACGCAGAACGTTTTGTGCTGAGGTCCTGTTCCCAGGGGCTCTACCTCGGCGTGAACGCATCGAGCAGTCAGATCGAAGTGCGCGATTCCGTGGAGGATGCCTGGGTGTTTCACACCCACGAGGGAGCCGTCACCCACGCCCGCTGGATCGGCGAAGTGCACGGTGAAACACCTGATGTGGTGAAACTGACCGTCTGACGCTTCAGCGCTCCCCGACCAGATCGTTCCAGCTCAGGAACTTGGAGGGATCACAGAGGCCCGTCGCACGTTCCTCTGTGGAGAGCAGCGGTTTGAGTTCCGCCGATTCGGCGAGGTGTTCGGCGACTGAGATCCATCTCGAGCTCGAGTCCGCGACGTCCTTCCAGAACGACATGCTGATCTGATCCATCTCAACAGTCTCTCGGGACGGAGCTGGTCTCAGAAGTCAACGGCGACACGGCCGCCTGTGCTGCCGACAACGGCGGGCCGGCGTCAGCCGTGAATGAAATGCCGCAGACGACGGGCCTCCTCGCCCTGTTCCCGCTGCAGATCCTCGGAGCTGCGCTGGGCCAGCTCACGCTCCCGTGCCTGCAGCACATCATCCCCACTCACCTGAAAGCCTCGCTCGGCCGCCAGGGCCATCAGTTCGGGAAGCTCCATCGGTGAGGCCAGGCGGGCCGCCAGCGCCGCATCGGTATGGCGCAGCTCCAGCAGCCGGTCGAGATCCTCGAGAGACACCTTCGCTCTGCATCAGGCGCTGTTCTAGGGCAGCGACGGTTCTCAGAGAGCGAAGGCCGTGCCGCTCAACCTTTCACGGCATCTCCACTGGCACTCGGGAGGATGAAGCGCTGAAGAAGCACGAACAGCACAAGAACCGGAAGGATCGAGACCACCGACCCGGCAGCCACGATCCGCCAGTCGAGGGAAAAACTGCTCGAAAGCTGCTGCAGACCGAGCGGAAGCGTGTAGAGGCCTGGATCATCCAGGATCACGAGCGGCCAGAGGAAATCGCTCCAGGTGCCGATGAACACCAGCATGCCCAGGGTGATCAGATCTGCCCTCGCCGCTGGAATCATCACGTTCCACCACTCGCCCAGACGGCTGCAGCCATCGATCCTGGCGGCCTCCTCCAGTTCCACAGGCACCCCCAGAAAACTCTGACGCAGCAGATAGAGCCCGAAGGCGGTCGCCGCCTGGGGGATCACCAGGGCCACCAGGGTGTTGCGGAGTCCGAGCTGAACCATCAGCAGGTAGAGGGGGATCATCACCACCTGGAACGGAATCAGAATCGTGGCCACCACCAGACCCAGCACCAGCCCGCGTCCGGCGAAGCGCATCCGCGCCAGGGGATAGGCCGCCATCGAGCAGAACAGCAGGTTGGCAACCACCGCCAGCACGCTCACCACGGTGCTGTTCAGCAGATAGGTCGTGAGCGGGTTGTCCTGGAACAGGCGCCAATAGGCCTCGAGGCTGGGTTCCGCCGGCAGCAGCGCCGGCGGACTGCTGAAGATGTCTTCGCTGGGGCCCTTCAGGGAGGTGCTGACCAGCCAGAGCAGCGGAACCAGCACCAGCAGGGCCAGCAGGATCAGCAGCACCAGCTGCAGAGCGCGGGTGAACGTGCGGCGCATCGCCTCGATCTCAGAGCGTCGGACGGGAGGGGGGGACCACCGCATCCTTCTGCGGATGCAGCGATTGCTTGGCCTCCCCAGCCACCAGTCGGTTCAGAGCGTTGACGAACGCCATGGCCGCCGCCACCACCACATCGGTGTCGGCGGCATGGCCGGAGTAGAGACTTCCATCGCGCCGGAGTCGAATGGTCACTTCACCCATGGCGTCGATCCCTTCGGTCACGGATTTCACCGAGAACTCGATCAGGTCGTTGGGAATGCCGGCCAGCGTGTTCAGAGCGCGGCAGACCGCATCCACCGGACCGGTTCCCACGGCCGAAACCGTTCGCTCGCCGGCGTCATCGTCACTCAGGGTGACGGTGGCCGTGGGCCGCAGACTGCTGCCACAGCTCACCTGCACCAGCTTGAGCTGGAAGCGGGCTTCCGGCTGCTGCACCTGTTCGCTGACGATCGCCTCCAGATCACGGTCGGTGATCTCCCGTTTCCGATCGGCCAGATCCTTGAATCGTGCGAAGGCCTCATCGAGATCTTCTCGGGTGAGGTCATAGCCGAGTTCCTCGAGGCGGGCGCGCACGGCACTGCGGCCACTGAGCTTGCCGAGAGAGATGCGGTTGTCGCTCAGGCCGACGGTTCGGGCATCGATGATCTCGTAGGTCAGCCGGTTCTTGAGCACGCCGTCCTGATGGATGCCCGACTCATGGGCGAAGGCATTGGCGCCGACGATCGCCTTGTTCGGTTGCACCACCATGCCGGTGAGATTGGAGACCAGTCGTGAGGTCTTGGTGATCTCCTCGGTGCGGACCGCCGTCAGCGGTGTCGGACTGTCAGCGTCGCGTCCGAGGAACGGGTTGTAGTAACGACGGCGCACATGCAGAGCCATCACCAGCTCCTCCAGCGAGGCATTGCCGGCCCGCTCTCCGATGCCGTTGATCGTGCACTCCAGCTGCCGGGCTCCGTTCTTGACGGCTTCGAGGAAGTTGGCCACCGCGAGGCCGAGGTCGTTGTGGCCATGGACCGAGATCACCGCCTCCCCGATGTTGGGGACGTTCTGGTTGATCCCCGCGATCAGGGTCCCGAATTCACTGGGGGTGGTGTACCCCACAGTGTCCGGAATGTTGATGGTGGTGGCTCCAGCGTTGATGGCCGCCTCGATCACCTCGTAGAGAAAATCAGGATCGCTGCGTCCGGCGTCCTCACAGGAGAACTCCACATCCTCAACGAGCGACCGCGCATAGCCCACCATGTCCGGGACGATCCCCAGAACCTCCTGCCGACTCTTGCGGAGTTTGTGCTCGAGGTGAATGTCGCTGGTGGCGATGAAGGTGTGGATGCGGCTGTGAAGAGCCGGTTTCACCGCATCCGCGCAGGCCTTGATGTCGGACTTCGATGCCCGGGCCAGACCGCAGATGATCGGACCGGATTCACCGCCGACCTGTTGAGCGATGCGTTGCACGGCAGCGAAATCACCGGCGCTGGCGAAGGGGAAGCCCGCTTCGATCACATCGACTCCCAGCCGTGCAAGCTGCTGAGCGATGGCCAGCTTCTCCTCGAGATTCAGGCTGGCACCAGGGGACTGCTCCCCGTCCCGCAGGGTGGTGTCAAAGATGAGGACGCGACCGGGGTCCTTGGCCATGGCGACACTGCAGCGGCGGGCGTTAGTCGGACTGACTATGAGTTGATCAATCCTAGGCGAGTCTCCGGATCGGCCTTCTGTCAGCAGAAATACGGTCTAAATTCAGCCACCTATTGGGTGGTTCCGTGACCGAAGGCGCAATCGCCCTGGTTCTTCACGCCCACCTTCCCTACGTCCGCTCAGCGGAACCTGGATCGCTTGAGGAGGACTGGTTCTTCCAGGCGCTGATCGAGTGCTATCTCCCGCTGCTGGAGACCCTGGAACAGGCGGATGCGGATCCGGCCTGTCAGCCCAAGGTCACCATCGGGCTGTCACCGACCCTGCTCTCTCTGCTGGATGACCCCGATCTCAGGCAGCGGTTCCCCGGCTGGCTGGATCAGCGTCTTGACCTGCTTGTGGAGGTCGCGCCGGAGCTGCGCAGCCCCGCCGACCACCTCGCTGCCACCATCGAACGGCACCAGGGGGCCTGGGAAGCCTGCGGTGGTGATCTGATCGGCCGCTTCGCGGCTCTGCAGCGACGGGATGTCGTGGATCTGCTCACCTGCGGAGCCACCCACGGCTATCTGCCGCTGCTGCGACAGCATCCGGAAGCCGTCCGAGGGCAGCTGCGCACCGCGGTGCGTGAACACCACCGCCTGATCGGCGAACGTCCTCTCGGCATCTGGTTGCCCGAATGCGCCTACTACGAAGGCCTCGATCACTGGATGCGCGACGCCGGGCTTCGCTATGCGGTGCTCGACGCCCACGGGCTGCTGCATGGCCGGCCGCGCCCGCGCTACGGGGTCTATGCACCGATCTGCAGCCGTAACGGCGTCGCTTTCTTCGGGCGCGACAGCGAAGCGACCCTGCCGGTCTGGTCCGCCAAGGATGGGTATCCCGGCGACCCGCACTACCGGGAATTCCATCGCGATCTGGGCTGGGATCTACCCCTCGAGAAGCTGGCTCCACTGGGACTCTCCCAGCCGCGGCCGCTCAGCCTGAAGCTGCATCGCGTGACCGATCACAGTGCACCGTTGGAGGCGAAACAGCCCTATCAACCGGACATCGCCGCCGGACGGGTCCGGGATCACGCACGTCACTACCTGCAGGGACGTCAACGCCAGCTCAGGCAGCTGGGGGGATCGATGGCGGTGCCACCGCTTCTGGTCGCCCCCTTCGACGCCGAACTGTTCGGACACTGGTGGTTCGAAGGACCGGCCTTCCTGAAAGAACTGTTCCGTCAGGGGCCCGACCAGGGGGTGGGCTTCACACGGTTGCGGGATGTGCTGACCAGCGCCGGCCAGCTGCAGCTCTGCGACCCATGTCCCTCCAGCTGGGGACAGGGCGGCTACCACAACTACTGGCTGAACGACACCAACGCCTGGGTGGTGCCGCAATGGGAGCGGGCGGGTGAGGCCATGGTGCGGCGCTGCAGCCAGGGTGTCGCCCGCGAGAGCGACCTGGAGCTGCTGCGGCAGGCGGCCCGGGAGCTGCTGCTGTCTCAATCCTCCGACTGGAGTTTCATCCTCAGGGCCGGCACCACCACCGGACTGGCCCGCGAGCGGATCGAACGCCATCTCGAGCGCTTCTGGCGCCTGATCACCGCCATCGATGAGCGCCAGGATGTGCCTGCGGAGTGGCTGGACAACGTCAGACGGGATGACCGCCTGTTCCCCCTGATTCAGCCGCTGGACTGGGCGAAGACCGGAGCCTGATCCGCGGGAGCGCCAAGAACCAGCCCCCTGCGCAGCTCCCAGGGCGATTTGGCGAACAGTCGCAGCATCACCGCCATCAGCCTGGGGAGAGGCAGTGTGTTGGTGAGAAAGCCGCTCCACTCCTCCTGAGGCAGGGAGAAGAAGGTCTCGAAATGGCGGCGCAGCAAGCTGTCCTGGAACCCCATCAGACGCCCCAGCCCGAATTGATAGAGCTGATGACGCAACACCAGCTCCGTGGGCCAGAGGGCCTGCCAGCCCCGACGCGCCAGAGCGGCTGATCCCAGACCGGGCCGCTCCGACAGTGCCTCAGCGATCGCCCGAGCCAGATCCGGACCGCGACGCAGCAGCGCACCCACCAGGTACCCCGAGGCCGGGTGCACCATGCTCGCGGCCCCACCGAAAGCCAGCACCGGTTGCGTTCGATCCGGCAGCGGCAGGTTCATCGGAAACAGGCAGAACTCCTCGTGGATCACCTCCGTGATCCGAACCCCACGCCGATCCAGACGCTGCTGAAGCCTTTGCTGCAGCACCGCATCAGGAACGGCTGGCGCCAGGGCGAGGGAGGTCTCCTCCACGAAGAAGACCCCATCACCCAGATCCATGGCGTACAGAAACGTGGGCGGTTCCGTTCTCTGGAGATCTGTGAGGTGATCAGAGCGGAAGTCCATCAGCACAAACCGCCCAGGCGCGATCGGATCGGAGGAGAAGCGCCCCACCACGCCGTAGGCCGCCTGGCCCGCCACTGGGCCATGGTCGGGACGCCTGATGTGAGGGGTGCGGGAACCGGAGGCATCGATCACCAGCCGTGCCTGGCGCTGCAGACCTGAGCGGCAGTGAACGGTGGTGTGGTCGAGGCCGGGATCCACCCGCTCAGCCGCGTCCTGATGCCAGCTCACACCCGCAGCGTTCTCCAGCCAGTGCCGTTGCAGCGCAGCCCTGTCGAACAGGCCGTAGTCGATGCCGTGGAGGGTGGCCCGATCGCGATCCGTTCCTCCTCCTTCTCCGAAGTAACTGACCGTGTCGCTCCAGCGATGGGCCAGCAGATGCTGCAGACCGAGGCATTCCAGTTCCGACGCCCAGATGCCGTAGGTGTTCGGCCAGGGAGCATGCACCGATTCCGGTGCGATGCCCTCCACGCAGACGCCATGCCGGACCAGCTCCGACACGATGCAGAGGGCGGCCGGACCACCACCCAGCACCAGCACATCCGGATCGTGCGTCAACGTCAGTCGTCCGCTGCGGTGGCGTCCTCGTCCTGGTCGTCCTCCTGCTCGGCTTCCGGGGGAACCAGCACAACCTCCGAGAGGCGATCTCCCTTATCCAGGCGTTGCAGCCTCACGCCTGTGGCAGCACGCGACTGCTGGGGAATCGCATCCGCACTGGTGCGCACGATCACGCCTTTCTCGCTCACCAGCAGCAGCTCTTCACCGGCGCCAAGCACCCGCAGACCCACCAGCGCATCAACGTCGGTGCGGAACTTGATCGCCCGCAGCCCCATCCCAGCCCGCTTCTGCAGACGGAACTGGGTCACCGGCACCCGTTTGCCGAGTCCTGAGGCGGAAGCCACCAGCACCCAAGGCCCCTCGACGGCAGCGGAATCGCCACCCTCGTCATCGTCAGCATCACTGGCTGCCACCTGATCCGCCAGCTCAGCCGGCAGCACATCCATGCTCACCAGGCTGTCCCCCTTGCGGAGGTTCATGGCGCGGACGCCGCGGGCGCTGCGGCCGAGAGGCCGCAGTTCGTCATCGCTGAGGCGGAAATGAATGGTCATCCCCGTTCTTGAAGCGATCAGCACACTGTCTCCCTGGATGGCCAGACGGACCCAGGAGAGCGCGTCGCCGTCCTCGAGCCCGATGGCGATCAGACCGTTGGAGCGGATGTTGCTGAAAGCCGAAAGACGGGTCCGCTTGATGAAACCGCCACGGGTGAGCATCAGCAGATCGGTGTCGTCGTTGAACTCCGAGACGGCCAGCAGAGAGGTGATCTCCTCCTCTCTGGGAATCGGCAACAGCTGCACCACCGGCGTGCCCTTTGCCGTGCGGCTGCACTGGGGCACGCGGTAGGCGGGAAGCGCATACGACACACCGCGGTCGCTGAACAGCACCAAGGTGTCGTGGTCGTTGCAGCTGATGAACAGCTTCACCGCATCCTCACCCTGGCTGCGGGTTCCGGCCTTGCCGCGGGTGCCGCGACTGGTGGCCTCGAATTCGCTCACCGGCATCCGCTTGAGGTAACCGGTCTCAGTGAGCAGCACCACCGAACGCTCATTGGCGATCAGATCGATGTCGGACAGCCCACCGCCGAGGTCAAGGATCTCCGTGCGACGAGGGATGGGGTAGCGCTCCTGCAGCTGACCGAGCTCGTCCTGGATGATGCCGAACACCCGCTCACGCCGGCCAAGGATGTCCTTGTAGTCGGCGATCTTGGTGACCAGATCCTCGTGTTCAAGACGGATCTTGTCGGCCTCCAGAGCCGTCAGACGACGCAGCTGCATCTGCAGGATGGCGTCGGCCTGGACGTCGGAGAGGCCATGGCGCTCCTGCAGCTGTTGCCGAGCCGTGGCCGTATCGGGAGCAGCCCGAATCAAGGCAATGATCGGATCCAGCTGATCAAGCGCCAGCAGCAGGCCCAGCAGGATGTGGTCGCGCTCTTCGGCCTTGCGCAGCAAGTAGCGGGTGCGGCGCTCGATCGTCTCGACCCGGAAGTCGAGGAACACCTCGAGCATCTTGCGCAGGGTGAGCAGGATTGGCTCGCCATTCACCAGCGCCAACATGTAGGCGCTGAAGTTGCTCTGCAGCGGGGTGAGCTTGAACAGGTTGTTCAGCACCACCTGCGGGTAGGCGTCACGGCGCAGTTCCACCACGATCCGCATGCCATCGCGGTCGCTTTCGTCGCGGATGTCGGAGATGCCCTCGAGCTTTTTGTCGTTGACCAGCTCTGCGATGCGCTCGATCAGCGCCGCTTTGTTGGTCTGATACGGCAACTCCGTGATGATCACGGCATCGCGATCGGGGCGTCCCGGCACCTCGAGCGTTTCAATGTTGGCCACTCCGCGCATGGTCACCGAGCCGCGGCCGCCCAGGTAGGTCTCGCGGATGCCTTCACGCCCCAGGATTTGACCACCGGTGGGGAAATCCGGGCCAGGGATCAGTTGGATTAACTCCTGATCGGTGATCTCTGGGTTCGCGATCAACGCGAGTAAGCCATCAATCAGCTCATTGAGGTTGTGGGGCGGAATGTTCGTCGCCATCCCCACGGCGATGCCCGCTGAACCATTCAGCAGCAGCTGCGGGATCCGAGCCGGAAGCACGGTCGGCTCCTGCTGGGAGCCGTCGAAGTTATCGGCGAAATCAACCGTCTCCGCCTCGATGTCTTCCAGGAGGCTGTCGGTGGTCAGCGCCCGCAACCGCGATTCGGTGTATCGCATGGCCGCCGGTGGATCGTTGTCCACCGAGCCGAAATTGCCGTGCCCATCAATCAGGGGCATCGACATCGAGAAGTCCTGGGCCATGCGCACCAGGGCGTCGTACACGGCGGTGTCGCCGTGGGGGTGATATTTGCCGAGCACTTCGCCCACCACACGGGCGCATTTGCGGTAGGGCCTGTCGCTGGTGAGGCCCAGCTCATACATCGCGTAAAGGATCCGGCGATGCACCGGCTTGAGGCCATCGCGGGCATCGGGCAGCGCCCGACCCACGATCACGCTCATCGCGTATTCCAGATAGGAACGCGACATCTCGTTGCGCAGATCCGTCTGGATGATTCGATCGTCGGAATCGCCGGGACCGCCGCCTCCGGGCCCCACTGAAACCGCCATACAAGGGTTTGTCTGCCTCGCTTCAGTTTATCTCGGCCTGCGGAACATCCCAAAAACCTCAGATAGGCTGCCGTTTCCAGATTCGCCGGTGTCATGGGACCGACTGACGAACCCCTCTCCGACGCTGCGGCGAGCGGCGGTCCGACACCCACACCGGCCCCCACTCCCACTGTGACGCCGGAGCCGACACCCGCTCCAACGCCGGCCCCAACCCCTGCCGTGACCCCGGAGCCGACGCCCGCTGCCACACCGGCTCCAACACCATCACCTTCCGCAGACCCGACCATCACGGCCAGCGTGACGATCCCCGCTCAGGGGAACGCGGAAGGCGAGGGCGGCGAATGGAACCTGCTGCTGGAGAAGCTGCGGGGCCTGATCGACGGAGATCAGCTCAAGGTCCTCTGGATCCAGCTGCGACTGCCGATCCGCCTGATCACCGCCCTGATCCTTCTGGTGGTGGGCGTGCAGATCTACAGCGGTCTCATCCGCACGATCAACAGCGTGCCCGTCGGTTCAGGACTGCTGGAGCTGATCGGTCTGATCTGGCTGGTGCGGTTCAGCCTGACCAACCTGATCCGCAGAAGTGATCGCGCCGAGGTGATCAGCTCGCTTCGGGCCCGCTGGGACAAGGTGATCGGACGCTGAGTCCCCCCTGCCGAGCGGCACTGCGGTCAATCCCGGTTGGTAGCTTGAACCGACTCGACCAGACCGCGCGGTGGACATTCAGCTCGGACGCTTCAAGACCGTTCGCCGGGCCTACGGAATTGATGAAATCGCCCTGGTGCCAGGGGGAAGGACCGTCGATCCCGACGTCACGGACACCCGTTGGAGCCTCGGGGGGATCGAGCGGGAGATTCCGATCATCGCCAGCGCCATGGACGGTGTTGTCGATGTCGCCATGGCTGCGAGGTTGTCGGAACTGGGAGCGCTGGGGGTTCTGAACCTCGAGGGCGTGCAGACCCGTTATGAAGACCCCAACCCGATCCTGGATCGGATTGCAGCGGTCGGGAAGGACGCCTTTGTGCCGCTCATGCAGGAGCTTTACAGCGCTCCTGTGCAGGAAGACCTGATCCGGCAGCGCATCAGGGAGATCAAGGAGAGGGGGGGCATCGCCGCGGTCAGCGGCACCCCTGTGGCCGCGATGCGCTTCGGGTCAGCGATCGCGGAAGCCGGTGCTGATCTGTTCTTTGTTCAGGCGACCGTGGTGTCGACGGAGCACATCGGACCTGAGGGACGGGCCAGCCTTGACCTGGAAGCCCTTTGCCGCGACATGGGTGTTCCCGTTGTGATCGGCAACTGCGTCACCTACGAAGTCGCCCTGCAGCTGATGCGGGCCGGTGCCGCCGGCGTTCTGGTGGGAATCGGTCCGGGGGCCGCCTGCACATCCCGTGGGGTGCTGGGAGTCGGCATTCCCCAGGCCACGGCGGTGGCCGACTGTGCAGCCGCCCGCCGCGACTACGAACAGGAGAGCGGCCGCCACGTGCCGATCGTGGCGGATGGTGGCATCGTCACCGGCGGAGACATCTGCAAGTGCATCGCCTGCGGAGCCGATGCGGTGATGATCGGCTCCCCGATCGCCCGTGCTGACGAGGCGCCGGGTCGTGGGTTCCACTGGGGCATGGCGACCCCGAGCCCTGTTCTGCCCCGCGGAACGCGCATCAACGTCGGCAGCACCGGAAGCATCGAGCGAATCCTGCGCGGACCCGCACTGCTCGACGACGGCACCCACAACCTGCTCGGTGCTCTGAAGACCTCGATGGGCACCCTGGGAGCCAAGACGCTGCGGGACATGCAGGAGGTGGAGGTGGTGGTGGCTCCATCCCTGCTGACGGAAGGAAAGGTGTATCAGAAAGCACAACATCTGGGGATGGGCAAGTAATCCGCAACAACTCCGACCCGGGAGCGGAGACGCAACCGGATCCCGGAGTTAGGGTCGGGTTGTGTGCGGGCCTAGGTCCACACACTCCTCACACCCCCCGGCCCGACGAGCTCGGGCTTTCTCTCTTTTTGCGGAGCCATCGCTGATTCCAAGGGCGTCCACCGGATCTCTGAAAGGCCTGGATTTCGTTGCTACATTCCTCGCAATCCACTCCGGGTTTATGTCCAGCGCCGCTCCGGTCACTGACGCTTCCTTCGAGCAGGACGTTCTCCAGAGTGATGTGCCGGTTCTTGTCGATTTCTGGGCCCCATGGTGCGGACCCTGCCGCATGGTCGCTCCGATCGTTGACGAGATCGCCAAGGAATTCGAAGGTCAGATCAAGGTTTTCAAACTCAACACCGACGAGAACCCCAACGTCGCCAGTCAGTACGGCATCCGCAGCATCCCCACGTTGATGGTGTTCAAGGGTGGGCAAAAGGTTGACACCGTCGTTGGTGCTGTTCCCAAGGCAACCCTCTCCGGCACCATCTCCAAGTACCTCTGATCGGGGACGCGTTCCCTCTTTGATTTGGAACTGGGACTGATCGATTACGGCATGGGCAATCTGCACTCCGTGCGGAAAGCCCTTGAACGACTTGGTCAGAGCCTGCGCCCTGTTTCAGCTCCCCACCAGCTCCAGGGCTGCGATGCCCTCATCCTCCCGGGGGTCGGCGCCTTCGACCCCGCTATGGAGAACCTGGAGGCCACCGGGCTGGTTCCCCACCTGAAGCGCTGGGGTGAGGAGCAGCGTCCGATCCTCGGGATCTGTCTCGGGCTTCAATTGCTGTTCGACTCCAGCGCCGAAGGGGAACGCGACGGGCTCGGACTGCTGCAGGGTCGGATTGAACGACTTCCGGTTCAGCAGG
Source organism: Parasynechococcus sp. (assembly GCF_045559935.1). Taxonomy (NCBI): domain Bacteria; kingdom Bacillati; phylum Cyanobacteriota; class Cyanophyceae; order Synechococcales; family Prochlorococcaceae; genus Parasynechococcus; species Parasynechococcus sp. Next base: position 12,756 of record NZ_JBJLJL010000003.1, read on the forward strand.
GGGAGCGGATCCCCCACATGGGCTGGGCTCCACTCTCCTGGCGACAGAGTTGTCCGCTGCTGCCTCCCGAGGAACCGGCGCCCTGGGTGTATTTCGTGCACTCCTTCGCCGCCGTTCCGTCCGATCCGAAAACAACCGCCGCGACGGCACCCTTCGGTGCCACCGATGTGACGGCGATCGTCTGGGAGGGCAGGACCGGGGCCTGTCAGTTCCATCCGGAGAAATCGTCCGACGCAGGGAACGGGCTGCTGCGTCGCTGGATCGAATGGCTCAGCGCCGGGGCCCCCCTGCTGCCATGAGCGGCCAACTGCGCCTCAGCGGGGGACGCAGACTCAAGAGTCCTCCGGGCCGAGGCACGCGCCCCACCACCGCCCGGGTGAGAGAAGCCGTGATGAACATGCTCGGCAGCCGTCTTGAGGGCTGTCGCTGGCTCGACCTCTGCAGTGGCAGCGGAATCATGGGCTGCGAGGCGCTGCTGCATGGAGCCGCCGCCGTTGTGGCGGTCGAACGGGACGCGAAGACGGCGGCCGTTTGCTCGGAGAACCTGGGCATCGCGGTTGAATCCGCGCCACAACCCTGCGGGTTCGAGGTGATCCGTCAGGACCTGGCCAGCTGTCTGCGTCGCGGCTGGACGCGGCCGGGATTCGATCTCGTCTACATCGATCCGCCCTATGCCTCGGGCCTCCTCACCATTGCCCTCACACTTCTGAGCGAAGGAACCTGGCTCAACCCGGATGCCCTGGTGATCTGCGAACACCCCGCGAATGCCAGCATCGAGCTGCCGCAAGGGTGGACCATCAAGGACCGCCGCCGCTACGGCATCAGCGGCCTGCTGCTGCTCAACCCTCCAGAGCACCACCGCGGCGGTACTGGTTCCATGCCGCCACGAACAGACCCAGCAGCGTGACGGGAATCAGCCCCAGAACAATGCCGCAGAGAAGGGGTTCGATCATGACGACGCGTCGGCAGGGAGAATCGAACACAATTCTTCCATGACCTGTTCATCCGAGCATGGAGTCGACATCAACTGCTGCGGAAGAGGCTGCCGTCATCAAAGAGGGGGGCCGCGGACTGATCACCGCCCTGGTGGTACTCGCCGCCAGCGCCTGCATCGTGCTGCTGCTCTGGGTTCTGGGGAATGCCCGCCAGGATCCCTACATCCGGGCCACCCTGGATCTGCAGGGCTCCACGGACCATGGCGGGCAGCTGTTCCGGATCAACTGCGCCGGCTGTCACGGTCTGGCCGGACAGGGATTGCTCGGGCCCACGCTCAAGGGCATCACCGAGCGAGTCGGTGATGCGCAGCTGATTCATCAGATCGTGAGCGGTGAGACCCCGCCGATGCCGAGTTTCCAGATTGAGCCGAAGGCCATGGCTGATCTTCTGGCCCATCTGCACCAGCTGAGTTGAAGCGCCCGCAGACGGTGGTCGTCCTGGTGGAGCCGGCCGGGCCGATCAACGTGGGCAGCGTTGCGCGGCTGTGCGCCAATTTCGAGGTGCGGGAACTGCGTCTGGTCAGCCCCGTCTGCGACCCAATGGATCCGGAGGCTTGCCGGATGGCCGTCCATGGTCTGGAGCTGCTGAGAACAGCACGGAGCTGCACATCGCTGCTGGAGGCGGTGGCCGACTGCCGGCGCGTGGTGGCGAGCTGCGGACGCCTGGATCACGGCTCGATCCCCCTGCATGCTCCGGAAGAGGCGCTGGGCTGGCTTCTCACCGGCAGGCAGGATCAGAGCGACGATCAACCCGTCGCCGTGGTGTTCGGCCGCGAGGACCGGGGGCTCAGCAACGATGAGCTGCGGCTCTGCCAGCGCGTGCTGACCCTGCACAGCTCCGGCAGTTATCCCTCGCTCAACCTTTCGCATGCTGTCGCCGTGGTGCTGCACGAGCTGGCCCGACTGCAGACCCTGCCAGAGCATGACGGCGATGCCGAACCGGACCCGGCCCCGCCGCGCCAGCTGGATCACTGCCTGGAGGATGCTTCAGACCTCCTGCTGGACGTGGGCTTTCTGCTGCCTCACACCGCCGCGGCACGGATGAACAAGGTTCGCGATCTGCTGCAACGGGCTTCGATCCAGGCCGGGGAAGTGGCTCTGATCCGGGGAATGGTGCGTCAGCTTCGCTGGGCGCTCACCACCCGACGCCCCTAACCTCTGCCGATGATCCGCGAGCAACAGGCGTGACGGGCCGACGTTCATCCCGTTCCAACCCTGGCTGGCAGCAGCCGCTTTGGCTGCTGCTTCGTCTGATCCTGTTCGGCGTCGGGCTCGGCGTGCTCAGCGGCACGGCCCTCAAGATGCTGGCTCCGCAGGTGCGTCAGCAGACCCTGCCCGCACTCCCCTGGCTGAGCGACCTGATCGCCCTCACCAGCGACGATCAGCCGGACGACACGAACACAACGGCGACCAGCGAGTCCGCTCCCTCCCAGGAGCAGCCGATCACGCCAGCTCTGCTGCCGGGACAGTTTCTTCCGACCCAGGAGATCACCGCCCTGAGTCAGCGATGGACACAGTTGGCCGCAGCCCAGGACGACCTCGAAGCCAGTGCCTTTCTGCTGGTTCTCGATGACGGTCGCTACGCCCAGATGCAGGCGGACCGTGCGATGCCGGCCGCGAGTTCCATCAAGACGCCGATCCTGCTGGTCAGCCTGGAGCAGATCGACCGTGGGGATCTGCGCTGGAACGAACCTCTGACGCTCACCAAGCCGGTGGTGGGAGGCGGTGCCGGCTGGATGGCTTCCAAGCCTCTGGGAACGCGGTTCCCGACCTACGAGGTGGCGACCGAGATGATCCGCATCAGCGACAACACCGCCACCAATCTGCTGATTCAGAGAGCCGGCGGCAAGGAACGTCTCAACAGCCGCTTCCAGGCCCTGGGGCTGACCGCCACCAAGGTGAACAACTGGCTCCCGGATCTGGATGGCACCAACACCACGAGCGCCCGCGACCTGAGTCGTGCCATCGCCCTTGTCGATACCGGAGGAACGCTCTCCCTGCGGACCCGGGATCTGTTCCGCGATGTGATGGGCACATCGGTCACCAACACGCTTCTGCCCAAGGGACTGATGCAGGGCCTTGGGGGAGAGCAGGGTCGGCCTGATCCAGCTCTGAGCCGCAAGGGCTACCGCGTTTACAACAAAACCGGCGACATCGGCATCGCCTACGCCGATGCAGGACTGATCGAACTGCCCGATGGACGTCGGGCCGTGGCAGGCTTTCTCGTGAAGGGACCGTTCAACGATCCGCGTTCCACCAACCTGATCCGAGCCATGGCTGCAGCGATGGCTCCCCATCTCAAGCCAGCGCCGAGCCCACCGCGAGCCGTCTCCGCCCAGCCTTCCCCATGAGCCTGAGAGCCCTGCTGACCGCTGCCTTGATCGCCCTGCCGGCCGCCGCGATCGCCACGGGACCCGCCTGCCCGGCCGTGCGGGCCGACGCCTTCGCGCGCCAACAGGAGATCCGTCCGCTGCCAGGCGCGCTGGACAAGGTGCTGATGGTGAACGACAACAATCCCGAGTTGATCCGGGACGAGGGCATCCTGCTGTCGACCTTTCCGGAGGGAGGCACCGACGCGTTGGCGGTGCCGCTGAACGGACGCTTCGATCTCTTCAGCCATCACGTCTACGCCGGCAACGACGACACGCTCGACTCGACCCTCTGGCTGGCGGTGATGGTCGCCCCTCTTGACGGCACCCCCGTGACCCTGGAACTGCTGGAGGGCAGCACATCGCTGTCGCAGGCCACCCGCCCCGGCCAGACCGCCGCTCCCTTCCTGCCCCTGCCGGCATTCATGCGCGAGACGACGGAGATCGTTGCCGCCGGGCCCGGCAGCCGGGTGGCCGGTGATCTGCTGGCGAAGCGTCGGGCTCCGGAACTGCACACGACGCGTTGGTCGCTGGAGCCGGGCGATGCGACGCCGATTGTGGTGCTGCCGATCCCCGTGGCCGGCCTCGACCCCCTGCTCAACGGACGCAATCTGCAGCTGCGACTGCGCAGTTCCGCCCCCGTGGCCCTCGCCACCCTGGCGGCCTACGGCAGTGCCCACACCCCGCCTCCCACCAGCCGCTGGCAGGAGATGCTCCACAGCGGGGAACTCAGCTCCAAGGAACACAGCCCAACACCGCGGGGCGCCAAGGGAAAGATGGTCTATTCCCGCGTCAGCGGTGTGCAGATCGGCAGCAGCTGGAGCACACGGATCACCGATCCTGGCAGCGCTCATCTGGCCATTCCGTCCCAACCGCTGTCGTGGCCGATCAGCAGCCTGGAACGGGGATCCCTCGGCACCGGACAGGTGCAGACCGCGGAGCTGCAGGCGTTCCATCCGGACACCGCCTGGGCCGCCCATGGCAACTACGGGGTCACCTATGACCTCAGCCTTCCTCTCAGCAACGATGGCGACCATCCCGCCAGCGTTGAACTGGCACTGGAATCGCCGCTCAAATCCGATCAGCCCAGCGACAGCCTCAGGTTCAGAACCTCGATGACCGGTCCGGTGATGTACCGCGGCCCGATCGAGGTCGCCGGCCTGGATGACCACGACGGACGTCCACTCGGCCGCCAGACCGTTCATCTGGTGCTGCGTCAGGGACAGCAGGGACCGGCCCTCGGGCAACTGACCCTTGCCCCCGGTGAGCAGCGCAATGTGCGGGTCCGTCTGGTTTATCCAGCCGATGCCACCCCCCCGCAGGTGCTCACCCTCCGGCCTGTGAAACAATCCAGGACACCTGACACGTGAGTCTGTGAGTGCACCCCGGAAGCGCAGGGTCTTCCCCTTCACCGCCGTGATCGGTCAGGAGGAGATGAAACTGGCGCTTCTGCTCAATGTGATCGATCCGCGCATCGGCGGCGTGATGATCATGGGGGATCGGGGCACAGGGAAATCCACCACCATCCGTGCCCTGGCGGATCTGCTGCCGGACATCGACGTGGTGGCGGGTGATCCTTACAACAGCTCGGCCACGGATCCAGACCTGCAGAGCAGCGAGGTGCGTCAGCGGCAGGAGCAGGGTGAGGCGCTGACCACCGAACCGCGCCAGGTGCCGATGGTGGATCTGCCTCTTGGCGCCACGGAGGATCGTCTCTGCGGAACCATCGACATCGAGAAAGCCCTCAGCGAAGGGGTGCGTGCCTTTGAACCGGGCCTTCTGGCCAAGGCCAACCGCGGGCTGCTCTATGTGGATGAGGTGAATCTGCTGGATGACCACCTGGTTGATGTGCTGCTGGATTCAGCCGCCTCCGGATGGAACACCGTGGAACGGGAAGGGGTGTCCGTCCGCCATCCTGCGCGCTTCGTGCTGATCGGCTCCGGAAACCCGGAAGAAGGGGAACTGCGTCCGCAGCTGCTGGATCGCTTCGGCATGAGCGTCGAGGTGCGCACCGTGCGGGACCCGGAGCTGCGGGTGCAGGTGGTGGACCAGCGCACCGCGTTTGACAGTGATCCCGACCGGTTCAGCACCGCGATGGAGGAGAACCAGAAAGCCCTGCAGCAGAGGGTGGTGGAGGCTCAGCAACGGCTGGAGCAGGTGGTGATCGATGAGGATCTGCGCCTGCGCATCTCTTCGGTCTGCGGCGAACTGGATGTGGATGGCCTGCGCGGCGACATCGTCACCAACCGGGCAGCCCGCGCCCTCGCCGCTTTTGAAGGCCGCATCGAGGTGAGTGAAGACGATGTGGCGAGGGTGGCCTCCTGCTGTCTGCGCCACCGCCTGCGCAAGGACCCCCTGGAGCAGGTGGATTCCGGCGAGCGGGTGGTGAAGGTGTTCTGCAAGGTGTTCGAGCGCAGTGAGAGCAGCGACCGCGCCGGCTTCGAACTGGCCCTGGCGGCCTGATCCGCCAGGAACTGCATGCGGATCCTCGGCATCGATCCGGGCCTGGCCCGGGTGGGCTATGGGGTGATCGACACCACAGGCGGGCAGCAGCGGATGCTCGACTGCGGGATCATCCGTACCGATCCAGGCCGACCCGATGGTGAACGGATGGTGGAGATCGCCGGGGATCTGCGCCAGCTGATCCGCCGCTGGCGACCGCAACTGGCAGCGGTGGAGAAGTTCTTTTTCTATCGCTCAAGCAACACCATCAGCGTGGTGCAGGCCCGCGGTGTGGTGATGATGACCCTGGCGCGGTTCAAGGTGCCGGTGGTGGAGTTCCCGCCGATGCAGATCAAGCTTGCCCTCGCCGGATTCGGCCATGCCGACAAGGACGAGGTGCTGGAAGCCGTGATGCGGGAACTGAATCTCTCGGATCCTCCACGCCCCGATGATGCCGCCGACGCTCTGGCGGTGGCCCTCACCGGCTGGTTCCAGCGATAAACAAGCCCTGCCCGCCAGGCATCGATTCCTCGCAGAAAAAACACTGATTTCATCCGCCTGATGATGAACCAAACGCCCCAATCGCTCTGCCGATGCCTGCGCAATCGAGGGGATTGATTACGACGCTTTGCGGCGTCCTCTGCGACGGCTCGTTTTCTTCGCCGCGCCGGCTTCGATCGAAGTCACGTTATTGACTGGAGCACCAGCTTGAGAGCTTGCCGTCACTGGGGCCTCTTGCTTCTGAGTGCCGGGACTGCTCGTTGCGGCTGAGGTCCGCGTGTCTCCGACAGCTTCGATGGGGATTCCACATTGCCTTGCCGCCTTCATCCACTGGCCCATGAATCGGGTGTCAAGGCTGATGGCGCGCGAAGTGGAAGGCCTGGAGCCATTCGCGACTCCAGTGGTGATCCGGAGTTGTCGTCCAGAGAAGGGCCCCATGTTTCGCTTGATCGCTAGCGCTCACATTGCGACTCCGGAGCAGCGATGAGAAGTGCAAATCAACAGTTCTTATTCAAGCAAAAGCTGCCTGGACCACCCCCCATCCACGGGTCAAGAACCAAAAAACATGCCCCGATCTCCACTGACGTTCAAGTCCTTTTCACCTGAATCCTCCAGTTGCAGAGATTGCTCTGGAACACTTGATTTTTGATCCGATTGGAATGATCTCCATCGCACGACAAGCCACAGGCTCGCCGTCCTGCTCAGCACAACTAAGCAGATATGCTCAACCTTGACAAACGGTCTCATTCCTTACAAACACCCGGAAAATCAGCAGCCAAAATTTCACTTAAACTGGAAAAGAATTTTCGTGAATTCAGCGCCAAGCTGCCCGATACGAATGGCTCTTGAGAGCATTGATGATCCAGATTCACTTCAGGATCAATGCCTGACCGCCCACGAAATTGAGTGGCGACGATGGTCCACATGGCAACAAGAGAGGACTGCCAGAAAGAGATTGAAAAAGCTGTACAGCGTTGATTGAAGAACCACTTCTTCGTTTCAAAGCCTCTGCAGAACGTCCAAATTCAGTGCGGCAACCCGCGCATCAACCAGGATTCATAGACAAAGAACAGAAAGAAGAAAATGACGATGCCAATGACAAGGAGCCTGCCGTTCATAACCCGAGCCCTCATTCGCACTTAGGCTAGACCGCATCAGCCATCGAGACGAAGCCAAACCAAAGGTGATATTTGGATATGAAAACCCAATCTTGCGAAAGCGACCTCCGTTGGACGCGAGAACAGTCAGTTGTTAACATTCGCCAAGTCATGCGTCTGCGATGAAAGCGCTTGCCTCTGTCGCCACGACTCTTCTATTGATCGGGTTCGGCGCGACATCCGCACATTCACGCTGCCTTGCGTGGACTGCGATCAACGACGTTGAACAGAACATGGCAAAAGGAATGTCGATTTACTACGCACTATCCGACGCACAAGATAAAGGTCTGATTGATGGAAAAGGCGATTGCCTGACAAAAATGCGCCAAATCGCCGAGAAGTCAAGGACGTTATACCCCAACGCCTACGGAGCGATCTGGTACTAAGAGCCATCGGTCGATGGTCCATCCAGAAGGACAACAACGAACGCCCGAAGACTCAAAACATCAACTTGAGTTGTCAACACCTAACAGAAGTCGGTCACAGGGTGAGTGACAGAAATCAACACTCTTTGCACGCAGTCGGCATTGCACCAACGAAGAGCACCTGTATCCACATCCGCAACCTGGAAGAGCGAAGGAGACCGTGGATCACGGGCACTGCCTTCACAGAAGAGCACCTCTGCCAAGTACCAGCCGTTGGTATCGGTGTTGACCAGCTCGGGGTGCTCCCAGACAACGACGACATCACCTGGCTTGACATCCAGAAATGCAGGCCGAAGCGTTGATTGGAGCGGTTTGCTGTAGTCAACAGACATCTGACCATTCCCTGATACATCTGTCCTAAGTCTGCTTAGAGGGAGAATCCATGAGCACTCCTACTCAGGTCATAAAGTTTGCCGGGATACACAATGAGTCTGTCGGGTCGTTGGGGGCCCAGGCACTGGGCGAGTGGGAGGGCTTGCCCTTTTTTCATGTCCAGCGATCAGCGTTCAGCGTTCATGGCAGCTGCACCGCTGACACACGGGCCTGCGTTGAACTAGACCAGAAATGAGATCTGGAAGTCCATAACCATGCAAGCGCTGCCAATGCTTGAGAAGCCAGCGGAAGAGACCCTGATCGACGCCTTACGTGGGTGCAAACAGGCCACACAGCTGAAGGAACTTGAGCAGCGACTGGCGTCAGTCGAGGATGCCCCACCACTGTTCGACTGGATCTGCGATCTGCTGGTGAAGCGTCGCCTGTCCAGGCAACGAGCAGCCACCTTGCTCTCGCAACTCCACAGCATCAACTGAGGCAGCTGGAACGCGTCCGATCTGAACCCTCGAAACGCTCGGCCGACCATCGGAGCCATGCCGAGAAACCTCTTGAACAGCTCTTAACAAAGCCGCTGACTGATGGTCTAATCCGCTACGAAAAAAGCAAAAAGCAGTAGCAACCAGCACAATAATTCTGGATTAATCCTTAAATGGCGGCGCTGGCGATACAGAGCGCGTTGAAAGCTGAAAAAAAAGCCTGCATAGTTGCGCGTGCAACACTTCCGCTCACATGCCTGTCTGCACCTATCGAGGCGTTCGCTACGAAACTTCTGTCGATCCGCAGACTCACACTCAAATTAAATACGAACGCAAACATTACAAGAACGCCATCAACGAGGCATCGAAAACAGGCCGCATGTCTTATCGCTGGGTCAGGTATTGAGTCCAGCTGACTATGGTCATTCGCTAAATATCTGCACAATTAAGGCGGGCTATTGATCTGTTCTAACGACATCCTTGCACCTGCAGTGATCAACAGGCATGTTTTTTTGGCCTTGATCAACCGGAGGACAACCAACATCCAGGGATGTCGAAGCTGAAAGCATTGGTGGAAGCCCCTCCATCAACAAAACGGAATCCAGATCGTTCCGCCGAAGATCACCGACTTCCCCGCCTTTAAACACGTGAATGCAAGAAGCCATTTGTTGTAGAATCACGATTGAGGTATCAACTGCACCGTGGAGTTCACAATTGTCATTCTTGATGAGCATATTCTCTCCTATTCACAACTGAAATGGACAGACTGGAAAGATGACAACCGGAAGCAGATGATCAGCCAGGGTGACAACTGGTCCAAGACAACCTTGATCGGCAATGACATATGGGAATGCCTCGAAAGCAATCAAATTGATCCTCTACATCTTGTGCAATGGAAGCCCGCATCCGAAAAGCTCCACAGGGTCAGCCTGCCACCCCATCCCCATCCTTTTGATCAGTCCAGATAACGGCGTTCAGGCACTCCGTGCATCGGGAAGACCTCCATGCATGACCTAAAAATGACAACCATTCTCATGCGTGATGTGAGGTGATACAAAAAGAATGCTTTTGATTGACCCCTCGTCTTGATCATCATAAATTCCCAGCGGATGAGGAGGGAATTTGCAGAGCTGCATCCCTTCTCCATCCACCTCTTCCTTGCCTCAAAGAGTGAGATCTTCATCTTCAGGCACAGCAGTTCAGTGCTCAATCAACCTCCAGTGATCGAGGTTGAATCGCTACTTTCTGTTCATCACATTCCAAGACCAAAAATCAACGACGAAGGGCAGATTCGTGCGATTTTGTTCGTGCCATCAAGGAATTGAGACAAGCGCCTGATCAATCACGGCTCATGATGCGTTGCGGGAGTCCGAAGACCCACGCTGAGGGCCCCTGGATCGAGGAACAGCCCGTTGCCTGACCTTCCGTTCGTCGCATCCCTCACCGCAACAATCCCGGAACAACACCAGAACTCTCACAACCATTAGGTCGACATGCGTGATGAAGGCCTGGTTCCGGCGATCACCACCAAGCAGAAGCTTCGCCGTCACTTCCGGCAGCTGCGACGTGAGCAGTCCTGCCTCTTCCCCGCCATTCGCGCCGCCGTTGAAGCAGACATGGAGGCCGCCCATCGGCCGCTGTCCAGCGATCAGATGATCGGCATCTACTGGCCGCTGGCGGACGAAGTGGATCTGCGTGCGCTGCGACAGCAGGGGCCCGTCGCGCTGCCGGTGGCGGATGGTCAGGGGGGGCTCGTCTACCGCCACTGGGCCGTGGACAGTGAGAACGCTCAGATCCTGAAACCTGACGGCTGCGGCATCCCGGCTCCCGCGGAAGGCCGGACTCTGCGGCCGGAGCAGCTGGCCTGCCTGCTGGTGCCGGCCCTTGCCATCGACCGCCAGGGAGTCCGCCTCGGCTACGGCGGCGGTTACTACGACCGGCTGCGGCAACAGACGCCCTGGCGGGCCGTGCGCGCCCTGGCGGTGCTGCCGTCGGCCTGCATCACCGACACGCCACTGCCGCGGGATCCCTGGGACATCCCCTTCGATGGCTGGATCAGCGAGCAGGGACCTGGTCGTCCCCAGGGGACCACCGCATCATGAGCGTCACCTGCTGCCCGGCTGCCATGCGTCCCCTGCTCGCCTTCCTGACTCTCTCAGCGGCGTGTCTCGCGGCAGGCATCGCCTCCCCAGGACAGGCGCACCAGATCGAGTCGGCCCTGCAGTATCTCGATGGCGATCTGGAACTGAGCACGCGTTTTTCGAACGGTGAGCCGGCCAGCGGTGCCGTCGTGCGTCTGCTCAATCCAGATGGCACCCCTGGGGTCGAACTCGGTCGCACGGATGCCGATGGCCAGGTGAGGCTTGATCTGCAGGCCATCGAGGACGGTCGCTACGACCTTCAGGTGGACGGCGGGCCCGGGCACCGGGACTATCTGGACATTCCGGTCCAGCAGGGACGTGTCCGGCTGGATGAGGTGGTGCAGGCCCCCCTGACGCTGATGCTCGTCGGTTTGCTGGTTAGCGTGCGACGTCGATGTGACTGATCGCAACGATGGCCGCCAGCACCGGCAGTGAGGCTCTTGACCGGATGGTGGAACGGCTCGGGGGAACAGCGGATCCCCGACGTCGGTATGAGTACGTCCTCTGGCTGGCCAAGAAACTGACGCCACTGCCTGTGGAGCAGCAGACCGACAACCTGCGGGTGCGGGGATGTGTGTCCCAGGTCTTCGTGCGGGGGGAACTGGATCAGGGTGTGATGCGCTGGCAGGGAGACTCCGACGCGCTGATCACCAAAGGACTGCTGGCGTTTCTGATCGAGGGTCTGAATGGACTGACCCCACCACAGGTCAGGGCCATCGACCCCGGCTTCATCGAAGCCACCGGACTGCAGGCGAGCCTGACCCCCTCCCGGGCCAACGGCTTCCTGAACATCCTTCGGATGATGCAGGCCCAGGCGGCCGCCCTGGACAGTTCCGGCGGCCCCGCTGATTCATAGAGTCAGGCTTGATCGTTCAGTGGGCGGATCGACGGGAATGGGTGCACGGATCGGCGTCGGCTTGCTAGGCCTCGGCACGGTGGGTGGCGGGGTCGCCTCAATCCTGCTGTCCCCGCAGGAACGTCATCCTCTGGTCGCTGATCTTGAGCTGATCCGTGTGGCCGTGCGTGATCTGGAGCGGCCCCGACCGGTCGATCTGTCGCCCGAACAACTCACCACAGATCCTCAGACCGTGGTCGAGGATCCGCGCGTGGACGTCGTGGTGGAGGTGATCGGAGGGATCGAACCGGCTCGCTCTCTGATCCTGGCGGCGATCAAAGCGGGCAAATCGGTGGTGACCGCCAACAAAGCGGTGATCGCCCGTCACGGCGGAGAGATTGCAGAGGCCGCCGCAGCCGCAGGTGTGTACGTGCTGATCGAAGCCGCCGTCGGCGGGGGGATCCCGATCATCGAACCGCTGAAGCAGTCCCTCGGTGGCAACCGGATCAACCGGGTCAGCGGAATCATCAACGGAACCACCAATTACATCCTCACCCGCATGGCCGATGAGGGCGCGGCCTATGAGGATGTTCTGGCGGAAGCCCAGCGACTCGGCTACGCCGAAGCCGACCCCGCAGCGGATGTGGACGGTCTCGATGCAGCGGACAAGATCGCCATTCTCTCGACCCTCGCCTTCGGCGGAGGCGTGGATCGCCAGAGCATCCCGACCGAGGGCATCAGCCGGCTTCAGGGAGAAGACGTGGATTACGCACGCCAGCTGGGCTATGGCGTGAAGCTGCTGGCGGTGGCCGAACGGATGGCGACATCCGACGCCAGCGCAGAAGTGCTGGCACTGTCACTGAGGGTGCAGCCGACCCTGGTGCCCAGTCACCATCCCCTGGCGGGCGTTCAGGGCGTCAACAACGCCATCCTGGTCGAGGGCGATCCCATCGGCCAGGTGATGTTCTACGGCCCGGGAGCCGGAGCAGGACCGACCGCATCGGCGGTGGTCGCCGACATTCTCAACATCGCCGGGATCCGGCAGGCCAGTGGTGGTGACGGCCGGCTGGATCCGCTGCTGGCGGCTGGCAGCTGGAGGACTTGCAGCCTTGTTGACCCGGGGAATGTCCGCCAGAGGCACTACGTCCGTTTCAACACACAGGATGCTCCGGGTGTGATCGGACGCATCGGCGGCTGCTTCGGCGATCGCGACATCTCGATCCAGTCGATCGTGCAGTTCAACGCCAGCTCTGCCGGAGCTGAAATCGTCGTGATCACCCACGAAGTCGACCAGCGGCGCATGGACGAGGCCCTGGCGGCGATCCGCGCCCTGCCGGACGTTTCGGGACTCGCCGCCCATCTCGGGTGTCTCTGAAGCCCTGACCGAGCCAAGGCGGACTGGCGGGAACAGCGCTGGATGGTCCAGAGTGTCAATAATCACGACAGCTCTGATTTGAAGTTGCTGATCTGTGTTGGGTCCCGTTCATGACGAACGTCACCATGACCGACGATGTTTCAGGCTGCAGCCTCCTGGACCCCCCTCCGACGATGGATGTGCATCAGGGCGACTGCGTGAACCTTCGCAGTGATCAGGGCACCTTCCAGGTGATCGGTGTCGACGGAGAACACAATCGCTGCTGGGTGCGGCGCTGGCCGATCGAGGCGAAGGGTGGCTCCCCGGTGTTCGAGATCTCCATGCAGCAGATCGAGCCGGTCGCGGCCTGAGAGGAACGTTGATTGGCGTCAGGGTTCTTTCGCTGTTGAATAAGCCGCGAGAGCGCTTCGGAGCGGATGTCAGCAGAACGGCCATGGCGCCAGCCACTGGTGATGGCGTTCGCGCTGATCAGCGTCTGCTTCAGTCAGCTGTCCTGCCAGCCCCGCCGCGCGGACCAGCAATTGACGGTTGCTTCAGCGGGAAAGATCAGTTCGCTGGATCCCGCTCAGGCCAGCACCGTCAACACGATCCAGCTGTTGAGCGCCCTCGGCGACCCTCTTTACAGCCTCTCCGAAGGCGGCGAGCTGGAACCCCGTCTCGCAGCGGCATCTCCTGAGATCAGCGCCGACGGAACGACCGTCACGATCCCGTTGCGCACCGACGTCCGCTTCCATGACGGCAGCCGCTTCGATGCGGCCGCCATGGCCTTCAGCCTGCGGCGCTTCCTGCGCATCGGCACCCTCAGCTATGTCGTCGGAGACCGCATCGCCGCCGTGGAGGTGGCCGCCCCCGACCGGCTGCGGCTGCGGCTGAGCCGCCCGTCCACATCCCTCGAAGGACTGCTCACCTCGGTGAACCTCACCCCGGTCTCGCCGCAGGCTTACCGGGACCACCGCGATCGCTTCCTGACGGACCGGTTCGTCGGCACCGGACCGTACCGCCTGAGCAGCTTCAGCGAACACCAGCAGCGACTGGAACCCTTCGAGGCTTACTGGGGAGAGGCCCCCCGCAACAGCGGACTCGACCTGATCACCCTGAGCAACTCCACTGCTCTCTACGGCGCCCTGCGCAGCGGTGAAGTGGATGTGCTGCTCTCTGCTTCCATCGATGAGGACCAGAGGTATGCGCTGCACCGCAAGGCGGAGGCGGGACAGCTGCATGAGGCGGTGGGGCCGGCCATGGAGATCGGCTACATCACCCTGCTCAGCAACGCCATGCCGCTGCAGGATCCGCGGTTGCGTCGTGCCCTGTCGCTGAGTCTGAACCGCACGGAGCTGAGTGCACGGGTGAGCTACGGCCTGCGTCGCCCCCTGCGTGCCCTGGTCCCTCCCAGCCTCGCCGGGGGAGGCGGCCCGATCTGGCCGGCGCACGATCCCATGCAGGCCAGGGCCCTGCTCAGCAGCGCCGGGTACTGCGACGGCAGGCTCCTGCAGGTGCCACTCACCTTCCGATCCAATGTGCCGGCAGACAAGCTGCTGGCCCTCACCTGGCAGGCGCAGGTGAAGCGCGATCTGTCCGACTGCCTCGTGCTGGAACTGGATGGAGTGGAATCCACCACCGTCTACCGCCAGCTCGGAGAAGGTGCTTTCAAGGCCGTGATGCTCGACTGGCGCGGCACGTATCCCGATCCGGAGGCCTATCTGACGCCGCTGCTCAGCTGCAGCAATCCATCAGGCGAGATCTGCCTCGACGGCGAAGCAGCGATCAGCGGCAGCTTCTGGTCCACCTCCGGTCTGCAGGAGGCCCTGCGCAGCAGCGATGAGCTCAGGGGCGCCGCCCGTCACGCTGAGCTGAAGCGCATCGAACGCATGTCCGCGCTTGGAGCGGCCTACATCCCGGTCTGGCTCGAATCACCGCGCGCCTGGGGGCAGACCGATCTCTCGGTGCCCGAATTCGACGGCAGCGGCCACGTGCGGCTGAACCGGCTTCGGAGGACTCGCTGATGGGACGCGCCCGCGCACTGCTCACCTACAGCGCCACACGGCTGGGGCTGGCACCTCTGATGCTCTGGCTGATCGCCAGCCTGGTGTTCCTGCTGCTGCGACTCGCCCCTGGAGATCCGGTGGATGCGGTGCTCGGCAGTCGGGCTCCCGCAGCGGCGAAGGCGGCGATGCGGGCCCGGCTCGGCCTGGATCAATCCCTGTTGCAGCAGTATCTGGACTACCTCAACGGCCTGCTGCACGGCGATCTCGGCCAGGCCCTGATCAACCAGGAACCGGTGAGCACGATCATCGGGCGCACACTTCCGGCCAGCCTCGAGCTGAGTTCGATCGCGCTGCTGGTGGCAGCGATCGTGGGTCTGAGCGTCGGGTTCAGCGGTATCGCACGCCCTGAGGGCAAGCTCGATCTCGCCGGGCGGCTCTACGGACTGGGCACCTATGCCCTGCCCCCCTTCTGGGTGGCGATGCTGGTGCAGCTGCTGTTCGCGGTGAGTCTGGGCTGGCTGCCGGTGGGAGGACGCTTCCCCCCCAGCCTCCTCCCCCCGGAGGGCAGCGGCTTCTATTTGCTGGACAGCATCCGACAGGCCGACTGGATGGCGCTGCGCGGCACCATCCGGCATCTGCTGCTTCCGGCGGGGACCCTGGCCCTGCTGCTCAGCGGCACGTTCACAACAGCCCTGCGCCTGAACCTGCGCCGCACGCTGAGGAGCGACTACATCGAATCGGCCCGCAGCCGGGGACTGATGGAATCCCGGGTGGTGCTGCGGCATGGGCTGCCCAATGCACTGCTGCCGGTGCTCACCATCGCCGGCATCACCGTGGCCTCCCTGATCGGTGGCGCGCTGCTGATCGAGGTGACCTTCTCATGGCCCGGCATCGCCCTGCGGCTGCAGGAAGCGATCAACCAACGGGACTACCCGGTGGTTCAGGGCATCGTGGTGGTGATCGCCGCGTTGGTGGTGCTGGTGAGTGTGGCGGTGGACCTGCTGGTGGCAGCTCTCGACCCACGGATCCGCTACTGAAGCGCCGACTCCAGCGCGGCGGCATCCCTGCTGCTGAAGCGGTGCCAGCGAACGGAACCCTCCTGGTAATGGTGCGAGGCCGTGGCCTCGGCGGCCCCCTCGAGCTGCTCGAGGAACGCGATCAGTTCGCGACGCAGCAGCTCCTGCACTGCCAGGGGATTGACCCCCACCAGCTCCTCGCCCAGACGGAACAGATCATCTCCGTCGCCGCTGCTGCTCTGGCCCTCAACCCGGATGGCGGAGAAATGACTGCCCCCCTCCACGATCACCGCCCGACTGAAGGGGTGCTGTCCGAAGGAGGCGAGCATCCCCAACTGCTCGGCCAGCGGCGGGGTGATCAGATCCAGCGTGCCGCCCATCAGCAGCACCGGGATCGAAGCGGGGCGCGACGGGCCGGGGGGCCAGATCAGGCTGCCGAAGCTGTTGAGACCCACCACAGCTGCCAGCTCCGGAACTGAGATCCGCGCCTCCAGAGCACCCTCCTTGGCCAGCTCACACTGCAGCAGCAGGGAGAGGTTGGTGAGCGGCAGTTCATCGAGAGCCTGCCGGCATCGCTGCGGCAGGCCTGGCTGCGGCACCCGACCCGTGGCCATCAAGGCCGTGAAGGCTCCGAGGGAATGGCCGATCAGCACCACGCGATCCCCCGGCACATCGAGGGTGCCGCGGCGCTGGGCCAGCAGGACAGCCTGGAGATCCTGCATCCGCTGACGCAGAGCCTCTGCACCCGCCAACGGCTCGCGACCTTCCAGCAAGGCCTGCACGGCGGCGGAGTCGCTGCCTGGATGCTCCATCAGCACGACAGACCACCCGGCTGATGCCAGCCCGCGGGCCAACCATTGGAAATGATCCGGATCGCCTCCGAGCCCAGGCATCACCAGGATCCAGGGCCGGCGACGATCGGAGCGGGCCGCTGACCAGCTCTGCAGTTCCAGATCCTCGACGCGATGGGGAACCGACAGCCGGATGCGTCGAGGTCCCGGCCTGGAGCGCTCCACCCCTGATGCGACCGGGTCCAGCACCTCGACCGGCTGGCGGGACAGATGACTGGTGAGCCGCTGCTGGCGTTCCACCTGAGTTTTCCAGCGCCCTGCAGCCTGCAGCAACGCATCGAGGTTCACCCTCAGACGCTCGGCGGGCAGGGCCTCCAGCAGATCGAGGGTCGAAACCTGCGGTGCCTCCGTCAGCAGCTTCTCCATGGTGGAGAGAATCCGCTCACTGCTGATCCGTTCCGTGCCCTTGACGCTGTCGACCTGGATCAGATCACCGAGCGCATCGATCAGCGGTTGGGCCGCCCAGCTGCGCAGAAGCTGCTGGCCCAGGCTCCTGCGGGTCAGCACCGGCGCGTTCAACAGACGGATCAACCCAGACCGGCTGTCCTGGTCCAGCAGCCTCAACCAGGTCGTGAGCTCGGATCGCTCGCCAGCGCCGGCGCCAGCCAGACCCTGAAGCTCATCCACGGTGATCGGCAACGTGATGCCGTCGATCACCACCTCGAGCCGTTCAGCAGCCCGGACGGGCCACGGTGCGAGGGGAGAGAGCAGCAGACTGCCGACAAGTCCTATCGCGAGGCTTCGCCCTGTTAAGCGTCCGCGCAGCAACGCCTGACCCCATGCGGTGGTGGAACCAGTTTCCTTCAGGCCTGCGAAATGTCACCCGGCTGAGGCTGCTCGCATCCATCGGGGCTGGCGGAGTCATCTTCATGACCCCGTTGATCTTCCATGCCATCGATTTCTCCGCCAGTCAGGTCGGCAGCGGGCTTGCGGTCTCCGCGCTGATCGGCACGGCCGTCCGCCTGCTCAGTGGGTCGCTGCTGGATCGGGGTCTCCGCTGCTCATGGCCGGTGCGCGCCACCACGCTGCTGGCGGTGCTGGCTGATCTGACCCTGTTCCGGGCCGACACCTACGGCGGATACCTGCTGGGCCAGCTGCTGCTGGGCACTGCGGCAGGGCTCTACTGGCCGGCGATCGAACTTGCTGTACCGCTGAGCTGCGGCAGTGTTCCCTCCGGTCGGGGGTATGCCCTGGTCCGCAGTGCAGATGCCCTCGGCATCGGCCTGGGCGCTCTGCTGGGCACCGTGGCCGCCCTGGTGGGACAGCTGCGCCTCGTCTACGGGGTGGAAGCGCTGTGCATGACGGCTGTGCTGATTCTGATCAGCCTCCATCCACTCGAGGATTCCCGCGCTCGCCCCGGGAAGGACAGCACCAGACCGACCGAACGGGAAGCCGGATCCAGCGGCCTGCGCTGGCTCGGTCCACTGCTGCCCGTTCTGGCGGTCAGCGTGATCGCCACAGGCATCCTGGCGCTTCAGCAGAGTGCCCTGCCCCTGGATCTGGTGAAGGGAGGCCTGCAGCGCCCCGGTCTGAGCGAAAGCCAGAGCGGCGGCCTGATCGCTCTGCAGCTCAGCCTTCTGGTCGTGCTGCAGTGGCCGGTCGGCCGCTGGCTTTCGGATCGCAGCGTGATGTTCGGCCTCAGCGTCAGTGTGGCGGGTTTCAGCGTCGGTTCGGTGCTGCTGGCGCTCTCCTCCCTCTCCGAACACGGCCTCCACTTCGTTCTGGCGGCCCTGATGCCGATGGCCCTGGCACAGGCTGCCTTTCTGCCCACCGCCACGGAGGCGGTGATCGAGGAGACGCCGCCCGGCCATCGGGGGCTGGCGATGGCACTGTTCTCCCAGTGTTTCGCCATCAGTGCGATGGCGGCACCTCTGATCGGAGGTGCCCTCCTGGACCGTCAGGGGCATGGATTGCTGCTCTGGCTGCTCACGGCAGCGGCCTGCCTGCTGATGCTTCCGGTGGTGCGCAGCATCCAACCCCGCTTCACCGACTCATCGGGGGCTCTCGAAGAGACGGTCGATGGCGTAACAGGGAACCCAGGCTTTCTCGGGGACTAACGGTCGTCCGGATCGGTCCAGCAGGCGGTAGAGGCAGAACTGCTCGCTCTGCTCGATCGCCGGGCCTTCCACCACAATCTCCTCGCTGCGCAGATCCAGCCGATGGGTCATCCGGAAACCAGGCCTGGAATACAGACTGGTTCCAGGGCGCAACGTGAACATCGCGGCCATCGACGCTGGCGCCGCCAGCAGCATGAAACCGATCAGAAGTGTCTGACGAAGCCGGCTGCGTGGCATCGAGCAGTCCCTGGAGGATCGCCAGTGTCACACGTGCCCCATGCATCGGACCGGCACCGATCCGAACCGGACGGGACGCTCGGCGACCGGTGATTCAGACGTTGAAGAGGAACTCCATCACATCCCCTTCCGCCACCTCGTACTCCTTGCCTTCACTGCGCAGCCACCCCTTGCTCTTGGCTTCCACCAGGGATCCGGCTTCCAGCAGCTTCTCCCAGCCGATGGTCTGCGCCCGGATGAAGCCGCGCTCGAAATCCGTGTGGATGACGCCGGCGGCCTGAGGCGCTGTCATGCCGGCCTTGAAGGTCCAGGCACGGGTCTCCTTCTCGCCGGTGGTGAAGTAGGTGCGCAGGCCCAGCAGGCGGTACGTCGCCCGGATCAGACTCTGCAGTCCACCTTCTTCGACACCCAGTCCGGAGAGGTAATCGGCCCGTTCCTCCTCCCCGAGCTCGATCAGTTCCGCCTCCACCTGAGCGGAGATCCGCACGGTTTCCGCGCCCTCCTTTTCGGCCAGTGCGATCACCTCGGTGCAGAAGGCGTTGCCGCCAGCGAGATCCTCCTCGCTGACGTTGGTGGCGTAGATGATCGGTTTGCCGGTGAGCAGACCGAGCGGCTTGATCAGAGGCGCCTCCTCCTCGGTCAACGCAACGCTGCGCGCCGCACCCCCTTCTTCAAGAACGCACTGGATGCGCTCGAGGGCGGCGTCTTCGGTCTGGGCCTCCTTGCTGGTGCGAACCTGCTTCTTGAGTCGCTCGCGGCGCTTCTCGATCTGAGCGAGATCCGCAAGCCCCAGCTCCAGGTTGATCACCTCAGCGTCACGGGACGGTCCCACGGAACCGGACACGTGAATGACGTCATCGTCCTCGAAGCAACGGATCACGTGAACGATCGCGTCGACCTCGCGGATGTTGGAGAGAAATTTGTTGCCCAGGCCTTCACCCTGACTGGCACCCTTCACCAGGCCAGCGATGTCGACGAACTCCATCCGGGTGGGAATCGTGTTCAGACTGCTGCTGAGCTCCGTGAGCCGGTCCAGGCGTTCATCCGGCACGGCGACGCTGCCGACGTTGGGCTCGATCGTGCAGAAAGGGAAGTTCGCCGCCTGGGCCTGAGCGTTGGCCACAAGCGCATTGAACAGGGTGGACTTGCCGACGTTGGGCAGCCCGACAATTCCAGCTTTGAGCATGCGCCGGAATCTACCGGCAAGCGGCGAGACTGTTGTGAACTTTTGTTGGCCCATGCTGAAGACCGAGCAGCGCCCTGCGCTTCAGCCCACCCCAACCGTGCCGGACAGCCCTCCTCCACAGCGATCCTTCCTCCAGCGCAACCGACTTCTTGGACTCGGCCTGCTGCTGGCCCTGCTGGCGGGCGGAACGGCGCTGCTGCGATTCGCCCCCTGGAGCGCACGGGAACGTGATCTGACGCCCTACACCGTGCTGGCCGAAACCGGCTCCCTGTCCGGTGTGATCACCGCCAGTGGCGAACTGCAGGCCGACCGCCGCGTGAACATCAGCCCCCGCAAACAGGGGCTTCTGAAGGAGCTGATGGTGGATGAGGGGGATGTCGTCGAGGCCGGCCAGGTCGTGGCGCTGATGGATCCGGGGGATTACGGCGACCGCCTCGACGAACGCCGTGCGCTGCTGCGCCAGGCGGAAGCCAACTTCCTCGGCAAACGGGATGAATTCGAGCGGCGACGCCAGCTCCATGAGCAGGAGGTGGTGAGCGCTGATGACTTCAGTCGCGTGCGCAATCAGATGCTGGCCAGCCAGGCGGCCGTCATCGCTGCACGGGAACGGATCCAGCAGCTGGAGGAAGAAGGCCGGGAACTGCGGATCCGCGCCCCCTTCAGCGGCACGATCACCGCCCGTTTCGCCGAACCCGGCGCCTTCGTGACGCCGACAACCACGGCCTCGGCCAACGCAGGGGCCACCAGCTCCTCGATCGTCGAGCTGTCCCAGGGTCGGGAAGTGGCCGCCAAGGTTCCGGAGAGCGACATCGGACGGATCGCCTTGGGGCAGCAGGCGGAGATCCGGGTGGATGCGTTCCCTGACGAACGCTTTCAGGCGACGGTGAATGAAATCGCGCCACGGGCCGAGAAACGCGACAACGTCACCTCGTTCACGGTGAAGCTGCAGCTGAAGGATCCTCCGGAGCGGCTGCGGATCGGCATGACGGCCGATATCAATTTCCAGACCGGTCGCAGCGCACCGAAAACCCTCGTTCCCACCGTTGCGATCGTCACGGAGAACGGCAAACCCGGCGTGCTGCTGGTGGGCGAACAGCAGCAGCCCAGTTTCCAGGCGGTGGAGCTGGGCAGCAGCAGCGGCGATCGCACGGCGATCTTGAATGGCCTGCCATCCGGCACCCGCGTGTTCATCGACCTGCCCCCCTGGGCGAAGCGTGAGCGCAACTGACCCTGATCACCCCTGCTGAGAATGCCCGAGGCCGCCGACAAGCCCCTGCTGCTGCTCGTGGACGGCCACTCGCTGGCCTTCCGCAGCTTCTACGCCTTCAGCAAGGGAGGTGAAGGGGGTCTGGCCACCAAGGACGGTCGACCGACCAGCGTCACCTACGGCTTCCTCAAATCCCTGCTGGACATCGGTAGAAGCCTGACCCCCCAGGGCGTCGCCATCGCCTTCGACACCGCTGAGCCCACCTTCCGGCATGTCGCGGATGCGAACTACAAGGCACACCGGGATGTCGCCCCGGAGGTGTTCTTCCAGGATCTCGAGCAGCTGCAGGAGATCCTGCGGGAGCAGCTGCAGCTGCCCCTGTGCATGGCTCCGGGGTATGAGGCCGATGACGTGCTCGGCACGCTGGCGAACCGCTCAGCTGAGCAGGGTTGGCGGGTGCGGATCCTCTCCGGCGACCGCGACCTGTTCCAGCTTGTGGACGACCGGCGGGACATCGCCGTTCTGTACATGGGAGGCGGCCCCTACGCCAAGAACAGCGGCCCGACCCTGATCGATGAGGAGGGTGTGGTCGGCAAGCTCGGGGTGATGCCGGAGAAGGTGGTGGACCTGAAGGCCCTCACCGGCGACAGCTCCGACAACATCCCCGGCGTTCGTGGGGTGGGGCCCAAAACCGCCATCAACCTGCTCAAGGAGAACGGCGATCTCGATGCCATCTATGCGGCTCTCTCCGAGGTGGAGGCGGAAGGCCCGAAAGCCAGCCGCGGTGCGATCAAGGGAGCCCTGAAGGGAAAGCTGAGCAGCGATCGGGACAACGCCTATCTCTCCCGCAAGCTGGCCGAGATCCTGGTGGACATCCCGCTGCCGGAGGAACCTCGCCTGCCGCTGGCGGCCGTGAATGCCGCCGCTCTCAGCAGCAGCCTGGAGGATCTGGAACTCAACAGCCTGCTGCGGCAGGTGAACGGTTTCACCGTCACCTTCTCCGCCGCAGGCACGGCGGCAGCCCCGACAGGCGGTGACGATGACGGTGCCAAGGACGGCAAGGTCAGGGCAGACACTGTTGAGGACGCCGGTGCTGACGACCGGACTCCGATGCTGCGGCCCCAGCTGATCAGCACAGCAGCCGACCTCGCTGCCCTGATGCAACGGCTGATGGCCATCACCGACGCCGCCACCCCGGTTGCACTCGACACCGAGACCACGGCCCTGAACCCGTTCCAGGCCGAGCTGGTGGGCATCGGTGTCTGCTGGGGAGAGGAGCCGGAAGCCCTCGCCTACATCCCGATCGGCCATCGGCCGGCGGAGGATCTCACCGCGGAACAGATCCAGCAGTTGCCGCTGGAGAGCGTGCTCACCGCCCTGGCCCCGTGGCTGGCCAGCGGCGATCACCCCAAAGCGCTGCAGAACGCCAAGTACGACCGGCTGATCCTGCTGCGCCACGGCCTGGCCCTCGAGGGCGTGGTGATCGACACACTGCTGGCCGACTACCTGCGTGATGCCGCAGCCAAGCATGGCCTGGAGGTGATGGCTGAGCGGGAATTCGGGTTTTCGCCCACGGCCTACAGCGATCTGGTGGGAAAGAAGCAGACCTTCGCCGATGTGGCGATCGAACCCGCCAGCCTGTACTGCGGCATGGATGTGCACGTGACCCGGCGTCTGGCCCTGCGGCTGCGCGGGCAGCTCGAAGCCATGGGCCCCCAGATGGTTCAGCTGCTGATGCAGGTGGAACAACCGCTGGAACCGGTGCTGGCCCTGATGGAAGCCACCGGCATCCGCATCGATGTTCCTTACCTGGCGGAACTCTCCAGTGAGATGGGCAGCACCCTGGAGCGGCTGGAGGCCGACGCGAAACAGGCGGCCGGCACCGACTTCAACCTGGGTTCGCCGAAACAGCTCGGTGAACTGCTGTTCGGCACCCTGGGACTCGACCGCAGGAAATCCCGGCGCACCAAAACCGGCTTCAGCACAGATGCCACCGTGCTGGAGAAGCTCGAAAACGATCATCCGGTGGTGCCGCTGGTGCTGGAGCACCGGGTGCTCAGCAAGCTCAAGAGCACCTATGTGGATGCGCTTCCCCAGCTGGTGGAAGCGGAGACCGGACGGGTGCACACCGATTTCAACCAGGCGGTCACAGCCACGGGTCGCCTCAGCAGCAGCAACCCGAATCTGCAGAACATCCCGGTTCGCACCGAGTACAGCCGACGCATCCGCAAGGCCTTCCTGCCCCAGGAGGGATGGACGCTGATCAGCGCCGACTATTCCCAGATCGAGCTGCGCATCCTCACCCACCTCTCCGGAGAAGACGTGCTGCAGGAGGCCTATCGCTCAGGAGACGACGTGCACGCTCTCACCGCGCGGCTTCTGCTCGAGAAGGATGAGATCTCCTCCGACGAACGACGCCTCGGCAAGACGATCAATTTCGGTGTGATCTACGGCATGGGGGCGCAGCGGTTCGCACGGGAGACCGGCGTCTCCCAGGCGGAGGCCAAGGAGTTCCTGACGAAGTACAAGCAGCGCTACCCGAAGGTGTTCGCCTTCCTGGAGCTGCAGGAACGGCTGGCCCTGAGCCGCGGTTACGTGGAGACGATCCTGGGTCGCCGCCGCCCGTTCCACTTCGACCGCAACGGTCTGGGTCGGTTGCTCGGGAAGGATCCGCTGGAGATCGATCTGGATGTGGCCCGGCGAGGCGGCATGGAGGCACAGCAGCTGCGGGCCGCCGCCAATGCTCCGATCCAGGGCTCCAGCGCCGACATCATCAAGGTGGCGATGGTGCAGCTTCAGGCGGCGCTGCAGAGCCAGGCACTGCCGGCGCGGCTGCTGTTGCAGGTGCACGACGAACTGGTGCTGGAAGTGGAGCCGGACGCGTTGGAAGCCACCCGCAACCTGGTGGTGACCACCATGGAAAACGCCGTGCAGCTCAGTGTTCCTCTGGTGGCGGAAACAGGGGTCGGCGCCAACTGGATGGAAGCGAAATAGCTCCTGCAGGGAACGCCGTAACCTCAGCTTCAGCTCTTGAACAGCTGTGTCGCTGCGGCTCACCAACACCCTCACCCGCCGCACGGAGCCGTTCACACCGCTGACCCCAGGCAAAGCGAGCATCTACTGCTGCGGTGTCACGGTCTACGACCTCTGCCATCTGGGCCATGCCCGCAGTTACATCAACTGGGACGTCCTGCGTCGGTTTCTGATCTGGCGCGGACTGGAGGTGACCTTCGTTCAGAACTTCACCGACATCGACGACAAGATCCTCAAACGGGCCTCCGAGCAGAACAGCTCGATGACGGAGGTGAGCGAACGCAACATCGACGCCTTCCACCAGGACATGGATGCGCTGGGGATCCTGAGGCCGGACCGGATGCCCCGCGCCACTCAGTGCCTCGATGGCATCCGCAACCTGATCAGCGAACTTGAGGCCAAAGGAGCCGCCTACAGCGCCGGCGGCGATGTCTATTTCGCTGTGATGAAACATGCCGGCTACGGCAAGCTGAGCGGCCGCGACCTCAGCGAGCAGCAGGACAATGCCGCCGGTCGGATCGCGGATGCCGAGGAGGCTCGCAAGCAGCATCCCTTCGACTTCGCGCTCTGGAAAGGGGCCAAGCCGGAGGAGCCGAGCTTCCCCTCGCCCTGGGGAGACGGGCGTCCGGGCTGGCACATCGAATGCTCCGCCATGGTGCGGGCGGAACTGGGCGACACGATCGACATCCATCTGGGCGGTGCCGATCTGGTGTTCCCCCACCACGAGAACGAGATCGCTCAGTCGGAAGCCGCCACCGGCCGCCAGCTGGCCCAGGTGTGGATGCACAACGGCATGGTCAATGTGGGCGGCCAGAAGATGAGCAAATCGCTCGGGAACTTCACCACCATCCGCGCCCTTCTGGAGAGCGGTGTCTCCGCCATGACCCTGCGCCTGTTCGTGCTGCAGGCGCATTACCGCAAACCGCTTGATTTCACCGCTGAAGCCCTGGAAGCCGCCGCCACCGGCTGGAAGGGGCTCAATGCAGCCCTTGGCCTGGGCGACCGTCACGGTGTTCCCCTCGGCTGGGGCAGTCCCTCTCCCTTGCCGGATGGGGCGCTCCAGAGCGGCAGCGGCTCCGCCGACCAGGCTCTGCAGGGCCTGGAACAACGCTTCATCGAAGCGATGGACGATGACCTGAACAGCTCAGGTGCTCTCGCTGTGCTCTTTGATCTGGCCAAGCCCCTGCGGGCTCTGGCCAACCGGCTGGAGCGCGGTGATGCCGCCGGCCTGCCCGGCGAGGAAGTGCAGACCCTGGCGACCCGCTGGCTGCTGCTGCGCGATCTGGCTGCAGTCCTGGGGCTGCGCCATGAAGCGGAGGCCGCTGCGGCACTGGATGACACGGCCATCGATGCGGCGATCGCCGACCGGACGGCAGCCAAGGCAGCGAAGAACTACGCCGAAGCGGATCGGATCCGGGCCGAACTGACGGCCCAGGGCATCGAACTGATCGACAAACCCGGTGGCATCACCGAGTGGATCCGTTCCTGATGCGGGCAGACTGTCGAGCCCTTCCATCACTCCGATGCTCTGGCTGAAGCGCCTCAATTTCATGGAGACCGCCAAGCTGGAGATGGAGCTGATGAAGGCGTTCGAAGCGGGAGAGGATCTCGACGCCAAACTGGACGCTCAGGCCCAGATCGCCGGCGGTGGAGATGCCGAGGAGATCTGGAGGCTTGAGGTGTGGCAGAAGATGCTGCTGCGGATCCGCAAGATGCAGGACCTGATGAAGGACAAACCCGATCCGAAGGGCTGAGTCGGTTCAGCTCTTCAGCAGATCCACCACGCTGATCACCAGTCCGGTGGCGATCACCGGCGGCGACACCCAGCGCAGCATCACGAGCAGCAGACGTCGCAGCGGCGGCGGCGTCAGCGACCGGGCGAGATCGTCCTCGAAGCGATTGGGAACCACCCAGCCCAGCAGCAGGGCCAGCAGCAGTCCACCGAGAATCAGAAGCAATCCGCCGAAGACGGAATCCATCCAACCGAGCACCTCCATCGACGTGGCGGCAGGCAGCCCCGCCACGAAGATCAGGGCCGCTGAAAGCCAGACGGCCCGCGATCGGCTCCAGCCGAGGCGGTCGATCAGGCAGGCGACAGGCACCTCCAGCAGCGAGACCGCCGAGGTGATCGCCGCGATCAAAGCGAGCGCGAAGAACAGCACCGCCACCACCTGTCCAGCTGCTCCGAGCGAGGCCAGGCCGGTGGGCAGGGCGATGAAGATCGTGCCGAGAGTGGATCCACTGATCACCTCCTCCAGCCCGAAACTCATCACCACCGGGAAGGTCACCATGCCGGCCAGGATGCCGACGGCCGTATCCATGCCCACGACCGCGACGGCCTCACGGGGCAGGTGAGCCCGGCGATCGAGATAGGCCGCATAGGCCAGGATGCAGCCGATTCCAGTGCCGATCGAGAAGAAGGCCTGCGTGAAGGCGTTGCGGATGGTGGTGGGATTGATCAGTTCCGCGCTGTCCCAGCGCAGCAGGAACGTGCGGTAGCCCTCAGCTGCGCTGTCCAGCCCGGCGGCCCACACAGCCAGACCGATCAGCAGCAGGAACAGCAGCGGCAGCCCCCAGCGGGAGAGGCGCTCGATCCCGTCCCGGACGCCGGCAGCCACCACCGCAGCGGTGACGATCAGGCTGAGCAGCTGACCGATCAGTGCCGTGCGACCTCCGCTCAGCCCGGCAAAGAAGGCTTCGGCGGCATCGATATCGCTCGGGAGGCCCTGGGTGAGGGTCTGCACCAGCGTGGCGCCGGTCCAGCCCATGAGCACGGCGTAGAAGGCCAGGATGCCGCTGGCCGCCAGCACGAACAGCCACCCCATCGGCTGCCAGCGACTGCCCGCAGCGGTCACCGGTGCCAGCAGGGGGCTGTGCCCCGTGCTGCGGCCCAGGACCATCTCAGCCACCAGCACCGGCAGGCAGACCAGCAGCACGATCAGGACGTACAGCAGCAGAAAGGCGCCACCGCCGCCCTGGGAGGCGCGGTAAGCGAATCCCCAGAGATTGCCGAGGCCAACGGCACTGCCCGCCGCTGCCAGCACAAAGCCCAGCCCTGATCTCCACTGCTCCTTCGCCAACGGCTCTGATCACGCTGTGGGCCAGCTTGCCAGCGTTTGCCGGTCCTGGTGGGAGACTTGTCGCAACTGCCGGATCAGCGTGAAAGCCATCAGCGTGCTGGGCTCCACGGGCTCGATCGGCACCCAGACCCTTCAGATCGCCGAGGAGTTCCCCGATCAGTTCCGGGTGGTTGCCCTCACAGCAGGGCGCAATCTCGATCTCCTCGTTGAGCAGATCCAACGCCACCAGCCTGAGCTCGTGGCCCTCGCCGATGCCGAGCGGCTGCCGGAACTGCAGCAGCGTCTCGACGCCCTCGACCCCTCCCAAAAGCCGGGTCAGCCCCCTCAGCTGGTGGGCGGTCCGGATGGACTGAACGTGGCGGCCTCGTGGGACACAGCCGATCTGGTGGTCACCGGAATCGTGGGCTGCGCGGGGCTGCTGCCGACTCTGGCCGCCGTCCGCGCCGGAAAGGATCTGGCCCTGGCCAACAAGGAGACGCTGATCGCGGCCGGACCGGTGGTGCTGCCGGAACTCAAGAAGAGCGGCAGCCGGCTGCTGCCGGCGGATTCCGAACACTCCGCCATCTTCCAGTGCCTGCAGGGAACCCCCTGGGCCGAGAACGCCCGCCTGTCCACCGGCGTGCCCACCCCTGGCCTGCGGCGGATTCAACTCACCGCCTCCGGCGGCGCCTTCCGGGACTGGCAGGCGGCCGACCTGGAGAACGCGACCGTGGCCGATGCCACCAGCCATCCCAACTGGAGCATGGGGCGCAAGATCACGGTCGACTCAGCCACCCTGATGAACAAGGGCCTGGAAGTGATTGAGGCCCATTACCTGTTCGGCCTTGATTACGACCACATCGAGATCGTGATCCACCCGCAGAGCATCATCCACTCGATGATCGAGCTGGCGGACTCTTCTGTGCTGGCCCAGCTGGGCTGGCCGGACATGAAACTGCCGATCCTGTACTGCCTCTCCTGGCCCTCCCGCCTGGAGACCCCATGGCGACGACTTGATCTCACCGAGGTTGGACAGCTGACCTTCCGCGCTCCTGACACCACCAAATATCCCTGCATGGAACTGGCCTACGCCGCCGGGCGTGCGGGTGGCACCATGCCTGCCGTGCTGAATGCGGCCAACGAGGAAGCCGTCGCTCAATTCCTCGAGGAACGCATCCACTTCCTGGATATCCCGGAGGTGATCGAGGCTGCCTGTGAACGCCACAAACCGGATCTGATGAACCATCCCCAGCTCGAGGATGTGCTGAGCGTCGACCGCTGGGCCCGCGAGGCCGTCCGTGAGCAGGTCAGCCGAGGCACCCGGCGCGTGCCGGTCGCCGCCCTGGCGGCATGAGCACCCACCAGGTCAGCCACCATCTGCTGCTCTGCGCGACTCCCACCAAGGCAAAATGCTGCGACCCGGAAGCAGGCCTGGCGACCTGGAATGAATTGAAAAGGCTCGTCAGGGAGCTTGGACTGGAACACAGTGATCGACCGGAAGGAGTCGTCCTCAGAAGCAAAGTTGACTGCCTGAGGATCTGCGAGAAAGGTCCGATCCTTCTGGTTTGGCCTGATGGCGTCTGGTACTCGGAAGTGACCGTCGAGAGGATCAATCAAATCATTCATCAACACATCATTAACAGGCAACCCATTCAGGAGTGGATCCTCAGAACATCGAGCTTTTAAACATGAACGTCTGATCTGCTTTTCTCTGGCATCCACAGCAACCAGGAGCGATACCTAGACTGCCGGGGCGTTTTAAACAGACCAGGCATTTCTTGGCCTGCCTGATCTTTTCATTTGACACTCACTTCTCCCTCGCCACCGTTTGAGGGCGCGTTAGCGACAACCACCGCAGCCCCAAGCTATCCAAGCAAGAAAGAGCTTCTGAGCGTCTTACCCACTGACCTCACCACCTTCAATCCTCGCAAAGCCTGGGGAAGTCTGGCGATGTCGGTGAGCCTTTCCCTTGCAGCTGTTGGCATTGGTACAACCATTCCGCTGACGCTCAAGGCCATCCCACTTTGGCTGGTCTACGCCGCTGTCACCGGCACCATCGCCATGGGCTGCTGGGTGCTGGCTCATGAATGCGGCCATAACGCTTTTCACCCGAACAGGCGGATTGAAGGAGTCGTCGGATTTGTTCTGCACAGCACCTTGCTGGTTCCTTACTACAGCTGGGCGCGCAGTCATGCCGTTCACCATGCTCACTGCAACCATCTCGAGGGCGGCGAAACCCATGTTCCACCGCGAGCAAGCTCACCTCAGGGGCAGGCAATGGAACATCTGCAGCGCAAGCTCAACAGGCGATTGTTTGGCATCATTTCGCTGTTTAATCACTTGATCATCGGCTGGCAGATTTATCTTTTTTCAGGCGCCACTGGAGGTGAAGACTACGGCTTTCCCACCTCTCACTTCTGGAATGGAGCTCCATTCACGAACGGCAAACGTGAACTCTTTCCGGCTTCTTTTCGCCCTCTGATGGTGCGCTCGAACCTGGGCCTGATTGCGATGATCATGCTTCTGATCACAGCGGGGAGTTATTTTTCACCTTTGCGGGTTCTATGCCTCTACGGACTTCCCTACGTTGTCATCAATATCTGGCTGACGACATACACCTGGCTGCAACACACTGATCGCAACATTCCTCATTTCTCTGACGAGACATGGAGCTGGTCGAAAGGCGCGCTGCAAACAGTTGATCGCCCCTACGGCGGCATTCTGAACTTGTTGCACCATGGCATCGGATCAACTCATGTCTGTCATCACATCAATTCCACGATCCCTCACTACAACGCCTGGCGCGGCACAGCCCTGCTGAGGCAACGTTTTCCCGATCTCGTTCGTTACGACTCAACCCCGATTCCTCAAGCCCTTTGGCGTATTGCCACAACGTGTGGAACTGTCTATCAGGATGCAACCGATCAGGCCTTTTATTACCGCACATCTAAGGACGACAAACCGCAGATGGAATGCTGCGGTTGAACCATGCGAGAGCCAACCGATCCGACCAGCAACCGAGACTGAGATTGTCCCCGGGGCCATGGAAGCCGTTGTGTCCACCACGGGCCGTCAACAGAATCTCCACGGGCGTCTGCGATCCCTGTGCCGAACGCTCAGCCAGCGACGATTGCAACTGCCGTGCTGAAGCTGCCGGAACCCAGGGATCATCAAGGGCCTGCAACAGCAACGTCGGAGGAAGTCCCTGCGGCGATTTGGCCAGACGCTGCAGGGGAGAAGCACTGAGGTAATACTCATCCACCGAAGAAAATCCCCAGCGCGGCGCCGTGACAGCCGCATCAAACGCGCGGATCGAGCGCGGAGGATTGCCACCCAGCTGACGCTCTTCTGAAGCACTCACCCCGAAGGGATCGGCGAGGGTCTGTCGCACCAAACGCTGCAGCAGCCAGCGTTGATAAACCCTGTTGCGCGGGCGTTCGATCGAGGCGCTGCAGGCAGCCAGGTCCAGAGGGCTGCTGGCACAAAACAACGCATCCAGAGCCCCGGCTTGATCCAGACAGGCGTTCAGCAGCATCGTTCCCCCCAGGGAGATCCCTGCGCCCAGCAGAGGCACCGGCTGGGACAGGCCAGCCTCCAGGGCCAAGGCCGCGGCCAGATGCCGAGCCCGCTCCAGCACCGGCAGCAGATCGCTGTTGCAAGCGGCGGCATAGGTGCCACCGGCCAGATGGCGGCCAGGGTCGGCACCGCGCAGATTCAGCCGCAACACAGCAAACCCAGCCCCTTGAAGGCTGAGTGTCAACCTGCGCAACCCCTGTCTGCGGCTCGAGCCCCCCAGGCCGTGCAACACCACCACCAGTGCTTTCGGCGCGATCGCTGCGTGCGTCGCTGAACCACCTTCACCCGTTCGGAGCGGACGATCGAGATAGGCCAGCAGCTCTCCTGCATCAGCAGCACCACTCGCCAGCGGAGGCACAGGAATCTGAACGGGCTCCCCCCCATCAACGGGGAAAGCCGCCGGCCGGAGCGTGTCCCTCAGGGTCTGCAGATCGCCCCCCAACCAAGGCCAGCGCTGCCGATAGACAGAAACCCCCAGCTGCAGCAGCAGCTGGGGGTCATCGATGACATTGACGGCCCGATCGTTCACGTCTTGCCGAGTCCGAGATCCTTCAACTCGACCAGCAGATCCCCGAGCACCTTTTTGGCATCGCCGAACACCATCGAGGTGTTGGCCAGCTCGAACAGATCATTCTTGATTCCTGAGTAACCGGCGCTCATGCCGCGCTTGACCACAAAGACCGTGCGGGCCTCCTGTACATCCAGCACCGGCATGCCATAGAGAGGAGAGCTTGGATCGCTCTTGGCCTGAGGGTTCACCACATCGTTGGCCCCGAGCACCAGCACCACATCGGTGGCCGGAAACTCAGGATTGATCTGGTCCATCTCGATCAGCTGCTCGTAGGGAACGTCCGCCTCGGCCAGCAGAACGTTCATATGACCGGGCATGCGGCCGGCGACCGGATGAATCGCGTAGGTGACGTCGATTCCGGCACTCTCCAGCACCCGTGTCACCTCCCGCAGGGTGTGCTGGGCCTGGGCGACGGCGAGGCCGTAGCCAGGCACAATCACCACCCGTTCAGCGGCTTCGAGAGTGAGGGCGCACTCCTCGGTGCTGCAGCTGGTGATGTTGGTGTATTCACCACCGCCGCCACCGGAGGTCGCCGAGGCGCCGAGTGCGCCGCCGAACAGCACCGACAGCAGCGAACGGTTCATGCCGTCGCACATCACCTGGGTGAGGATCAGGCCAGCGGCCCCGACCATGGCACCCGCCACGATCAGAAGCTGGCTGCCCACCACAAAGCCTGCTGCAGCGGCCGCAACGCCGGAATAACTGTTGAGCAGGGAGATGACGACGGGCATGTCGGCACCGCCGATGGGCAGGGTGACGCCGATACCCAGCAGACCTGAGGCGATCACCACAATCCAGAGACCGGTGGCACCACCGGAGGTGCGCAACATCTCGATCGCGCCGATCAGGGCCAGCACGGCGAGAGCGATGTTCACCGCATGTCGCAGCCGGCTCTGCATCCAGCCCGGCGTGGAGAGCCAGCCCTGGAGCTTGGCCATGGCCACGATCGAACCGGTGAAGGTGATCGCTCCGACGAACACCGAGACGACGATCGAAACCAGAGCCACAGCCCCGGTGGCCTCCAGGGCCTGGGGATACAGCGCTGCCGCCAGAGCCACCAGCAACGACGACATGCCACCGCAGCCGTTGAACAGCGCAACGGTCTCGGGCATCGATGTCATCGGGACCCGCTGGGCCGTGATGGCGCCGAGCACACCACCGGCCAGCGTGCCGAGAAGAATCCAGATCCAGGCAGAGGCACTGATCCCGGTGGTGGCCAGGGAATTGAACAGCAGACCCAGCACCGCAAGGGCCATGGCCACGGCGGCAAGCTGGTTGGCCCCGCGGGCGGAACGCACCTTGGAGAGTCCCTTGATGCCGAGCGCCAGCAGCAGGACGGCGCCGAGTTCGATGGCGTAGCGAAGGATGTCGGTCATCAGCGGTTCTCCTTGCGGGCAGGCTTGCGGCTGAACATGGCCAGCATGCGGTCGGTGACCAGAAAGCCACCGATCACGTTGAAGAGAGCGAAGCCGAGCGACACCGAACCCAGCAGCAGCAGAACGATGTTGTCGCCGGCCTTGATGATGGCGGTGAGCGCTGCCAGCACGGTGATGCCGGAGATCGCATTGGCGCCGCTCATCAGAGGCGTATGCAGGGTGGGAGGCACCTTGCCGATCAGTTCCAGACCGAGAAGGCTGCCCAGCAGAAGCACCCAGAGGAATTCAACAAAGGTGGGATCCATCACTTGGCTCCTGGTGTGAGAACGTCACCACGGCGGATGCCACCGTCCTGAGCGACGAGACAACCGGCGATCAATTCATCCTCGGTGTCGAGGGTCAGCACGCCATCGGCGAGGGTGGGCTTGAGCAGTGCCACCAGGTTGCGGGCATAAAGGGCACTGGCGTGGTTGGCCACGGTGCAGGGCAGATCATTGCCGCCGATCAGCTTGACGCCGTTGCGGTCCACGGTGCGGCCGGGAACGGTGTCGGCGCAGTTGCCGCCCTGGGCCACCGCCAGGTCCACAACCACGGCACCGGGACGCATGCGATCGAGCATGTCCTCGCTGATCAGGCGCGGCGCGCGCCGGCCTGGAACCTGAGCGGTGCAGATGGCCACATCCGCCTCCGCCAGCTGATCCGAGAGCTGCTGGCGCTGGGCTGCCAGGAAGGCATCGGAGGCCTGCTTGGCATAGCCACCGGACTCCGCCGGCTTGTCGTCCATCTCAGGGGGATCGATGAAGCGGGCTCCCAGCGACTCCACCTGCTCCTTCACCGCAGGACGGATATCGCTCACGTAGACCACCGCTCCCAGGCGTCGGGCTGTGGCCACCGCCTGCAGACCGGCGACACCGGCACCGAGGATCACCACCTTCGCCGGCTGAACCGTGCCCGCCGCCGTCATCAGCATCGGGAAATAGCGATCGAGCGCCCCGGAGGCCAGCAGCACGGCTTTGTAGCCGGCGATGTTGGCCTGGGACGACAGCGCATCGGCGGCCTGAGCCCGGCTGATCCGCGGCAGCAGCTCCAGCGCCATGGCGGACAATCCACCGCGCTCGAGGGCAGCGGAGAGAGCTTCGTTCGCATAGGGCTCCAGCAGACCCACCACGAGGGCGCCGCGGCGCAGCCGTCCCAGGGCGTCGCTGCTGGGCGTCTGAACGCACAGGAGCACATCGGCACCGGACCAGGCATCCGCATCACCTGGCGACACCAGGTCAGCCCCCTGATCGGCATAGGCGGCATCGAGATAACCGGCAGGGGTACCGGCACCCCGCTCAAGGCAGACACTGCAGCCGAGAGAGACGAACGTCTTGACCGTCTCGGGCGTGGCCGACACCCGGGTTTCACCCGGCGTTGCCTCCACAGGAATGAGAAGTCTGGGCAAGGTGAGCAGATCCACCGACCCGAGCGAGACTACGAGGTCACCCCCGGGAGACCGGGAGGTTTCCTGAAGAAAACCGAGCGACGACAGGACCTCTGGCTACGTGAGGAAAACACCACCGTGCTTTCCATGGGCCTCACCGCGATCGAATGTCCTGACGGCGTCTGCCACAGCCATCACGGTGGCCATGCGGTCGAGCGGCAAACCATGCAGTCGACCCTGGAGAGCCATGGGAAGGACTGGTGCGAGCGCCTGGCCGAACGGATTTACGAGATCTCCGTCGACACCTTCTCCCAGAGCGTGATGCCGAGCCTGCATTCCGCGGGCTGGCAGCGCCGGCATCTCGACTGGGAGTTCAAGCTCAACGAGCAGGAATCGGAACCGGACCGCACCCTGGTCGACGGGATCATCAACGCCACCGAGAGCTTCCTGCGCAGCAGTGAGGTGCACCGTCTGTTCATCCAGGAACTGGTGCAGGGAACCTTCGCCGAAGCAGCGGCCGATGACCTCCGGATCCAGGCCGTCCGCACCCTGGTGGAGACGGAGATCGTGGCGATGCTGGAAGAGAGGCGTCAGGAGCTTCTCGACCGGCTGGCTCAGCAGCTTCTGGTCACGGCCAAAGGAGATTTCCAGGCCGCACTCGGAGCGGCCGAGGATGCCCTGATGGAGGTGGAGCGTCTGGTGGTGAACCACGCCGAAGCGCTCTGAAAGGGCTTCAGACGATCGGAAGCACCTCCTGATCCAGACAGCGCGCCAGCCGGAAACGTCCGAGCCGGCGCAGCTGTCGTGCGCGAAGAATCAAGGGATCGATATCGCAATCGTTCTGCCAGCAGCGATCGAGCTGCTGGCGCAACTGATCTCGGAATTCAGGTGAGGGACGACGCTTGGCCATGGCGGTGACGGGAAAGGACCCGACGGATGCCGATGGCCGGACCGTAGAGATGCCGCTGCCGAAAGGAATGGTTAAAAAGACTCATCTTCCCCAGGCACGCCATCGCCGCGCCGTCCTTTGATCTGCCGCGTGCTGCGGCCCCCTCCTCCCTGCGGCCGCGACGCTGGCAGCAGCAGCTGATCCAGCTGCTGCGGCGACGTCTGCTGACGACGGCCGAGCGCGAACAGGATGTGCTGGTGTTCGCCGGTCCGGGAGCCGGCAAGACCCTCGGTGCCCTGCTGGCATTCCGGACGTTCCAGCAGGACAGACAGCTGGAGCGCTGCCTGGTGTTCTGCCACCGCACCTCGATCCTTCATCAGTGGCTGAGCGCTGGGGAGCGGCTCGGGCTGAACCTGAAGGAGTGGCCATGGCCAGCCGACGGCGAAGGCCCCGATGGCAAGCCCCCCGACGGTCTGGTGCTGACCTACCAGGGGGCACGCCGGCAGCTGGGCCATCTCAGCGAGACCCTGGAACCCTGGATGGGCACCTCCTGTCTGGCGATCGCGGACGAAGCCCATCACCTCGGGGTGGATCCCGACGAGCCCGACGGTCTGGCCTGGGGGCAGACATTCCTTGATCTGACGGGCCGCAGCCGCCTGCGGCTGGGGTTGACCGGCACGCCGTTCCGGGCGGACAACCTCGCCTTCTGTGCCGCACGCCGGGTACGGAGCGTCCAGGGCGGGATGCCGGTGGAGCTGATCAGTCCCGACCTGTGCGTGGAGCCGCGCGAACTGATCGCCGCCGGAGACGTGCGTCCCCTGGAGTTCCATTTCCAGGACGGTTGGGTGGAGCACGGTCGTGAGGGGGTGCCGGACCGGGATGTCTCCCCGCTGTCCGGCGAACGGCGGGAGAGCTGGCGGGCCCGCAACCTGCGTCGCGCGATCCGGCTGGCGGACAGCAGCTGCATCGGTCAGCAGGTGCTGCTGCGGGCCCAGAGAAAACTCGAGCAGATCCGCCGCTGCCATCCCCAGGCTGCCGGCCTGGTCATCGCCAGAGACATCGCCCATGCCGAAGCGATCACCCAGATCCTCGAGGACGACGGCAACCGGGTGGATCTGGTGCACTCCCAGGAGCGTGAGGCCTCCGATCGACTGCGGCTGTTCCAGACGGGACAGGCCGACTGGCTGGTGAGCATCGACATGTGTGCGGAGGGATTCGACGCACCTCGGTTGCGGGTGGTCGCCTATCTCACGACGGTGGTGACCCGCAGCCGCTTCGTGCAGGGCATCACCCGGGCCGTGCGGATGACGGCGGACCTGGCCGCTGCGGAACCGATTCCGCGCCACCCCTCCTATGTCTATGCACCGGCTGACCCTCTGCTGATGGGTTACGCCCGCACCTGGTCCGTGGCGGAGCCTTACGTCCTCCGCCATCCGGCGGAGGAGGGAGACGCAGCTGATCCCAGCACCGCATCCGGCGCAACACTGCAGCTGCCCCTGGAGGCAGTGGAGGACGGGGCTGGTGAGGTGATCCGCCTGAAAACTCCGCAACTGCCTACATTTCTGCAGCGCTGACGACATCTTTATCGGTAGAAAAATGCGAATTTCTGCGAAATCAGGTCTTTCCCTGGACCTCGATCCTTCAACCTGTACCTCGGCAAAGGAGTGAACATGGACGCAGCAATGGAACGCCGGGTGAGCGTTGCCACCGGCTGGGCGTCCACCAGGATCGCCGTTCTGGACAGCGAAGAGCGCTATGAGGACAGTTATGCGGTGACCCAGGAATTCCGCGAGTGGATCACCTGTTTGGGAGAAAACAGCGACATGCTCGAGGAGAGCGTGCACGCCGTTCCCCGCAATCCCGACAAGCGATACAGGCTGCTTGGCCAGAACAGCAGCGACAATCCCCTCGAAATCTGAAGAGATCCTTAAATTCCTGGAATCATTGTCCGCCGATTTTTTTCTTGACCGGCTTGCGCGCGGTGAGCGGCTCCTCCTTTTAAAGTCAACTCATATTCATTCCGTATAAGGCCATGGCAGCCGGCAGCGCCTCGGAGACTGTCGAGAATCTCGTGATTGTCGGTTCGGGCCCGGCCGGCTACACCGCAGCGATCTACGCGGCCAGGGCCAACCTGCAACCGCTGCTGATCACAGGCTTCCAACGCGGCGGTATTCCTGGCGGTCAGTTGATGACCACCACCGATGTCGAGAATTTCCCTGGTTTTCCCGACGGAGTCCTGGGCCCGGACCTGATGGATCTGATGCGTGCCCAGGCCGTGCGCTGGGGAACACACCTGCTGGAAGCGGATGCCGATGAGATCGATCTCAGTCAGCGGCCCTTCCGGATCAAGGCGGATGGACGCACTCTGCTGACCCATGCCCTGGTGATCGCCACGGGTGCAAGCGCGAACCGACTCGGCCTGCCCTCAGAGGAGCGCTTCTGGAGCAGCGGCATCAGTGCATGCGCCATCTGCGACGGAGCGACTCCTCAGTTCCGCAACGCTGAACTGGCCGTGGTGGGAGGAGGCGACTCCGCCTGCGAAGAAGCGGTTTATCTCACCAAATACGGCAGTCACGTTCACCAGATCGTGCGCTCCGAGCAACTCAGGGCCAGCGCCGCCATGGCCGACCGGGTTCGGGCCAACCCCGCCATCACCCTTCACTGGAACAGCGAAGTGGTGGACGTGAGCGGCAACGGCTGGATGGAGAGCCTGACCCTGCGCGACCGTTCCACCGGAGATCAGGCCAGCCTTGCTGCCAAGGGCCTGTTCTATGCGATCGGCCACACACCGAACACGGATCTGCTGAAGGAGCAGCTGTCTCTGGATGCCAAGGGGTATGTGATCACCGAGCCAGGCCGACCGGAAACCTCCATCGAAGGTGTCTTCGCTGCCGGAGATGTCGCCGATGCCGAATGGCGGCAGGGGATCACAGCAGCCGGCAGCGGTTGCAAGGCGGCCCTGGCCGCTGAGCGCTGGCTGACCCATCACGATCTGGCGCAACGGGTGCAGAGACGCTCGGTTGACCCCGCGAAGGCGGAGATGCCGGTGAATGTGGCCGTCACGACCGAGGAGACCTATGCCCCGGATGCTCCCTGGCAGAAAGGCAGCTATGCCCTGCGCAAGCTGTATCACGACAGCAGCCGCCCGCTGCTTGTGATCTACACCTCACCCTCGTGCGGGCCCTGCCACGTGCTCAAACCGCAGTTGAAGCGGGTGATCACCGAGTTGGAAGGCCGGGCCCAGGCCGTGGTGATCGACATCGAGGCCGATCAGGACATTGCTGAACAGGCCGGCGTGAACGGAACCCCGACAGTCCAGCTCTTCCACCGGAAATCGATGGTGGAACAGTGGCGCGGTGTCAAACAGCGCAGCACGTTCAAATCGGCGATCGAAGCGCTGCTGGAACCAGCCTGAAGATCAGCGGCGGCGGGGCCCACCGGGACGGTTGCCACCCGGGCGCCCGCCGGGGGCTCCAGCGTTCCGCTCGCGGTACGTGATCCGACCGCGGGTGAGGTCGTAGGGGCTGATCTCCACCAGCACCTTGTCACCGGCGAGCAGTTTGATCCTGAACTTCGTGAGCTTGCCTGCTGCTCGGCAAAGGCACTGGTGACCGGCAGGCTGCTCGAGCGTGACCAGATAGAACCCGTTTCCCTGTTCCTTCTCGATCACTCCCGAGGTTTCAATCATTCGCCCTTAAACGGTTTGCCTCAAACCACTTTACGAGGGTGGGTCGCAGGCCCGTCCGTAAGGAAAGCCCTTTAGGGTGCCCCACCGTTGAGTGTGCAGCCATGATTCTTCCTCCCCTGACGATGGATCTCGGGCTGCTGCTGATCTCGATCGGTGTCGTGAACCTGTGGAGAGCACGCGAGAACGCCGGTTGACCACCCTGCTGCTGCACAAGCCCTACGGCGTGCTCAGCCAGTTCACCCGTGAATCCGGCAGCCGCTGGGGATGCCTGGCTGAGTTTGTGGACGTTCCTGATGTGTATGCCGCAGGTCGCCTGGACGCAGACAGTGAGGGACTGCTGCTGCTCACCAGCAACGGGCGCCTCCAGCAGCAGCTGACCGATCCGCGTTTCGGACATTGGCGGACCTACTGGGTTCAGGTGGAAGGGGTGCCTGATGAGCAGCGATTGCAGCAGCTCCGTGACGGCGTGGTGATCCAGGAGAAGCTGACCCGGCCCGCAAAGGCGCGTTGGCTCCAGGGAGATGCCATCCCCGCCCTGCAGGAGCGAACGCCACCGGTGCGCTGGCGAGCCTCCATTCCCACCAGCTGGATCGAGCTCTCCCTGCGGGAGGGACGCAACCGCCAGGTGCGCCGGATGACCGCCGCAGTGGGGCTGCCGACACTGCGGCTGGTCCGCAGCAGCATCGACCTGATGGATGGAGGCCCGCGCCTGAACCTTGAGGGACTGGCTCAGGGCTGCTGGCGGCCGACAACAGCGGAGGAGCAGAAGCGGTTGACGCGCCTGATCAGCAACAGGCGCGGCCGGCCGAGGGATGGGTCGCCACCAGGGTGACGGCGCGAAACGCAATCCCTTCCAGCTCCCGCCAGGGATCAAGGCTGCGATCGGCGTAGCGCACATCCTGAAACCCGCGTTGCCGGAAGGCCTCCAAAAAAGCCTCTTCCTGCCAGGCGCCGCTGATGCAGCCACTCCACAGCTCCGGATCCTCCTGAAGATGCCGGGGCACAGGACGATCACAGACGATGTCACTGATGGCGACCCGGCCCCCGGGTGCCAGAACACGCTGAATGTTGCCGAGCAACCGATCCCGGGCGGAGGGATTCACCAGATTCAGAACACAGTTGCTCAGAACCACATCAACGCTGGCATCCGCAACAAGCGGCGCCCCATCCGATCCGGGGGCATCCAGCGCCTCGATCGCCCCGTCCAGGAACCGGACGTTGGCGTAGCCGATTGCCTCAGCAACCCGTGCGGCCGCCTCCCTCGACAGGGCCAGCATGCTGGCGTTCCGGTCCACACCCGTCACCCATCCATCAGCACCGACGACCTGGGAACAGATGAAGGCGTTCTTGCCACTGCCGCTGCCGAGGTCAAGAACCCTGTCACCGCTGCGAACCCAGCGGGTGGGATCGCCGCAGCCGTAGTCCCGCTCAACCACCTCCTCAGGGATGACCTTCAGCAGCTCGGCGTCAAAGCCGACCGGTGTGCAGAGACAGGTCTCCAACTCCTGGGCAGCAGCGCCGTAGCGATCCTCCACCGCCCTGGTCTGATCCAGTGGAGCAGAGCCACAGCAGCCGGGGTCATCGATCATCCGATCGCCTCCTGCAGTTCCCGAACCACGTTCCACTGCCCATACCAGTAGTTCGCTTCAGCACGGCGGGCGGGATCCTCCAGACCATCGATGGCGTCAGGCCCGAGGGATTTCCAGAGCTCATGCCCGCAGGCACGGTTGAGACCCTGCTCCGCCTCATCGGAGAGCAGCAGCAGTCGCCGCTGCAGATTCTTGAGCTGGGCGACGGACATGGAAAAACAGGGACTCGATCAATAGTACAAAGGAACCATCGACTTGGTCAGAACGGCAGCTTTTTCTTCGCGTCCTTGTCCAGATCCGCCTCCATCTCCCTCAGCCGCTTCAGGATCGTGTCGTAGTACTCACGGATGTAGGCCTCCATCGACGTGGTCTGCTCGGGATCGAGCCCGAAAGCCGCATAGCAGGTGTCCATGGGTGCGTTGAGTTCCTGCCCCCCTCCGGTCACCTCCGCGAAGGCCAGACGTTCCGCAACATTCACCGCAGGCTCGAAGAACGACGCGACGCCCTGCATCAAACGGATCAGCAACGGTTGAACCCGGAACACCCGGGCCGTCTTGCCGCTGTAGCGCTCGCAGAGCTGCACCAGCTCACCGGTGTTCCATGCCTTGGGGCCGACGACCGGGTAACTGCCACGGATGGTTTCCGGACGCCCCAGGGCCGACACGGCGAAACGCGCCATGTCCTGGGTGTTCATGTAGGCGATGGCCGTTGGGGTGCCACTCACCCAGACCGTCTGACTCTCCAGAACCGGAATGGCGAACTGGCTGATGACGCCCTGCATGAAGGCAGCGCCCTGCAGGATCGTGTAGTCGAGATCGGACGATTCGAGCAGGTTCTCCGTGCAGGCCTTGATGTCCATCAGAGGAACATCGCGGTGACGGTGAGCACCGAGCAGCGACACGAAAACGAAGCGGGAGACACCTGCCCGTTCACAGGCCCTCAGCAGATTCAGCTTCCCGTCCCAGTCGGTGACGTAAACGCTCTGTGGATCGGTGGGCCGGCTGGTGGCGGCGTCGATGACGGCATCCACGCCATCCAGGGCGTAGTCGAGGCTGTCGGGCTCCAGCAGATCGCCGCGGGTGAGCTCGCAGCCCCATTCCTGCAGAAAGGACGCCTTGCGCGGCGCTCGCACCATGCAGCGGACCTGGTGACCGGCATCAAGAGCGTTCCGAGCGATCTGCCGCCCCAGGGTGCCCGTGCCACCCACCACAAGAACCTGCATGGGGCCCAACATTCAAGGTGGGAGCTTAATGGTCCCGGGATGGAACCTGTCGCGGCTCAGTCGCCCTGAAGCTTGAGAAGCAGGGCACCACCGGCCAGACCGACCGGGATCAGAACCCAGAAAACGGCTGCAATACCGAAGATCTCAGAAGCCATGGTCAGGGCTCAATGTTCACCGACCCATTTAAGGACCTTCCGAGCGAAGCCCGGCACAGAGCTGTAACAGCTCGGGAAGATCGGCATCGGTCCGCACCTGACCAGCCATGACGGCACTCGGCCAGGCCTGATGCCCCGCACGCCTGAGCGTCTCCACCAGATCAGCAACCCCTGGAGGACCATCCATGCCGAGCCGCCGGGACAGTTCATCCGTGGGCCAGACGCGGGCAGGGACACCGGGATCAGCCTGAAGGCGCTGGATCAGGCGTTGGGTCCTGGTCTCCAGGTCCTCCCTGGGATCCATCAGCGCTTGGAGCGCTGATGGATCCTGCAGCGCTCCAAGCCAGAGAGGTCCGCTGATCGCCCAGCGACCGGCCCCGTCCGGACAGTGACAGCGGGGCCAGCCCTGCAACCGCAGCAGCGGCTGCAGCTGCTGATCGCCGCAGCGCTCACAGCGGGCGACCAGTCCGAGGTGCTCCTCCTCCGCAGCGGTCGGGCGCCGCGCAAGCCTCACCGCCAGGCGGAACGTGCGGCCTTCGCTGAAGGCGAGCAAGGGCTGCACCCCCCGCCCCAGCATCCAGGCCTGCCGGGCCAGCAGACCCAGCTGCAGCCGCAGCGCCAGCTCCCAGCTGGCTGGATGGGCCCGGGCTGCGGCGCCGAAACTGCGGATGGCTCCCGGACGGTCATGGCCGGTGGGGGAACGGCCGTCGGTGCTGGCCAGCAGGAGCACACCGTCGAACGCCAACACCTGCAGCACGGGCTGGATCAGGGCCGAGGGGCTGCCGAAGGCATCCAGGTCGATCAGATCGAAGAAGCGCTTCTCCGCGAAGGCACGCGCCAGCAGCACCTCGGCAGGCATCGCGCTGAGCTTCAGAACCTGAACCCGTGAAGCCAGCGGTGCGAGGTTGGTCTTCAGCAACGGCAGACGGTCTGGGTCGGCGTCGTTGACCCACAGCTCCACCCCGGAACCGACCTCCGGAAGCGCTTCGAGCCCCCAGCGCAGAGCCCGGATGCCGCAGCCTGCCATCAGATCCAGCCAGCGCTGGCCTCCTTCTCCACGGGGACGCCGGGCCAGAGACCGGGCCAGCAGCACCGAGATGTCCCGGGCCGGTCGCGATTGCGCCCGGAAGAATCCGTCGCCGAGCGACAACCGGGCCCGCCCTTCGCAATAGTGAGCAGAAGAACTCTCCAGAGCCGTGATGACCTCTGCTCTCCAGAGTGCCCACTGGGGAGAGCATGGCCGCTGGTTCTGGCAGGGCCATGGTTGCCACTGGCGTTGCCTCGGCCCTGAGCACGGTCCGGCCGTGCTGCTGCTCCACGGTTTCGGAGCCAGCAGTGCGCACTGGCGTCGCTGTGCCCCCCTGCTGGCCACCCGCGGCTATCGGGTCTACGCGCTGGACCTGATCGGCTTCGGAGCGTCATCACAACCCGGCTATCACTCCTCCCGCCCCGTGGACAACCGACTGTGGGGACGTCAGGTGATCGGCTTCATGCAGGAGGTCGTCCAGCGTCCCTGCGTGCTGATGGGCAACTCACTCGGGGGGCTGACCGCTCTGACCGCAGCGCTGCTGAAGCCTGAACTGGTGACAGCGGTGGTGGCCGCGCCACTGCCGGATCCTGCCCTGATGCAACCGGTGCCGCGCCGGCGGCCACCTGCCTCCCGGCGTCTGCAGCGTCTTCTGGTGGTGGGCCTGCTGCGGCTGCTGCCT
Organism: Parasynechococcus sp.; assembly: GCF_045559935.1. Lineage (NCBI taxonomy): Bacteria > Bacillati > Cyanobacteriota > Cyanophyceae > Synechococcales > Prochlorococcaceae > Parasynechococcus > Parasynechococcus sp. The sequence goes on from NZ_JBJLJL010000003.1 coordinate 56,634, forward strand.
CTGGAGCTGATCGTGCCGTTGATCAGCCGCACCCCGCTGCTGCGGGCCGGACTGCAAGGGGCCTATCGCCGTTCGGTTGCCAACGACCGCGAACTTCTTCAACTCATCGCCGCCCCGGCCCGTCGAGCCACCGCCGCACGATCACTGCGGGCGATGAGCATCGGCATGGCGCTGAGGCCGAGGGGAGCCACCGCACCGGCCCTGCTCGGACAACTCAACGGCCGACTGCCGCTGCTGCTGGTCTGGGGGCGGCAGGACCGCTTCGTTCCGCTCGCGATCGGCCGGACAACCGCCGAACGGCACCCCTGGCTGTCGCTGCAGGTGATCGATCAGACCGGGCACTGCCCGCATGACGAAACGCCGGACGCCTTTCTTCAGGCAGTGCTGCCCTGGCTGGACCGTAGTTTGGATGAAAGCAGCCCGGCAGGGGACAAACAGCGGAGATGAAGCACACCCTTTCCGTGCTGGTGGAAGATGAATCCGGCGCTCTCAGCCGGATCTCGGGCCTGTTCGCCCGACGCGGCTTCAACATCGACAGCCTGGCTGTCGGCCCGGCCGAAAGCGGTGGGCAGTCACGCCTGACGATGGTGGTGGAGGGAGATGACCAGACCCTGCAGCAGATGACCAAGCAGCTGGACAAGCTGGTGAATGTGCTGCAGGTGCTCGATCTCACCCAGAGACCTGCCGTGGAGCGGGAACTGATGCTGCTGAAGGTGGCCGCCCCCCCGGAGACGCGCAGCGCCGTGTTCGACCTGGTGCAGGTGTTCCGGGCCAAGGTGGTGGATGTGGCCGACGAAGCTCTGACGCTGGAGGTGGTCGGGGACCCTGGAAAGCTGGTGGCTCTGGAGCGACTGATGACGGCCTTCGGCATTCTCGAGATCGCCCGCACCGGCAAGGTGGCCCTGGAACGGGCCTCGGGTGTGAACACCGAGCTGCTCAAGGTGTCGCCAAGCGACAGCAGAGTTCCTGCCTGAGCGCAGAGGCGATCAGGAGGGAGCCAGGGTGGCTTTGGTGATGCGGTCCCCCTGACGGATGGCGTCCACCACCTCCAGCCCCTCACTCACCCGGCCGAAGACGGCATAACGACCATCGAGTTCCGGCAGTGGCTTGAGCGCGATGTAGAACTGGGCGCTGGCCGAATTGGGAGCCTGGGAACGGGCCATGGCCACAGCGCCGCGATCGTGCCGGAGGGCCAGTTTGTTCAGCTCGCTCGGATTGGTGCTGACACGCCCGTAACGGGGGCCGTCCTCACCCTCGAAGCTGATCTCCAGCGGGATCAGACGGGCCTGACCGGTGGCTGGATCCACGAAACTGCCGGTTCCGAGCTGGCTCAGAGGAACAGAGCGGTCGCTGGACTGGGGGTCACCACCCTGCACGACAAAGGGCACCGGCTCGCGCACAACCCGGTGAAACAGGGTTCCGTTGTAGGTACCGCGACGCACCAGATCAACGAAATTGCCCGCCGTCAGAGGAGCCGCATCCCCATCCACCTCGATGGTGATGTCGCCGCGGCTGGTGCTCATCAGAACGGTGGCCTTGCCCTGCAGACAGGCGGAATCTGCCTCGGCGCAGCCCTGTGCCACCGCAGCCGTCGGGGACGGACTGCAACTGACGACCAGAGGGGTCAGCAGCAGCAGCAGACACCAGAGAAGGGAACGGGTCAGCGCACGCATGTGATTCAAAGACCTTCGAGGTTGACGCCGAGAAAACGGGCCAGCTCGGCACCGTCCTGCTCGAGCTGGGCAAGAGGGAGTGGCTCTCCGACACGGGTCAGAGGCATGTCGCGACGTCCCTGAATGCGCAGGGACACCCGGCGGCGGGCATTGAAACCATCCCTCACCTCCACCTTCACCGCCTTCACATCCCGCATCGGGATCTCAACGCTGATCGGCTTGCGGAAGCCTCGGCGGCTGATGGTCACCAACCCGGCCTTCCGATCGAAGCGGTTGCTGCCGGAGCCGACATCCACAGCGATCACATACCAGAGGTAGGTGGCGAGCAGGGCGGCCGCGATGCTGTAGAGACCCATCACCACACCCTGAGGCACGAAGATCAACGCCGCCGGATGGCCGATCGGCAGCAGATCTCGGCCCAGATAGCTGGAGAGAGATGCCAGCAGGAAACCGATGCCACCGATGCTGACGGCGGCGGCGACGAGAAAGTTGGAAATGCGCCGGGAGCCGAGCACGGATTGCTCGAGCACATCGGTGGACATGGCCGACCCTGAGGGAAGCGTCATTGTGACCTCCGGCAGGCCGCCGCGGCCAAACAGGAAGAAATCCCAAAGAAACAAAGCGATACAAGGGATTTCAGCTGAAGCAAACAGGCCCCGCGCTCCGCTTCAGGATTGTTAAGGTCGCCCGGTATCCCACAGCCTGCGGCTCTTCCGCTCCGTTTCCTCCATGACGATCGCTGTAGGACGCGCGCCTCAGCGGGGATGGTTTGACATCCTCGATGACTGGCTCAAGCGCGACCGCTTCGTTTTTGTCGGCTGGTCCGGCATTCTCCTCTTCCCAACGGCCTACATGGCCATCGGTGGCTGGCTGACAGGCACCACCTTCGTCACCTCCTGGTACACCCACGGCATCGCCTCCTCGTACCTGGAAGGCTGCAACTTCCTCACCGCAGCTGTCTCCACCCCCGCTGATGCGATGGGTCACAGCCTGCTGCTGCTCTGGGGCCCTGAGGCCCAGGGCGACTTCGTTCGCTGGTGTCAGCTCGGCGGCCTCTGGGCCTTCGTGGCCCTGCACGGTGCCTTCGCGCTGATCGGCTTCATGCTGCGTCAGTTCGAGATCGCCCGTCTGGTGGGCATCCGCCCCTACAACGCCATCGCCTTCTCCGGTCCGATCGCGGTGTTCGTCAGTGTCTTCCTGATGTACCCCCTCGGCCAGAGCAGCTGGTTCTTCGCGCCAAGCTTCGGCGTGGCGGCGATCTTCCGCTTCCTCCTCTTCCTTCAGGGCTTCCACAACTGGACCCTGAATCCTTTCCACATGATGGGCGTGGCCGGCATCCTCGGCGGCGCACTGCTGTGCGCCATCCATGGCGCCACCGTGGAAAACACCCTGTTTGAGGACGGCGAGCAGGCCAACACCTTCAAGGCGTTCGAGCCCACTCAGGAAGAAGAGACCTATTCCATGGTCACGGCCAACCGCTTCTGGAGTCAGATCTTCGGGATCGCCTTCTCCAACAAGCGCTGGCTGCACTTCTTCATGTTGTTCGTGCCTGTGATGGGCCTGTGGACCAGCTCCATCGGCATCATCGGCCTCGCCCTCAACCTGCGCGCCTACGACTTCGTGTCGCAGGAGATCCGCGCTGCAGAAGATCCCGAATTCGAGACCTTCTACACCAAGAACATCCTTCTGAATGAAGGTCTGCGTGCCTGGATGGCACCGGCTGACCAGCCGCACGAAAACTTCGTCTTCCCTGAAGAGGTTCTGCCCCGTGGTAACGCTCTCTAATCCCGGTCTTGGCGCCACTGGCGGCAAAGATCTCGACTCCACCGGCTACGCCTGGTGGTCCGGTAACGCCCGTCTGATCAACCTTTCAGGCCGTCTGCTTGGTGCCCATGTGGCCCATGCCGGTCTGATGGTGTTCTGGGCCGGCGCCATGATGCTGTTCGAGGTGAGCCACTTCACCTACGACAAGCCCATGTATGAGCAGGGCTTCCTCTGCATGCCCCACGTCGCCACTCTTGGCTACGGCGTGGGTCCCGGCGGTGAGGTCACTGATCTCTTCCCCTTCTTCGTGGTCGGTGTTCTGCACCTGATCAGCTCCGCCGTGCTCGGCCTCGGCGGTCTGTACCACGCCCTGCGCGGTCCGGAGATCCTGGAGAACTACTCCTCCTTCTTCTCTCAGGACTGGCGCGACAAGAACCAGATGACCAACATCATTGGTTATCACCTGATCCTGCTGGGCGTCGGCTGCCTGCTGCTGGTCTTCAAGGCCATGTTCTTCGGCGGCGTCTACGACACCTGGGCCCCCGGCGGCGGAGATGTCCGCCTGATCACCAACCCGACTCTCGATCCGGGCGTGATCTTCGGTTACCTGTTCCGCGCCCCCTTCGGTGGCGAGGGCTGGATCATCGGTGTGAACTCGATGGAGGACATCATCGGTGGCCACATCTGGCTCGGCCTGACCTGCATCTTCGGAGGCATCTGGCACGTGATCACCAAGCCCTTCGGCTGGGTGCGTCGCGCCTTCATCTGGAACGGTGAGGCCTACCTGAGCTACAGCCTTGGAGCCCTGAGCTTCATGAGCTTCATCTGCTCTGCCTACATCTGGTTCAACAACACCGCCTACCCCTCCGAGTTCTGGGGACCCACCAACGCTGAGGCCTCCCAGGCTCAGAGTTTCACCTTCCTGGTGCGTGACCAACGCCTCGGCGCCAACATCGGTTCGGCCATGGGCCCCACCGGTCTTGGTAAGTACCTGATGCGCTCCCCAACTGGTGAGATCATCTTCGGAGGAGAAACCATGCGCTTCTGGGATTTCCGCGGTCCCTGGCTGGAGCCTCTGCGCGGTCCCAACGGTCTCAGCCTCGACAAGCTGCAGAACGATATTCAGCCCTGGCAGGTTCGCCGCGCCGCTGAATACATGACCCACGCTCCCAACGCGTCTCTCAACTCCGTGGGCGGCATCATCACCGAGCCCAACTCGGTGAACTACGTGAACCTTCGCCAGTGGCTGGGTGCAGCGCAGTTCGTGCTCGCCTTCTTCTTCCTGATCGGTCACCTCTGGCACGCCGGCCGCGCTCGCGCTGCTGCTGCTGGCTTCGAGAAAGGCATCAGCCGTGAGGCTGAGCCTGTGCTGGGCATGCCCGACCTCGACTGATCCTTCAACGGTTCAGCCTGCGATCGTCCATCAGCCCTCGCCCAACGGCGAGGGCTTTCTATTGGCACGAAATCGTGAAGATTTCGAGTGCATTTACTCACGAAATCGTGCTGACCTTGATTTCTTAGCCTGTCACTGTGGCTTCAGTGGCATTGAAGGAAGGCGGCAACGAAGGTCTGAACACCCGGGTGATCCATCACGGCGACAGCTTCGCTGGGGACACCGGCACCGTGATGCCTCCGATCTTTCCAACCTCCACCTTTGCCCACGGCAATTCCGCCGGCTTCGACTACACCCGTTCCGGCAACCCCAATTTCCGCATCCTCGACGCTGTGCTCGCCTCGGTGGAGGGCTGCAGCCATGCCACCGTGTTCGCCTCCGGCGTCAGCGCCATCACCGCCGTGGTCTCCCAGTTGAAGCAGGGAGATCTGGTGCTGTGCGAAGAGAACCTCTACGGCTGCACCGTGCGTCTGTTCGAGCAGGTGTTCGCCAAGTTCGGCCTGCGCACCGCCTGGGTGGATTTCACCCGCCCGGAGGCCCTGCAGGAGATCCGATCCCACAAGCCTGCGATGGTCTGGCTGGAGAGTCCCACCAACCCCCTGCTCAAGGTGATCGACCTCCAGGAGGTCTGCGCCGTGGCCCAGTCCCTCGGTATCCCCGTGCTGGTGGACAACACCTTTGCCACGGCCCTGGTGCAGCGACCGCTTGAGCTGGGAGCCACCCTGTCACTCACCAGCACCACCAAATACATCAACGGTCACTCCGATGCTCTGGGCGGAGCCGTCTGCACCAACGACCCCGACTGGCACCAGAAAATGGTGTTCTCCCAGAAGGCGCTGGGTCTGCAGCCCTCGCCGTTCGACTGCTGGCTGATCACCCGGGGCATCAAGACCCTGCCGCTGCGGCTGCGGCAGCAGATGGCCAACGCTGCCGCTCTTGCCGACCAGCTGGCGGAGCACCCCAGGGTGAACTGGGTGCGCTACCCCCACCGAGCGGATCACCCTCAGCATGCGGTTGCCAGCCGGCAGATGGCCGCCGGAGGCGCCATCGTGACGGTGAGCTTCGACGCCAGCCAGGAGCAGACCTACGCCCTGTGCAAACGGCTGCGCTGGTTCACCATGGCCGAGAGCCTGGGAGGCATCGAGAGCCTGATCTGCCATCCGGCCACCATGACCCACGCCGCTGTCTCTTCAGAGGTGAAGACCAGGCTGGGCATCGACGACGGGCTGGTGCGCTTCTCCGTTGGCTGCGAGGACCTGGTGGATCTGCAGACGGATCTGCAGCAGGCCCTGGAGCAGCTGGTGTGAGTCCCCGCGATCTGCTGCACGATCCCTGCTGGCAGGGAAAGGATCTGGGGCAACCGCTCCCCGACGCGACCCATGCCGTCTCGATGACACTGCCGCGCTGGCAGGACGTGATCGCCTACGAGGAGAAGGATCCCGCCTGTCGCAAGGCCCTGCAGACGATTTATCCCCGCTTCGGGCTGCACCCCCTGCTGCAGGAGCTGTCCGTCCAGATGGCCGTGGATGGTTTGACCGCATGGCCGTTTTCCACAGAAGCAGCCGCCCGTGCAGCCCAGGCCCACTGCCAACGCCAGGAACCGGATGGTCACACCCGGCTGACCCGTGACGAGACGCTTGTGGCCCTGCACACCGACGCCAGCACCAGCCCCCACGCCAAGGCCTTCTGGCAGCACACGGGTCTGGGGGCCTCCTCCCGTCAGGCCGCCGTTGCGCTGGGACGGGAATCAGCTCCGGCGCCAGCAACGGCTGAAGCGGCCCGCACAGCGGTGCGACAGCGGTTGGCCGCCATCCACGGCATCGAGGCCCATCGGATCAGCCTGCACCCAGCCGGCATGGCCGGACTGCATGCGGCGCTCTCCGCCATCCAAAGCCTCAAGCCGAATCGCCCCACCCTGCAGCTGGGCTTCCCCTACGTGGATGTGCTCAAGCAGCCGCAGGTGGTGTTCCACGGCGGCGAGCTGCTGCAGGGGAACAACCTGGAGGAGCTGAAGGATGCCCTGGAGCGTCGCGATCCCGCAGCTGTGATCGTTGAACTGCCCAGCAATCCCTTGCTGCGCTGTGTGGATCTGCCGGCCGTGGCTGAGCTGGCCCACCGCCATGGCATTCCCGTGATCGCCGACGACACCATCGGCACCGGCCTCAACCTCAGGGCCCTGCCCCATGTGGATCTGATCTTCACCTCGCTCACCAAGAGCTTCGCCGGCCGTGGCGATGTGATGGCCGGCAGCCTGCTCGTGAGCCCCCATTCCCCCTGGAGTGATCAACTGTTGACGGCCATCTCCCCGGTTGCCCGGCTGGCGGATGGCGATGCCATCGCCCTGGAGGAGGCGAGCCGCGACGTTGACCAGCGGGTGCCGCAGCTGGATGCCAATGCCCTTGCGCTGGCGGAACGGCTGGAGAGACACCCGGCGGTGGCGCGTGTGCAGCACCCGAAGGACTGCCCCCATTTCCTGGCCTTGATGCGCCCGGATGGAGGCCACGGCTGCCTGCTGTCCCTTGAGCTGAAGCAGGGGGAAGCCAAGGCATCGAGGGTGTACGACGCCCTGAGGGTCTGCAAGGGACCCAGCCTGGGCACCTCATTCACCCTGGCCTGTCCCTACACCCAGTTGGCGCACTACGACGAACTCGGATGGGCCGCGGAGTGCGGAGTGCCCTCCCACCTGCTGCGCGTTTCGGTGGGACTGGAGGACCCCGGGGAACTCTGGGAACGCTTCCGCGACGCCCTGGACGCCTGAGAGCGGGAGGGAAGCCTGAAAAAGCCCTTAACAACCAGGCTCCCGAGCGGGTTGTGTTTCTAGGTTGACCTTTCGGGCCCTTACAGACGCTTCATGTCCCGCATCTACGACGACAACAGCCAGGCCATCGGCAACACCCCGCTGGTGAAGCTGAACCACGTCACCAAGAACTGCAAGGCCACCGTGCTGGCCAAGGTCGAAGGCCGGAACCCTGCCTACAGCGTCAAGTGCCGCATCGGCGCCAACATGATCTGGGACGCCGAGAAGAGCGGCGCCCTCACCAAGGACAAGGTGATCGTCGAGCCCACGTCCGGCAACACCGGCATCGCCCTGGCCTTCACGGCTGCTGCGCGCGGCTACAAGCTGATCCTGACCATGCCCGAATCGATGTCGATCGAACGACGTCGGGTGATGGCCGTGCTCGGCGCCGAGATCGTTCTCACCGAAGCTGCCAAGGGCATGCCCGGCGCCATCGCCAAGGCCAAGGAGATCGCCGAGACCGACCCGGCCAAGTACTTCATGCCCGGCCAGTTCGACAATCCCGCCAACCCTGAGATCCACTTCAAGACCACCGGTCCGGAGATCTGGAACGACTGCGACGGAGCGATCGATGTGCTCGTGGCCGGCGTCGGCACCGGTGGCACCATCACCGGCGTTTCCCGCTACATCAAGAACGAGGCCGGCAAGGCGATCGAATCGGTGGCCGTGGAGCCCAGCCACAGTCCGGTGATCACCCAGACCCTCAATGGTGAGGACGTCAAGCCCGGACCCCACAAGATCCAGGGCATCGGCGCCGGATTCATCCCCAAGAACCTCGACCTCTCCGTGGTCGACAAGGTGGAGCAGGTGACCAACGACGAATCCATCGCCATGGCTCTGCGCCTGGCCGAGGAGGAGGGACTTCTGGTGGGCATCTCCTGCGGCGCCGCTGCAGCTGCAGCCATCCGCCTGGCGGAACAGGATGAATACGCCGGAAAAACCATTGTGGTGGTGCTTCCCGATCTGGCCGAGCGTTACCTCTCCTCGGTGATGTTCAGCGAGGTGCCCACGGGCATCATCGAGGAACCTGTTGCTGTCTGAGCTCGATCAGCGCGTCGGGGGTCTGGCTGCATCCAGCACCGCCTCCGGCGCGATCCACATCGCATCGCCATAGGAAAAGAAGCGGTAGTTCCTGCTGATCGCTTCGCTGTAGAGCCCCAGCAGCGTCTCCCGGCCGATCAGTGCGCTCACCAACAACAGCAGCGAACTCTTCGGCAGATGAAAGTTGGTGATCAGCCCCTGCACCACGCGGAAGCGATAGCCGGGCTGAATCACCAGATCCACGGGGCCGGTGAACGGCTTCAGCTCTCCGCCATGGACCTGCGCTGCTCCCTCGAGGGCCCGCACGCTGGTGGTGCCGACGGCGATCACCCGACCTGAGCAGTGGCGGATCGTCTCCACCACCGCCGGACTGACCTCGATCCACTCGCTGTGCAGCTCGAGCGTGGTGAGATCCTCCGTCTCCACGGGGCGGAACGTGCCGAGTCCCACATGCAGGGTGATCCGGGCCAGTTCCACTCCCTTGCGGGCCAACGCGTCCAGCAGTGCATCACTGAAATGCAGCCCCGCCGTCGGGGCTGCGACGGCTCCGGGTCGCTCGGCGTAGCGGGTCTGATACCGCTCGGCATCTCCGGGGTCGTGCCGTTCGATGTAGGGCGGCAGCGGCACCTCACCGCACCGGTTGAGCAGGGTCTCGATCGTCGCCGCATCGGTGCAGTCGTCCGGAAACTGAACGATGCGCCCGCCGCTGGCGGCATCCTCTGCCGCCACGGTGAGCCTGATCTCAGTTCCATCGATGGTGAGAACGTCCCCAGCCCGCATCCGCTTGGCCGGCCGGGCCAGACAGAGCCACAACCCCTGACCGCGGGGCTCCAGCACCAGCAGTTCCGACAGTCCGCCACCGGCGCGGCGCACCCTCAGACGCGCCTTGAGCACCCGGGTGTCATTGACCACCAGCAGATCACCGGACTGCAGTTCCTCGAGCAGATCCCAGACCTGACGATGCCGGGTCGACGCCACGCCGCTGCCCGCAGGAGGCACCATCAGCAGCCGGGCGCTGTGCCGTGGCTCGACCGGGGCCTGCGCGATGCGCTCAGGCGGCAGTGGATAGTCGTAGCTGCTGAGCTGCCGGTCCCTGGGATCGGACACTCCGATCAGAGCGCCAGACTCTCGGGGCGGGTCTCGATCAGCTCCGCCAGATCCTTCAGGAAGGCCGCACCGTCAGCCCCGTAGATCACCCGGTGATCGGCGGTCAGATTCACCTGCATCTGACGCTTCACGGCGATGGAACCGTCCTTGCCGGCCACCACGGTGGGGCGTGATGCCGCCACCGCCAGGATCGCGCCGGTGCCGGGAGGAAGGATCGCATCGAAGCGATCGACACCGAACATGCCGAGATTGGAGAGGGTGAAGGTACCGGTGCTGTATTCCTCCGGCTGCAGCTGCTTGCTGCGGGAGCGCTTCACCAGATCACCCCACTGGCGTGACATCTCATAGAGATCGGTGCGGTCGGCATTGCGCAGCACCGGCGTGATCAGGCCGCCGTCCTCCATGGCCACGGCCACGGCCACGTTCACGTCGGCGGGGTAGGCCATACCGGCCGCCGTGGTGGCGGCATTCACCTGGGGATGGCGAGCCAGCGTGACGGCCACGGCCTTGGCCAGCAGGGCGGTCATGGTGACGCCCTTGGGCTTCACCTGTTTGTAGAAGGCATCCAGCTTGTCGGTGGTGATCGTGTACCCGACACGGAAGCAGGGCACCGCCAGGCTGGCTTCCATATTGCGGTTCACCGCCCCCTGCAGGGTGTTGAAGGGCACGGTCTCACCGGGTCGCCCGAAGCTGCTGCCAGCCGGTGCGGCCGGTGCCGCTGCAGCAGAGGACGCGCCTCCAGTGACGGCAGGAGCTGTGCCCTCGGCGACCCTCGGAACGGAGATCGGTTGACCGCTCGCCTTCTCCACGTCCTCTGCCTGGATCCGGCCGTGGGGGCCGCTGCCGCGCACGGTGGCCAGATCCACGCCCATTTGAGACGCCAGCTTCTTGGCACGGGGGCTGGCGACGATGCGGCCGTCGTTGACAACCGGAGCAGACGGCTGAATGGCTGCCGGAGGCGGAGCTGCCACGGGAGCTGCCGCAGCCACCGGTGCGGGGGCAGGCGTCGGTGCGGGAGCAGGAGCTGTGGCCGTCGGTGCAGGAGCAGCGGCAGCGGGGGCTGCCGGAGCCGAGGCCTTGGCATCAGCGATCTCCGCCTCGCTTTCCACGATCAGTCCGATCGTCTCGCCCACCGGCGCGGTGCTGCCGGCCGGCATCAGCACCGCGGCCAGATAGCCGTCCTGAAAGGACTCCACATCCATGTCGGCCTTGTCGGACTCGACCACGAGCACCGACTCCCCCCGTCCGACCTTGTCGCCGGGTTGCTTCAGCCATTCCACGATCTTGCCCTCCGTCATGGTGGAGCTGAGGGCAGGCATGAAGATGTCGTGGGTTGCCAAAACCGTCTCCGAGAGGGCAGATCAGGGGAGTTTACGAGTCAGCTGATGGCTGCTGATCAGGCCTCCTCAATGGCCTGAACGACACCGTCCCGCACGACGATCGACACCTGCATCTTCTGCACCAGGTTGTCGCCGACGGCGAGCTCACAGGTGCTCTCCAACTGGCCCTGCTCCACGATCTGCTCCAGCTCGAGCTCACGCACCTGAGCCTGCTGCTGCAGCAACCCGCGTTTCTGCTCCTCGATCTCGGAACGCTTGGCGGCGACCTGCTGCTGAATCTGAGCCACCTGCTCCTGCACCCGGGGATCGAGCGGGTTGGCGCTCTGACGGCGCACCTCATCCACGACCTGCTGACCCTCCTGCTCCAGCTGGGCCAGCTGCTGATCGCAGTTGGCGATGCCGTTGCTGATCTCCCGCTCCGCTTCCTCCTTCCAGGTGGGGGTCACCACGGCACGAACGGTGATCGGGCGCTTGATCGTCAGGATGGTGCCGTCGGCCATGGGACTGCTTGAGAAGCAGCAAGCGTCTCAGCCGTGCGGCCTCAGGTCAATCACCTCCATGATCATCCCCTCATCGGCCGTACAGCTGCTCGATCAGGGCAGCATCCCGGGCCGTGATGCGATCGCGACGCTGCTTGAGCGTCTGCGTGAGCAGACCGTTCTCGATGCTGAAGGGATCCACCAGCACCACCCCGGCCAAGCGCTCATCCCCGCGGGACCCGGATCGTCCCTTGAGCAACCGGTTGCACTCCTGCATCAGCCGTTTCAACAACAGCGCATCCCCCGGGCGCCCTCCGAGATCCTCCGCCAGGGCCATCCCCTGCTCCGAGGCCCAGGTCTGAAGCGCTTCCACCCTGGGCACCACCAGTGCTCCGAGCTGGCGTTCGTCCTGACCCACCAGCATCACCTGCTCGATCAGCGGACTGGCCACCAGAGCCTCCTCCAGTGGACCGGGCTCGATGTTCTCACCGCTGCTCAGCACGATCGTGTCCTTGGCGCGGCCGGTCAACGCCAGCGAACCATCCGCGAGCAGCAGTCCCAGATCACCGGTGTCGAACCAGCCCTCAGCATCGAGCACCTTGGCGCTGGCCTCCGGCCGGCCCAGATAGCCCCCCATCACCTGGGGACCGCGCACCAGCACCCGGCCCCTGCGGCGCAGTCCCAGATCCTCCCCTGACTCCGGATCGACGATGCGGAACTCGGTCTCCGGCATCGGCAGGCCTGCACTGCCGCGGATGTTGCGCCACGGTCGGCGGCAGCTCACCACCGGACTGGTCTCCGTGAGTCCGTACCCCACCAGCAGCTCGATCCCCACCGCTTCGAAGAACGCATCGATGTGAGGGGCAATGGCTCCGCCACCGCTGATGGGGTACCGCAGCTGTCCGCCGCTGAGCTGAAGCCGCAGCTTCGGCCAGATCAGCGTGGAGGCAAGGGCGTGCAGAGGCCAGCGCAGCCCCGCTTCCGCAGCCGCCGCCAGCCGGGCGGCCGGAGCCATCGGTTCCAGCAGCAGGTTGCGCGCGGTCCGCATCGCACGCCGCTGGGCCGCACTGTTGGCCAGGGCCGCTCTCAACAGCCGCTGTCGCGACGGCGGAAAGGTTTTCAGCACATCCTCGAACCCAGCCTGCACCGCTTCCCACAGACGCGGCACCGTGGCCATGGCGATCGGCCGCACCCGCGGCAGATCCTTCTTCAGCTGCTTGATCGTGGTGTAGGTCTGCGTGCAGGCGCAGGACAGGAAGTAGTAACTGGCACTGCGCTCATAGGCGTGCCAGATCGGCAACACGCTGAGCACAGGCGAGCCCGGTGCCGGATAGGCCACACAGGCCAGAGAGTGCATCTGATGCAGCAGGTTGGCGTGGGTCAGCGGCACCCCCTTGGGCTGGCCGGTGGTGCCGGAGGTGTAGAGCACCGTGGCCACCGCCTGACGTGACGGCTCACGATCCGCGTCGCATGGCACCGACGGGCGACCACGCCCGCTCGCCAGGAAGGCGTCCCAGCTCATCACCCCGTCCTGAGGCTCCCCTTCCAGCTGCAGCACGAAGCGAAGCGGGGCTCGCTGCTCCGGTGTCAACGCCAGGCGTCGCCACACCTCCGCGTTCTGCACCACCAGGGCAGTGGCCCGACAGTCCGACAGGATGTAACGCAGCTCTTCCACCGGAGCGGACGCCCCCCGCACGGCATCGGCAGCTCCGGCCCGCATCAGCCCCTGATCAGCCACCAGCCAGCGGGGGCTGTTCTCGGCGAACAGCGCCACCACCTCGCCGGCTTCCAGACCCTGCTCCCGGAAAGCAGCAGCCGCCGTGGCGATGCACTGAGCCAGTTCCGCGAAGCTGAGCCGTTCCGGATGAGCCACATGGGGCGCATCCAGGGCCGTCAGGGTGCCGTGGTGATCCGCCAGCCAGGGCCAGATCGCATCAACCCGCTGCAGCTCGAGGACGTGCTGATGGCGTCGTAGCGAGTCCTGCTCCTGGCGTGTCGGGGTCCAGCTGGCCGTCATCGGAGGCGATCCATCGATGGGCTCAGGCCTATCACGCTTCCGCGGACCAGACCAGATCGAAACGTCGGCGCAGGGCTTCCCGCAGCCGGGGCTGAACCTGTTCCACCGTCAACCCAGGCCGCCAGTCGCACAGACGACCCACCCGGCTGCCCCGGAGACCGCAGGGGGTGATGAGCTCAAACCCGCTCAGCGCACAGGACACATTCAGAGCGAGACCGTGCTGGGTGATCCAGCGACGGCATCCGGTTCCGATGGCCGCCACCTTGCGACCTTCCAGCCAGATCCCTGTGAAGCCCGGGATGCGCTCTCCCACCAGGTCGAACTCCGCAAGCACATCCAGCAGCACCTGTTCCAGCTGACGCAGATACCAGTGCAGGTCCGGCTGGTGACGACGCAGATCCAGCACCGGATAAGCCACCAGCTGGCCTGGCAGATGGTGCGTCACCTCCCCTCCGCGATCGATCCGGTGCAGCGGAGCCGGCGGAACCTGCGGATCGAAGTGAAGATGCTCAGCGCTGGCACCGCGACCGAGGGTGTAACAGGCCGGATGCTGCAGCAACCAGACCGCCTGCGGCTGGCAGGGATTCTCCAGAAGACGCTGCTGCCAGAGCCGCTGAGCGCTCCAGGCCTGCTCGAACGGCACCGGCTCCGCAGGCTCAAAAAGAATTGCACCGGAGGACTGTGCCGAATCGCCAACCGTTCCTAATTTGCCGTCAACAATCGGCACAGGAGCGTTGCATGAAGTTGCTGATCCATGGTCGCAACCTCGAGATCACGCCTGCCCTGCGGGACTACACCCAGACCAAGCTCGAACGGGCGACGCATCACTTCGCTGAGGCGGTGCGCGAGGCGGATGTGCATCTCTCAGTGGCCCGCAACCCCCGTGTTCCTCAGCAGACCGCGGAGGTGACGGTCTTCGCCAACGGCACCGTGATCCGGGCTCAGGAGCGCAGTGAGAACCTCTACGCCAGCATCGACATGGCCGCTGGGAAGCTGGCGCGTCAGCTGCGGCGCTGGAAGGAGCGCCACAGCGATCACCACCACAGCCACGGCCACAGCGCCAGCCTGACGCCAGGCACCGAATCGATCACCGATGACGAACCGGTGGACGGCTCACTCCTGAAGGGCCGCCATGCCGAGCTCCCCGACCCCGGCGTGCGCCGCAAATATTTCGCGATGCCGCCGATGAGCCTGGAGGAGGCCCGTCATCAGCTCGATCTGATCGATCACGACTTCTACCTCTTCCGCGACAGTGACAGCGGTGAGCTGCAGGTGATCTACCGGCGCAACCATGGGGGCTACGGCGTGATTCAGGCTCGGGACTGAAGACCGCAACCGCCATGGCCGATCCCCTTCAGGACCTTCCGGATCTGCCTCCCCTTCTGGATCAGGCCATCCTCGACCCGCTGCTGAATGCCGAGCAGCTGATCGAATGCTGCGATGCCAGCCGGGAACGCAACATCCGGGCCATCTGCGGCACCCTGGCCAGGCTGCCGGCCCTGCGCCATCGACTCGGGGGTGGTGACGGTCCACGACTGATCGCCGCCATCGACTTTCCGTTCGGCACCCTCCCCGCCGGTCTGCGACTGGCTGAGGCCCAGTGGGCAGCAGCCAACGGCGCCGACGAGCTGGATGTGGTGCCGGATTTCAGCGCCCTGGCCGATGGCGACTCCGGCCGCTTCGCCGAGGACCTGGCCGCTCTGTGTGACCTGGGCCTCCCCCTGCGGGTGGTGCTCGACATGGCCAGGCTCAGCGACGCGCAGCTGGAACTGGCGGTGGAGGCGGCGATCGATGCCGGGGCCAGCGGTGTGCAGACGGGAAACGGTTTCGGCCCCGCCTGCCATCCCGATCAGGTGAGCCAGCTGAAACAGCTCTGTCGCGGCCGCTGCGCGATCAAGGCCGCTGGCGGGATCCACAGCCTGGAGCTGGTGCACGATCTGGTGGCCGCCGGCGCCAACCTGCTCGGCACCAGCAGTGCTCCTCAACTGCTCCAGGCCCAGCGCCAGCCCATCGGTTGACCCCATGGCGGAACGACGGCTGGAAGGGCTCGTCCTGAAGGTGGGTCCCCTGGGGGAGCACGACCGGCTGCTCACTCTGCTCAGCGAGGCGGAGGGGGTGAGCCGGCTGGCGGTCCCTGGGGCGCGACGACCAAAAAGCAGCCTGGCCGCCGCTGCCCCGCTCACCCTCCTGGAGCTTCAGGTGGGAGGCCGCAGCGGACTGGCCCGGGTGCGGCAACTGCGCGTCCAGCGCAGTTTCAGCGGTCTGGGCCGGCGGCTGGAGACCCTGGCCGCCGCTCAGGCCCTCAGTGATCTCTGCCTGCTGATGGGCGCTGATGACGATCCGATCACCGGAATGCTGGCGACCCTGATGCTGCATCTGGAGCGGCTCGAGCAACGGGCCGAGGCCCCGACCATGGTGCTGGCGAGCACCGTTCAGGGCTGTGTCCACCTGCTGAGCCTCGGGGGCTACGGGCTGCCGCTGCAGAGCTGCTGCCGCAGCGGCGCCCCGCTGGATCCCCCCATCGGTCAGTGGGACTGGCGCTGCAGCCTTCTGCCCGAGGACGGCTTCGCCATCGGGGCGGAACCCACGGCGAGGCTGATGCTGAATCCGTCGGAGCTGGCCCTGCTGCAGCGGCTGCCCCGCCCGGATCTGCCCTGCCGACGCTCCGGGGAGCTGATGGGCCCCGAACCGGTTTGGCTCAGGCTGCTCTCCGTCGTGGAGCTCTGGATCCGCAGCCATCTGCCGAGAGGCAGCCGGGCGTTGCCGATGCTGCGGGAATCGCTGGCTCACCCTGCGGTGAGCGATCATGTGCCCGACGCGGGCGGATCTTGAGCGGCACGGTTTCCAGCGCGCGGGAGGAGGGACGCCAGGGTCTGATGGCCGTGGTGCGGCTCGAGGACTTCCGCCGGCTCTGGATCGGCCAGATCTTCTCCCAGCTGGCGGACAAGTTCTACATCGTGCTGATGGTGTTCCTGATCGCCCAGCACTGGGTGAGTCAGGACGCTCAGAGCAGCGGCGCCATGGCGGAGGTCGCCTCCGCCATCCGCATGGACATCGAGACCAGAGCTCAGCGCATCACCCTGCTGGCGACAGGCATCTACGTGGCCAACACCGTGCCCGCCGTGCTGCTGGGAATGCTGGCGGGGGTCTGGGCCGACCGCTGGCCGAAACGGCGGGTGATGGTGGCCTCCAACGCCATGCGGGCCCTGCTGGTGCTGCTGGCCCCTGTCTGTCTCCTGCCGGGTCCTGAACTGCTCGGGCTCAGCTGGGGGTACTGGGCCCTGCTGCTGATGACCTTCCTGGAGTCGGTGCTCACCCAGTTCTTCGCCCCGGCGGAACAGGCGGCCATTCCGCTGCTGGTGCCGAACAAACTGCTGCTGGCGGCCAATTCGCTTTACCAGGCCACCAGCATGGCGGCCACCATCGTGGGCTTCGCCCTCGGTCAACCGATCCTGCGACTGCTCAATCAGAGCCTCGCCAGCCTGGGACTGTCGGGAGGTGAATTCCTGCTGCTGCCGTTCTGCTACGGCATGGCGGCTCTCAGCCTCAGCACCATCCGTCTGCGCGAGACCCCCTCGCGGCCGAACAACATCGGCATCGGGGAAGAGATCCGTGAAGGACTGCAGGTGCTGGTGAAACGGCCGACCGTGCGGCGGGCCATGCGCAATCTGGTGCTGCTCTACAGCCTGCTGGCCGCGATGTACGTGCTCGCCATCAGCCTGGCGGGGTCGATCAGCAGCCTGGGGCCGACGGGATTCGGCAGCCTGCTGGCCATGAGTGGCCTGGGTATGGCGATCGGAGCGGTGCTGACCGCCCAGCTCGGGCATCGCATCAGCCGCCACCATCTCGGAGCCGCCGGACTGGCTGCCATCACCTGCTGCCTGGTGCTGCTCGGCCAGCTCCAGGGGCGCCTGCTGATCACACTGAGCCTCTGCACCCTGCTCGGCATCGGTGCCGCCCTGGTGGCGATCCCAGCCCAGACGACACTGCAGGAGGACACCCCGGAACGGGAACGGGGCCGCGTGTTCGGCCTGCAGAACAACCTGATCAACATCGCCCTCAGCCTGCCGCTGGTGCTGGCGGGGACCCTCGTGAGCAGCGTCGGACTCAGGCCGGTGCTGCTGCTGCTGGCGACCCTGGCCCTCGGCGCGGCAGTGCTGGAGAGACCCTGGAAGCGCTGCTAACTTGCTGCCTTGCCAGAGGAGGACCGCAGAGCGCTTGGTGCAGATTGCCTGGCTGGGTAAGAAATCTCCGTTCTGCGGCAATGTCTCCTACGGCCTGAGCACCACGGAGGCCCTGCGTGAACGCGGTCACCAGACTCACTTCATTCATTTCGACAATCCCCGCAGCCCGGAAAGCGGTTCCACCTCACTGCTGGCCAATGATCCGGATGTGAGCCTGCCCTACCTGGTGAAATCGCAGGTTTACACCATCCCTTCTCCAGGCGCCCAGAGGGAACTGAGGGACTCCCTGGAACGGATCAGGCCGGACATCGTCCACGCCAGCCTGACTCTCTCGCCGCTGGATTTCCGCTTACCCGACCTCTGTCAGCAGCTGGGGGTCCCCCTCGTCGCCACGTTCCATCCCCCCTTCGACGCGGGGATGCGCAACCTCACCGCCGGGACCCAGCAGCTCTCCTACCAGCTCTATGCCCCGGCGCTTGCCCGTTACGACCGGGTGATCGTGTTCTCCCAGCTGCAGGCGGAAGTGCTGATCCGCCTCGGGGTGCCGGCCGACCGCCTGGCCGTGATCCCCAACGGCGTGGACACCGATCGCTGGGCACCGTCCCGTCACGGTGGTGATGCCGTGCTGTTGCAACGGGTTCGGCAGCGCCTCGGATCGGAGCGCACGTTCCTCTACATGGGCCGCCTTGCCACGGAGAAGAACGTGGAGGCGCTGCTGCGGGCCTGGCGCCTGGTGTCACCCCAGGGATGCCGACTGGTGATCGTCGGTGACGGTCCGCTGCGCGGCACCCTCCAGAACAGCTTCAACGAGCCAGGGATCCTCTGGTGGGGATACGAAGCGGACCTGAACACCCGCATCGCCCTGATGCAGTGCGCCGAAGTCTTCCTGCTGCCCAGCCTGGTGGAAGGACTGTCTCTGGCGCTGCTGGAGGCCATGGCCACCGGCACGGCCTGCATCGCCACCGACGCGGGTGCCGATGGCGAAGTGCTGGACGGTGGGGCCGGAATCGTGTTGAGCACCCAGGGAGTGGCCACCCAGCTGCGCACCCTGCTGCCGGTGCTGCGCGATCAACCGGTGCTCACCGCGGAGCTCGGACGCCGGGCACGACAGCGGGCGCTTGAGCGCTACCGACTGAGCCGCAACATCGACGCGATCGAGCAGCTGTACGGCACCCTTCTGGCCACCAGGCCACTGGCGGCCTGAGTTCAGGCGAGTTCCCGACTCCGCTCAGCCGCCGCCAGCACGGCTTCGATCAGGGCGGAGCGGACCCCGGCCTGCTCCAGTCGACGCAGACCGGCGATTGTTGTGCCCGCGGGCGAACTCACCATGTCCTTGAGCTGAGCCGGGTGCAGCTGTCGCTCCTGCAGCAGAGCGGCACTGCCCGCCAGGGTGCGATGGGTCAGATGCAGCGCCTGATCTCTGGGAAGTCCAGCCGCCACCGCTCCATCCGCCATCGCCTCGGCCACCACCGCCACAAAGGCGGGACCGGAGGAGGTGAGGGCCAGAAAAGCGTCCAGCTTGGGCTCCGGCAGCTCCAGCACTTCACTGACGGATGCGAACAGATGACGCACCCGGGTCCGTGATTCAGGGTTGATGTCGTCTCCCCAGGCCAGAGCCGTCAACCCGGCCCCCACCAGGGCCGGTGTGTTCGGCACAGCCCGGATGCAGCGATGTCCTGGAAACAGCCGCTGCAATCGCGCCAGACTGACCCCGGCGAGCACGGAAATGAGCAGAGGCTGCCCGACGACGGCGGGCGCTTCCGCCGCCACCGCATCCAGTTGCTGGGGTTTGATCGCCAGCAGCTGGAGCGGTGCTGTCCAGACCTCACGGGCGGTCGCTGCATCAGCAGAGAACAGCCGCACGCCGGAAGGCAGCTCACGGGAGATGGGCTCGATCGAAGCGGCACGTCCGACCACGGCCATCAGGCCCCCAGGATCAAGCTCGCCACGCTGGAGCAGGGGTTCAACAAGGGCCCGGGCCATGCGGCCCAGGCCGATCACACCCACGTCGGGAGTCAAGACCTCGGATCTCAGAGAGCGGTCGCACCCCAGGCGGGGGAGGGCGCTGAGCTGCTCTCCTCCTCCTTGGAGTCGCTTTCGCGGCTGACGACCGTGGGGGCGGAGGTCTCCTCGTGACTGGTGTTGGTGACCGTGACGCAACTGGGGGCGAACAGGAAGATGCTCTCGCCGACGCGCTCCTGATGTCCGTCGATGGCGAAGGTGCCTCCCGCGACGAAATCGACCGCGCGCTGAGCCTGATCCGGTTCCATCATCGTGAGATTGAGGATGACGGTCTTGCGCTCGCGCAGGGCCTGGATGGCGCGGGGCATTTCATCGAAGCTGCGCGGCTCCATCAGATTCACCTCCGCAGCGGCGGTGCTGATGCCCGGCATGCCGATCACATTGGATCCGGGCAGGCTGTCGCCGAGATCGAAGGGGTTGCTGTCGGCAATGGTCGCCAGCGCACCCCCATCGGCATGGGTGGCCCGCTGGTCCTGCTCCTGCTGCTCGTCTTCGTAGACGAGATCGTCAAGATCGCCATCGAGATAGTCGTCTCCGGCGACGACGGCACGTAGGCGGGAAATCAGCGACACCTTGGATTCCTCTCAGGCTGAGACGTGGATGAGCAGGCAGGTTCGAAGTCCGGGGCGAGCCGGACAACCTTGTCCCTGGATAGCGTTTCAGCCCCGCTCAAGCAAGTCACTCAGCCCCATCCTGTGACGTTGGCCTCGGACCGAACAGGGCCGAACCGATGCGCAACCAGGTGCCGCCCTGCCGCACCGCCAGGGGCCAGTCACCACTCATGCCCATGGAACAGTCCGCCAGCTCCAGCCTGTCGGCCAGGGCGCGGCAGTCCGCGAACAAGGCACTGCGGTCCTCCTCCTGAGCCTCGAGCGGCGCCATGGTCATCAGGCCGGTGATCGAGAGATGCGGGAGCGCTGCGAGAGCCGACCAGGCCTCCAGCAGGCCCTCCGCCGAGAAACCACCCTTGCTGGGATCCGGGCGCAGCTTCACCTGCAGCAACACCTGCGGATGACAGGCCTCCTCCCCTGCGATCCGGGAAACCCGTTCAGCCAGGGCCAGGGAATCGACCGAATGGATCACGGGAAAAGCGCGCACCACCCCCCGCACCTTGTTGCTCTGCAGGCGACCGATGAAATGCCACTCCAGCGCAAGGTCCTCCAGCTGCTCCTGCTTCGGAAGCGCTTCCTGCAGTCGGCTCTCCCCGAAAGCCCGCTGCCCCAGCCCGGCCAGAGCCCGCACCGCCTCGGGGGGATGCCCCTTGCTCACGGCCAGCAGCCGGGCCGATCCGGGCAGCTGCTCCTGCAGCTCCCGCCAGCGATCGACCGCAGAGGCTGTCATCGGTTCAGATGAAGGTCTGATCAAACAGCTGCCGCCAATCCTCCAGATCGGGCGACCCATCGCGGCGGCAACGGCTCAGGTGCACATCCGCATGATGGCGCGCGTCCTGATACGGGATCACCTCGAACTGAGCCCCGCGCGGCTGAAGCGTCACCAGAAAGAACATCCGCTGCGCGTAGAGGGTTGCGTAGACGTCTCGACCTTCGCCGGCCGGTGCCACCCGGTAGAGCATCCCGAAGGTGGGGTGATTGAGATACCGCTCTGCTGCCATCACCCGGATCGCAAGTCAGAACGCACCGTACCTGCTGCGAAGAAACAGCACGATCAACAGCGACATGGCCGCCGCGCCGTTGAGCAGTCGCGCCGGCGATTCCACCGGCAGTCGCAGCCGCGCCGGACTGAGGATCCTGCCGCCGCGGGCCACCAGAGCATCCGCCCCCTGCTCCGCCCTCAACAGGATGTTGGCCAGCAGTCGTTCGCCGACGGAGAGCACCAGGCCGAAGGAAGCCTTGAATCCCAGGAGACGGAAACTCACAGCCCGGCTGGCGAGGGCCCGCAGCAGGTTCTGCAGCTCCTCCTGCACCAGAGGAAGAAACCGCAACGCCAGCAGCAGCTGGAATCCCAGCCGCTGCATCGGCAATCCCAACCGCTCCAGCGGCATCAGGCACCAGGTCAGAGCCCAGACCAGGTCCTCCGGCATCGTGGTGAGCAGCACCAGATTGACGCTGTGGATCACGGTGAAGATCAGCGTCGAGGTGCGCAGGCCCAGCAGCGCCGAAGCCCGATCCACCACCAGAGGCCCCAGGGTCAGCGGACCCAGCTGGACAGGCCCGAGGCGCAGCAGATCCCAGCTCGGCCAGTCCGCGCCGAGACCCGGCAGCTCCTGCGGATCGCGCAGATTCAGAGGTGACGGAGGGTCCACCGCCGGCAGCAGCAGGGAGAGCAGACCCACGGCGATGGAGAGCAGGGTCAGCAGCAGCAAGGATCTCCACCAGAGGCGAACCGGCAGACCGCTGATCAGGGTGATCAGCAGCAGTCCAAGCACCAGGGCGAGGCGCCACAGGGGGCCAGCCAGCACAGGGGTCAGCAGGAACACCAGGGACCAGGCCAGCTTCAGGCGCGGATCGAGCCGTCGCGGCCAGCCCTCGGCGCCGTCGACGTACTGCCCCATGGGGATCTGACGCAGCCAGTCCATGGCTCAGCTGGATCGTTGGTGCTGGCGTGCCAGATCCCGTTCCGCATCGCGCTGCTGCTTGCCACGCCAGAACAGCTTCACCGGGGTTCCATCGAAGCCGAGTCCTTCCCGGATCTGACGCTCCACGTAACGGCGGTAGGTCTCTCCGAACAGTTTCGGATCATTGACGAACAGGGTGAAGCTCGGCGGACGGCTCGACACCTGCGTGCCGTAGTAGAGCCGCCCCTGGCGTCCACCACGGGTTGTGGGAGGGCTTCGCCAGCTCAGCGCCTCCTTGAGCACCTCGTTCACCACGGAGGTGCTGACCCGGCGCCGGTGCTGCTCGACCGCCAGGGCCGCCAGGGCGAAAATGCTGTCCACCCGCTGTCCGGTGAGCGCTGATGTGAACAGCATCGGCGCCCAGTCGAGGAAGTAGAGCTTGGCGCGCAGCTCCTTCTCCATCGCCGGCAAGGTGTGACTGTCCTTTTCAACGGCGTCCCACTTGTTGACGACCACCACACAGGCCCGTCCGTCCTCCTCGATCCGACCTGCCAGCCGTTGATCCTGCTCGGTGACCCCATCCAGGGCATCGATCACCAGAACGCACACATCACTGCGCTCGATCGCCTTGAAGCTGCGGTTGATGCCGAAGTATTCCGGGCCGTAATTGACGCTGCGACGGCGGCGGATGCCGGCGGTGTCCACCAGTCGCCAGGAGCGGTTCTCCCGTTCGAGGCTGGTGTCGATGGTGTCGCGGGTGGTGCCGCGGATCGGGCTCACGATGGCGCGCTGCTCTCCGCAGATCGCATTGAGCAGACTGGATTTACCGACATTGGGACGCCCGATGATCGCCAGCTGGATCGGCTCCTCCTGATCACCCTCCTCATCCTTCGGAGGCAGGAAGTTGAGCACCTGATCCAGCAGTTCGCCGGTCCCGGCGCCGTGGATGGCGGAGATCGGATACGGCTCCCCCAGCCCGAGGCTCCAGAACTCCGCAGCCATCGCCAGCCCCTGCTCGGGGGACTCGCACTTGTTCACCGCCAACAGGGTGGGGCAGGTGTGCGTGCGCAGAAACTCGGCGATGGATTCGTCGGCAGCGGTGATGCCCTGCTGACCGTCGACGATCACGAGGGCGACGCTGGCCTCCTCGAGTGCCAGGTTGGCCTGCTCCCGGATCTCGGGCAGAAACTCACTGTCGTCGTCGAACACCAGACCGCCGGTGTCCACGACCTTGAAGTCCCGGTCTCCCCAGAACCCGTCCTGATAGGTGCGATCCCGCGTCACTCCGGGTTCGTCATGGACGATCGCCTCACGGCTGCGGCACAGACGATTGACCAGCGTGGACTTGCCGACGTTGGGACGTCCGATGATCGCAACGACGGGACGCGCCACGGGGCGGGACTCCGATCAATTCCTGACCCTACAGACCCGCGGAAACGGAAACCTTTCGAAACGAGACCAATCAGTCTCAAATGAGACAGCTAGTCCGGGTGAAGCGTTGTTCAGCGCCATGCTCGATCTTGTGGCCAGCCTCGTCGTCGACCTCTCCGACCAGAAGCTCACCGTTTACAACAGCAATCACGATGTGGTGCGGGTGATCCCCGTGAGCACCGGCAAGGCCTCGACACCGACGCCGATCTTCGACACCAAGGTGTTCACGAAGTACCGCGCGGTCACCCTGCGAGGCCGCACCTACACGGTGCCTGGGGTTCCGTACACCATGTGCGTCTCCGCCAACGAAGCCATCTGCATGCATGCAGCCCCGTGGCAGGAGAACGCCGGCAAGGCCTTCGGTGTGCCGCGCAGCAACGGCTGTGTGCGCATGCCCCTGGCCCAGGCCCGCTGGCTGTTCGAGAACACCCCCAAAGGCACCCCCGTCTCGATTCAGGCCTGATCCGCCGGCCTCAGCTCACAGGCAGGTCCCCGGGATGCCCCTGCACCGGATTCTCCGGGGGCGGCAACTCCGGCGCCATCGGCCCCTGCTCCGCAAGGGGCTCCCCCCGGTCCGCCAGCCAGGCGAGCAGCCAGTTCACGGCGGTGGCCCGCCTGGTTCGACGGGGGTAGAGCTCTCCGATCCGGTAGCCACTGAAGGCCAGCTGCTGCTTGAGCAGCTGCTTGTGGGGCTTGGCGATCGAGCGCGTCAGGCGCACCGAGGCGGGGCGCAGGGCAATCACCTCCGGGCCGAGCGGGAAGGCCTCTGCCCAGTCCGGCGGTGTCCGCACGCCGGCCCGCCAGCCAGCCTCGCCGGAGTCGTAACCGAGTCGCTCCCAGATCCGCTCACAGACGAAGCGGTCACTGCAGCGGTCCTCGAGCATCTGATGCAGCAGAGGACGGCTCAGGGGCCAGAACGCGGACACATCGATCGGCAGCATGGACCCATGGTGGCGTCCTCCCCGCTTCAGCTTCCCGGCCGTGGCACGCCGCGCGAGCTGACCTGCCGCGTGCTGCAGTCCCCCCTGGCGGGAGTGAGCGATCGCATCTTCCGAGGCCTGGTGCGGCGCTGGGCACCGGAGGCGCTGCTGTTCACGGAGATGGTCAATGCCACCAGCCTGGAACTGGGCCATGGCCGCGGCAAGGTCGAGGAGCTGTCGGAGGAGAACGGCCCGATCGGAGTCCAGCTGTTCGATCACCGTCCTGAGGCGATGGCCGATGCCGCCCGCCGCGCCGAGGACGCGGGCGCCTTTCTGATCGACATCAACATGGGATGTCCGGTCCGCAAAATCGCCCGAAAAGGAGGAGGTTCCGGACTGATCCGGGACCCGGATCTGGCGGCGCGGATCATCGATGCGGTGGTCCGGGCCGTTCGCCTGCCCGTCACCGTCAAGACACGACTGGGCTGGTGCGGCAGCGACGCCGATCCCGTCACCTGGTGCCGCCAGCTCCAGGACGCCGGCGCTCAGTTGCTCACCCTGCATGGACGCACCCGCGAGCAGGGCTTCAAGGGGAAGGCGGACTGGCAGGCCATCGGCGAGGTCAGGCAGGCTCTGACCATCCCAGTGATCGCCAACGGGGACATCAACACCCCAGAAGAGGCCTTGCGCTGCCTGGCGCTGACCGGCGCCGAAGGGGTGATGGTGGGACGCGGCACGATGGGAGCCCCGTGGCTGGTCGGTCAGATCGATGCCGCCCTGGCGGGGCGGCCGGTGCCGGCGACGCCGGAGCCGCTCGAGCGGCTGGAACTGGCCAGGGAACAGCTGATCGCCCTCGTGGAGGCTCGCGGTGACCATGGCCTGCTGATTGCCAGGAAGCACATGGGCTGGACCTGCACCGGCTTCGCCGGCGCTCCCCGGCTGCGCCATGCGCTGATGCGCGCACCCACCCCTGCAGACGCCCTAGCTTTGCTCGACGCCCAACGTCTGAGCCTGGGGTGAGCCTGCTGCTGCTGCTCTGGCCCCTCTGGCTGACCCGTCGTCCGGAAGCGGACTCTCCGCTCTGGGCCCGCCGCAGCCTGATTCTGCTGATCAGCCTGCTGACGCTGCGCTACCTGCACTGGCGCTGCACGGACAGCCTCAACCTCGACTCGGGGCTCTCCACCGCCCTGAGTCTGCTGATGCTGGTGGCCGAGGGCTGGTTGCTGGTCACCGGGCTCCTGCCCCTTTGGCTGGCCTGGAGAGCCTTCCCGGATCGACGAACCCAGGTGGCGGATCTGACACGCCGCTGGAAAGCCGACCGCTGGCAACCGAAGGTCGCGATTCTCGTTCCCAGTTACGGCGAACCCCTCAACGTTCTCGAACGCACCCTGCAGGGCTGCCTGGCCCAGTCGTATCCCCATTGCACCGTCTGGCTGCTGGATGACAGCGGCCGCGACGACGTGCGGCAACTGGCACGGAAGCTGGGATGCCGCTACCGCCACCGGCCGCAGCGCTCCAATGCCAAAGCGGGCAACCTCAACGACGGACTGCGCCGCATCGAGGCCGAACTGGTGGCGGTCTTCGACGCCGATTTCATTCCACAGACGGTCTTTCTGGAGCGCTGCATCGGATTTCTGCAGGACCCGGAGGTGGCCCTGGTCCAGACACCCCAGAGCTTCCTCAACGCCGATCCGGTGATGCGCAATCTGGGCATGGAACCCTGGCTGCTGCCGGATGAGGAGAGCTTCTACCGCTGGATCGAACCGGTGCGGGACGGCTGGGGGGCTGTGGTCTGCGCCGGCACATCCTTCGTGGTGCGTCGCGCAGCCCTCGATCAGGTGGGAGGCTTCGTGGAACAGGCCCTCTCGGAGGATTTCGTCACCGGCATCGCCCTGCGTCAACAGGGGTGGCGACTGGTTTACCTGCAGGAGAAGCTGAGCGCCGGCCTGGCGGCGGAGACCATGGCCGACTTCGTGCGTCAGCGCCAGCGGTGGGCCGCCGGCACCCTGCAGAGCCTCCGCCTGTCGAGCGGACCGATCCGGGCCGGCGGCCTCAGCCTGGGCCAGCGCCTCGCCTACCTCGAAGGTGTGATCCATTGGATCAACAACCTGCCCAGGCTGGTGTTGATGCTGATGCCGCTCAGCTACGGCCTGCTCAACATCCTGCCGATCCATCTCACCGGCAGGGCCATCCTCGAGCTGGTGCTGCCGATGTGGGCCACGGTGCTGCTCAGCATCGGCTGGCTCAACAGAGGGAGCCGAGCCGCCCTGCTGAGCGAGCTCACCGGCTGGGTGCTCACCGTTCCCCTGACCTCCACCCTGATCAGCACTGCTCTCGGGCGCCGCCTCGGATTCCGCGTCACCCCCAAGCACCAGAGCCGCGGCCAGGGGGGCTGGAGCTGGGTCCTGGCCCTGCCTCTGCTGGTGCTCACGGCCCTCAACGCCGCCAACCTGGCAGGGCTGCTGCAGCAACTCGGCAACGGCGAGGCCTGGGGGGATGACGGACGTTTCGCCGGCCTGGCCTGGGCTGTTCTGAATCTGCTGGGCACACTCACGGCTCTGCGGGCCTGCTGGGATCCACCGATGCGGGACCCGGCCCCCTGGCTGGCGGTGGACATGGAGGGCGAGGTGCTCGATGCCGGCGGACACCGGCATCCGTGCCGGATCAAGGCCATCAGCGAAACCGGCGCCGAACTCCACTTCCGAAACCACGTTCCACCCCTGGTGAGCAGCAGCGCACTCCGCTGGAGCACGGCCGTGCCGCCGCTGCCGATCGAGATCTCAGCGGAACGCCCCCTGGCCCGGGCGGTCGCCTGGGGCAAGACCACAGCGCGGCAGCAGCATGCCCTGATGCAATGGCTGTACGGCCGCTCCGGCTGCTGGCGTGATCGGCTGGCACCTCAGGAGTGGCGAGCGCTGCTGGCCCTGCTCAAACGGGTTCTGTTCGGCACGCCGGCACCCGCAGCCTTCCGCCGCAGCCTGGTTCCGCTCGCCGCTCAGGGAAGCACCTCCGGCCAACTCTGACGGATCAGCAGCAGGGAGAAATAGGGGCGTACACCGCCCGGTACATCCTGGGCTGGCCGCAGGGTCTGATCCGGCCAGCCGACCCGTTCGGCGAACAGAGACGACTCCAGCAGCTGCCGGCGCTCCAGCACCTGCCGCACCCAGAGCCAGCGTCGACCCAGTTTGAGCAGAGCCAGCACCCTGGCCTGTCCAGCCGCATGGTCCAGAGCCTGCGACAGCTGGTCCTCCCGCTCCGGGCATGGCCTCATCAGGAGCTGATCCTGCTGAAGCGCCAGGGGCCAGTTCGCCGCCGCCGCCGCCGCAGAGACGGCCGTGATGCCGGGGATCACACGGCATGGGCAATCTGGATGCCGTTGCTGCAGGGCCAGCAGCACATAGCTGCCCGTGGCGAACAGGGAGGCATCCCCCTCACAGAGCAGCACGACGCGCTGACCGGTGGCCACCTCCGCCGCGAGGGTGTCCGCGGCTTGGTGCCAGGCAAGACGCCGCGGCTCCGCCGCATCCACCATCGGGAACAGCAGGGGAACGATCCGCTGATGCGGCCGCATCCATCGTGCGGCGATCGCAGCCGCCATGCTCTCCGCTCCGCTGCGAGCCACCGGGCAGGCGATCAGGTCAGCCGCTTCAATCGCCCCCACGGCGGCGAGGGTGAGCAGGTCGGGATCCCCGGGGCCAACCCCCACAAGGGTGAGTCCACCCGCGGGTGACTGGTTGAGGATGGGCAGCGGTTCTGTCGCCCGGAAACCAGACGATGAGTCGTCTCAGCATCTTTCCAGAGCGCTCCGATGCAGCCCGGCCCCTTTCACCGCTTCCGCTGCTGGTCAGCAACGACCCGGCGATCATCCGATCGGAACTGGACCGACGCGGCATCCGCTTCGACCAGTGGCCGACGCCTTTGCATCTGTCGCCGGGAGCTGGCGACGCGGAGATCCTGGCGGCTTACGGCACTGCCATCACCCGTGTGCAGCAGGAGAGCGGCTGCCGCATCGTCGACACGATGCGGATCACACCGGAGCATCCCGAGCGGGAGGCGCGACGGAAGCAGTTTCTGGCGGAACACCGCCACGACAATGATGAGGTGCGCTTCTTCGTGGAGGGGCAGGGGTTGTTCTGCTTCCACATCGACCAGGAGGTGCTGCTCACGCTCTGCGAGCACGGCGATCTGATCAGCATCCCCGCCGGCACTCGCCATTGGTTCGACATGGGTCCCCGGCCCGCCTTCTGCGTGCTGCGCTTCTTCCGCGACAACGAGGGCTGGGTTCCCCACTACACCGGTGACCCCATCGCTGCACGCTTTCCCGGGCTTGACTGACGCAGCGACCGATGCAACCGATGCCCGGCTCCTGGAGAACCCGCCTGTTGATGGTCGCCCTGCTGGTGACCATCGGACCGACATGGAGCCAGGAGCAGGCACCTGACCCGGCGACCAGCCGCCGGGTGGCCCGCCTCGAACTGGCGCGCAGCATCCGGGCCTTTGCCACAGCCACCCTGGCCCATGGCGAATGCCAGGTGGCGCGAGGACGGCTGAAGCGTCGTCAAGCGGATCAGGCGATGGCCATCGCCCTGCAGGAGCTGGGCATCAGCCCCGCCGTGCTGGCCAACCCCCAGGTCCGCAAGGCTGCCGCCATGCTCGAGAACCAACTGGACGAGGCCTGCCAGCTCACAGGGCTGGATGCAGCAGCTGCAGACAAACTCGTCCGAGAGGAACTCTGAATCCCGGCCTGTGTCCAGTGGGAGACGCCTGAGCAACCGACTCTTTTTCTCCTGAAGGGAAAAACCGCTCCATAGGGTGCCGCTCAGCCCTGTTCCGTCGATGACGCCGGCCCGTCTGCTTGCCAGCTGCCTGCTCTGCAGCGCCACCGCTGTGCCGGTCTGCGCCACGGAACTGGCTGCCCTGCCTTCCACGGACTCCCTGCTGGTTCTTGAACGGACATCGCGACAGCTCTCGCGCACGAAGGATCCGATCTGGGATCTGCGGCTGATCGCCGCAGGCGAACAGATCCAGCGCTTCGACGCCGTCACCGGCCGTGCCCATCGGCAGACCGCTGACCGCCACCGCACCGGAACCAGGGCCCCGCTGCCCGTCGGCCGTTACAGCCTTGGGCCGATCGAACCGCTTGGCCCCGGCGACCCCGCAGAACTGGGGCCGATCTGGATCGGCATCGAACCGCTCTTCCCCACAGGACGAGGCCACCTCGGCATCCACCTCGATCCCAGTGCCAATCGCAACGCCAACAGCGGCACCCTCGGCTGCGTCGGACTGGTACATCGAGCCGACATGCTGCAGCTGGCGGAGCTGATCCAGCGCCATCAGGTGACCGCCCTTGTGGTGAACGAGTGATGCCATCGGGCTGGGGGCTGAGCTGGGGAGGCTGGCTGGACAACCGCCGCGGAGAGTGGTGGCTGCTGGCTCAGCTGCTGCTGATCACGGCCCATCTGCTGCCTGCCGCCCCACCGGTCACTGTCTGGGGACTGACAGCCTGGCCCCCGCTGCTTCGGCTGACAGGTGTGCTGATCCTGCTGACCGCTCTGTTGCTCGCCGCCCGCTCGCTGCTGTCGCTGGGAGCCAGCCTCTCCCCCCTTCCCGCACCCCGTGATGACAACCAACTGATCCGGAACGGGGCCTACAGCCACTGCCGACACCCCCTGTATCAGGCGGTGCTGATGGCATCCCTGGGGGTCGTGATCGCCACCGGCAGCCTGCTGCACCTGAGCCTGCTGCTGGCTCTGGCGGCGGTGCTCCGTGGCAAGGCGCGACGGGAGGAACAGGGACTGGCTGAGCGCCATCCGGATTACCTCTCTTACATGGCGAGCACGCCCGCCATCGTTCCCCGGCTGCCCGGCCTCGACTGGCGCCGCTTGATTCACGGGAAGCCCCATGCTGAAATAACCCGACCTGTCGCGGGCCGGATGGCGATCAATCCCAGCCATCGCAAGGGAATCATCCTCGCGGGCGGCAGCGGCACCCGCCTGCATCCGATCACCCAGGCGGTGAGCAAGCAGCTGCTGCCCGTCTACGACAAACCGATGATCTACTACCCGCTCAGCACGCTGATGCTGGCGGGCATCCGGGAGGTGTTGATCATCACCACCCCCCACGACCAGCCGTCCTTCGAGCGGTTACTCGGGGACGGCAGCCGCTGGGGAATGGAGATCCACTACGCGATCCAGCCCAGCCCCGACGGCCTGGCCCAGGCGTTTCTGATCGGTGCTGAGTTCCTGGACGGCCGTCCGGCCTCCCTGGTGCTCGGCGACAACCTCTTCCACGGCCACGACCTGGTGCCGCAGCTGATTGGAAGCAATCAAGCCCCGGAGGGGGCGACGGTGTTCGCCTATCCGGTGAGTGACCCTGAGCGGTACGGGGTGGCTGAGTTCGATGCCAGCGGCAAGGTCCTCAGCCTGGAAGAGAAGCCCAAGCAGCCCAAGAGTCGCTATGCGGTCACCGGCCTGTATTTCTATGACGCCTCAGTGGTTGAGCGGGCACGGCAGGTGAAGCCTTCCGCCCGTGGAGAACTGGAGATCACCGATCTCAACCGGATGTATCTCGAAGAGGGCCTGCTGCGGGTGGAGCTGATGGGGCGCGGCATGGCCTGGCTGGACACCGGCACCTGCGATTCCCTCAATGACGCCGGCGGCTACATCCGCACCCTCGAACACCGGCAGGGTCTGAAGGTGGGCTGTCCCGAGGAGGTGGCCTGGCGGCAGGGCTGGATCGGAGACGGTCAGCTGGAGACGCTGGCTCAACCTCTGAAGAAAAGCGGCTACGGCACTTATCTGCTGCAGCTGCTCTCCGAAAGCGTCAGCGACCATGCGGCGCTGCAGAGCAGCCTTGAGGTGCCCGCCCATGCAGGTTGAACAGCTCTCCAGCCAGCAGGGTCAGCGGCTGGACGGTCCGCTGCTGATCACCCCCAGGGTGTTCGGAGACGAACGCGGCTGGTTCTTTGAAAGCTGGAACCAGCGCCGCTTCGATGAGGCCGTCGGTGACGCCATCGTCTTCTCCCAGGACAACCACTCCCGCTCCCTGCGCGGCGTGCTGAGGGGACTGCACTACCAACTGCCGCCGGAGCCCCAGGCCAAGCTGGTGCGGGCGAGTGCCGGTGCGATCTTTGATGTCGCCGTGGACATCCGCCGGGGATCGCCGACGTTTGGCCAGTGGGTGGGGGCTGAGCTGAGCGCGGAGAACAGGTGTCAGCTCTGGGTACCGGAGGGCTTCGCCCATGG
>NZ_JBJLJL010000004.1:0-75469 GCF_045559935.1 Parasynechococcus sp.
GGCTGATCCGCAGCTGGGTGGGTGCCATGGATCTGGTCATCCAGTACGGCGGTTCGGTGAAACCGGCCAACATCGATGAGCTGATGGCGATGAGTGACATCGACGGGGTGCTGGTCGGAGGTGCCTCGCTCAAGCCGGATGGATTCGCCCGCATTGCCAACTACCAGACGCCCTGACCGTCGCCCCTGGCCTGAGGGCTGGCGGAGGCGCACCACGCTGATGGGGGTGATCAACATCACCCCCGACTCCTTCAGCGACGGCGGTCGCTTTCTGCAGGTCGACCAGGCCGTGTCCCAGGCGGCCATTCAGCTGCGCCAGGGGGCCGACGTGCTCGACCTCGGTGCCCAGAGCACCCGTCCGGGAGCCAGCGAGGTCGGTGCTGATGAGGAACTGCGTCGTCTGCTGCCCCCGCTCCGTCGCATCCGCGAACGCTTCCCGGATGCCCTGATCTCCGTGGACACCTTTCTCGCACCGGTGGCGGAGGCAGCCCTGGAGGCAGGCGCCGACTGGGTGAATGACATCAGTGCAGGCCGTCGCGATCCCGCAATGCTTCCGTTGATCGCCGAAGCCGGCTGCCCGGTGGTGCTGATGCACAGCCGGGGGAACAGCCGCACGATGGACAGCCTCACGGACTACGACGACGTGATCCAGGAGGTTCGCGAGGGACTGGAGGAGCGGACCCACACAGCCCTCAAGGCCGGGATTTTTCCGCAGGGATCAGATCATCTGGGATCCCGGCCTCGGATTTGCCAAAACTGCCGAGCAGAACCTGCAGCTGCTGAAGGGCCTGGAACAGCTCAGCCGCGGAAGCATCCCACTGCTGGTGGGCCCATCCCGCAAGCGGTTCATCGGAACGGTGCTCGATGAACCGAAACCGAAGGCCCGCATCTGGGGAACAGCCGCGGTGGCCTGCCGCTGCAGCCAGGCCGGTGTCGCCGTGCTGCGCGTGCACGATGTGGGACCCATGCACCAGACCCTGCGCATGGCGGCCACACTCTGGTCCTGGCCTGAACCGCGTGACTGATCCGTCGCCCAGCATCTTTGTTCAGATCGCGGCTTACAGAGATCCGGATCTGCCGGCGACACTGCACAACCTCATCGAACGGGCCGCCCAACCCGAGCGGCTGCGCTTCGGGATCTGCCTTCAGCTCGCGGACAGCGATCCTGCAGCCTGGAACGCCACAGCCTTCCCGCAGGATTGCAGCCTGGCTCTGATTCCGTTCAGGGCGGAAGACAGCCGGGGGGCCTGCTGGGCGCGGCATCAGGCCCAGCAGCTCTACGGGGGAGAGGACTTTCTGCTGCAGATCGACAGCCACATGCGGGCTGTGCAGAACTGGGATGACGACCTGGTGAAGGCATGGGAGGCCTGCCTGGATCCGAAGGCGGTGCTGAGCGTGTATCCGAACGGCTTCCAGCTGCCGTGCAGCCTCCAGCTCAACACCCTGCCCGTGATGGCGGCACACCGGTTTGATGACTTCGGCATCCTCAAGTTCCAGGGCATCAGCCGCTATCAACTGCCGGAGCAACAGCCGGCGGCACCTCTGGCCAATGCCTTCATGGCCGGCGGCTTCCTGTTCGGTCCAGGCTGCATCGTGCCGGAGGTGCCGTACGACCCCAGCCTGTACTTCTACGGCGAAGAGGTGTCCATGTCGGCACGGCTCTGGACCCATGGCTTCAACCTGTACAGCCCTCACCGGCTGCTGCTCTTTCACCTCTACAAATCCAGCAGCAACGGAAACGACGCATCAGCGACGCACTGGTCTGACCACAGCGACTGGTTTCTGCTGAACCGGCGCTCCCTGGTGCGGGTGCATACCTTGCTCGGAACGCTTGAGACCGTTCCACAGGATCGCCTGAGACCGACTCCTGACGACGTCAACGATCTTGATCGCTACGGGCTTGGAGACAAGAGAAGCCTGGACGACTATCAACGCTGGGCCGGCGTGGATTTCGCCGGCCGGACCATCAGCGAGCGCGCATCAGAGGGTCGCTTCAGTCGGTGACAACGCCCTCGATCCTGTCCTCCACTTCCTGGTAAAGCTCCTGGAGCTGCTCGATATTCTCGTCTGAAGTCTCCCAGTAGCCACGACCGTTCACCTCCAGAAGCGTTCCCACGATCCGGCGGAAGCTGTTGGGATTGAGCTCCATCAGACGCTTGCGCATCTCGGGATCGTTGATGAAGGTCTCGTTGGCCTCCTCGTAGACGAAGTTGTCAACAG
This sequence comes from Parasynechococcus sp., assembly GCF_045559935.1. Lineage (NCBI taxonomy): Bacteria > Bacillati > Cyanobacteriota > Cyanophyceae > Synechococcales > Prochlorococcaceae > Parasynechococcus > Parasynechococcus sp. The sequence continues at coordinate 2,220 of NZ_JBJLJL010000004.1, forward strand.
CACCGCTGGTGGCACTCCAGCCGAGGGTGAAATTGAGACGCTTGGCCACCTCGCGCACCCCCTCGTAGCCGGAATCGAGCATGCCCTCGTACCACTTCGGATTGAGCAGTTTGGTGCGGGAGTCGAGGCGGATCGTTTCGCTCAGGGAGCGCACCTGAGCATTGGCTGTCGTGGTGTCGGCGATGTAACTGGTGGGCTCCTTGCCGTCGTCTCGCAGCCCCTTGATCAGCTTGGTGGGATCGGAATCGAAGTAATGGCTCACGTCGGTGAGCGAAATCTCCGCTGAATCCAGGTTCTGGAACGTGACATCGGCGGTCTTCATCACACTCTCGAACACCTGACGCTTCTGATTCATCTCGCCGGGGTTGTCGGCATTGAAGGCGAAGGTCTTGCGGGAGAGGTACATCTCCTGCAGTTCGCCCTCCTCTTCCCAGGTGCTGTTCTCAACCGCCAGATTCACGTTGGAGCTGTAGCTGCCGCTGGCGTTCGAGAACACGCGGCAGGCGGCATCACGCAGGCTGGTGCCCTCTTTCTCAGCCTGCTCGAGTGCGTGCTTGCGAACGAAGTTCTGCTCCAGCGGTTCATCGGCCTCAGCCGCCATTTTCACGGCCTGGTCGATCAACGCCATCTGGTTGATGAACAGATCGCGGAACACGCCGGAGCAGTTCACGACAACGTCGATCCGGGGGCGGCCGAGCTGTTCGAGGGGGATCAGCTCAAGCTTGTTGACGCGACCGACGGAATCGGGCATCGGTTTGACACCGACGAACCAGAGGATCTGAGCCAGCGACTCGCCGTAGGTCTTGATGTTGTCGGTTCCCCAGAGCACGCAGGCGATGGTCTCGGGCCAGGCGCCCTGCTCCTCACGCTGGCGTTCGATCAGTTTGTCCACCACGCCCTTGGCTGCAGCCACGGCGGCACGGGTGGGAATGGCCTGCGGATCCAGGGCATGAATGTTCTTGCCGCTGGGCAGCACGCCTGGATTGCGGATCGGATCTCCACCCGGTCCGGGCAGCACATATTCGCCATCGAGTGCCTTGAGCAGGCTCTGCATCTCCATGTCGGCGCAGATCTGATCGAGGCAGAAACGCAGGTAGCCGAACAGTTTGTCGAGCTCCGTGGCATCGACCTGGACGAAGCCGGCTCCGCAGCAGGCTCGCAGCCAGGGGGAGGGCAGCTGGAAGCCGAACCTGGCGAGCAGGTCGTAGAACCAGCCGAAGCTGTTGCGCAGACTCACACGACCGTCACGACCGGTGAGGGATCGCACCATCGCTCCAACGGCGGCGCGGGACGTCTCGGTGATCGTGCGGTTGAGTTCAACATCGGCGAGAACGCCTTCGTCATTCCCCCTGTAGACCTCTTCAATGCTCCGGCCCATCGCCTCGGCAAGCAGACCGGGCAGAGAGCGCAGGCCATCTTCCTCGCGTTCCAGGGCAGCGATGTTCACCAGCGTGGCGATCGCTTCCTCCGCCGTCGGCGGCTTGCCGATGGTGTGCAGACCACAGGGCAGCAGGCGACTCTCGATCTCCATGAGCTGGCGGTACACCGCACCGACGAGGGCATCCCGTCCATCGAGATCCATGGACGCCGCATCGTCCTCAGGGAATTCGACGTCCTTATCGAGATTGCACTGACGGGCTGTCTCCACGATCGTGTTGACGATCTGGATGCCGCGCCCGCCCTCGCGAAGCTGCTGATAGGAGCCGACGAGCTCACCCAGTTCCTTCAGACCTTTGTAGAGCCCTGCGTTTTCAGCCGGGGGCGTGAGGTAGCTGATGGTGGAGGCGTAGCCCCGGCGCTTGGCGATCGTGGCCTCCGACGGGTTGTTGGCCGCGTAGTAGTAGAGGTTCGGCAGAGCGCCGATCAGCGAATCCGGGTAGCAGGTTTCGCTCATGCCCATCTGCTTGCCGGGCATGAACTCCAGCGAACCGTGCGTGCCGAAATGGAGCACCGCATCGGCGCCCCAGATCTTCTCGAGATAGGTGTAGTAGGCCGCAAAGCCATGGTGGGGACTGGCACTGCGGGAATACAGCAGACGCATCGGATCACCCTCGTAACCGAAGGTGGGCTGCACGCCGACGAACACGTTGCCGAAGTGGCGGCCGAACACCAGCAGGTTCTGCCCGTCGCTGTTGAGATTGCCCGGAGGCTTGCCCCAGTTCTCCTCCAATCGCTCCGAATACGGGGTGAGACGCTCGTATTCCTCGACGCTCATCCGATGGGCGATGGACAGCTCCGGAGCTCCCTGCATCGCCTCGGGGTCGTTGATCACCGCCTCCAGCAATGCCTTGGGTGTGGCCGGCAGATCCTGCACGTCGTACCCCTTGGCCTTCATCTCCTGCATCACACGGTGGATGGAACCGAAGACGTCGAGGTAGGCCGCCGTCCCGACATTGCCCTTGTCGGGGGGGAAACTGAAGACCGTGATCGCCAGCTTCTTGTCGGTGCGGGGCTTGATCCGCAGGGATGACCAGCGGATGGCGCGCTCGGCGATGGCATCGACGCGGTCCTGCAGGGTGTGCGCCTTGCCGGTGGCGTCATCACGACCGGAGAGCACGATCGGCTCGATGGCACCGTCCAGCTCCGGTATGGCGATCTGAAGAGCCACCTGCACGGGATGCAGACCCAGGTCGCTGTCCTCCCATTCCTTGGTGGTCTGGAAGACAAGTGGCAACGCCACCATGTAGGGGCGATTGAGCTTTTTCAGTGATTCGATCGCCTTGGGGTGGTCCTGACGGGCGGGACCACCCACCAGAGCGAAGCCGGTCAGGGAGACGATTCCGTCCACCAGTGGCTGCTCGGGGTTGAGCGGGTCATAGAAGAAGGCGTTCACCGGCTTGGAGAAATCCAGGCCCCCGCAGAAGATCGGAATCACACGGGCACCGCGGAACTCCAGCTCCTGAATGGTGGCCACGTAGTGGGCGTCATCGCCGGTGACGATGTGACTGCGCTGCAGCACCAGGCCGATCACCGGGCCCTTGCGTGCTTTGTCGCTGAGATCCGTGCGGCTGGAGGTCCAGTTGAGGTACTCCTTGAGGTCCTCGAACATCGAGGGGGCCAGAGGGTGCCAGATGCCCAGATCAGGGAAGACTTCAGGCTCGGCCACCTCCATCGCAGGCCGCCCCTCACCCTCAGCGGCAGGGAAGACGTACTTGTCCGCCAGCATCAGCAGGAAGTTGCGCAGGTTGTCCGGCGTTCCTCCCAGCCAGTACTGGAAGCTGAGCATGAAGCTGCGGGCGTCCTGAGCCTTCTCGACAGGCAGGTACTTGAGAACGGTGGGCAGCGTGTTCAGCAGTTTGAGCATGGCGTCCTGAAAGCCGGCGCCACCCGCTTCCTTCCGCTTTTTCATGAAACCGGCGATGGCGCTCTTGCTCTGACCCAGCTGGGCCATCGAGAAGCTGCCGAGCTTGTTGAGGCGCATCACCTCCGGCATCGACGGGAAGACCACAGCCGCCTTCAGACGATCCCGATGAGGGGCGACGGCCTCCACCACTTTCTGGGCCAGATCCTCGATGAAGATCAGCGAGGCGATGAAGACATCGGCCTCAGCCACATCGGCGCAGAAACCGGCGTAATTGTCCTCGTCGCGCAGCTCCTCGATCAGATAGCCGCTCAGTTCGATCCCGAGGTCGCCCCCCGAGGCGTTCAGCGCCGTGGCGGCCTGGGTGAGCGCATTTTGATACTGAGGCTCCAGCACCACATACACCGCCTTCATCACGGACTTGTGGTTCTGACCCTCCACAGGAGCAACGCGACGATCGGCGGAGCGGACCTGCGTGAACATCTGCGCACTTTGAGCAATGTGAAGAACCCTACGTTCAGGCACGGTCCGTTGCGACGATTTCCAGTGCGGCGTTACAACATCAGCCCCATAGGCTTTGGGGTGTTTGCAGCGCAGCGATGACCGCCCTGATTCCCGTTGTCGTGGCCGGTGCCCTCGGACGCATGGGGGCCGAGGTGATCAGAGCCGTGCAAGGTGCCGAGGACTGCACCCTGGTGGGGGCGATCGACAACACTCCAGGGAAGGAAGGCTGTGACGTGGGTCTGGAACTCGGCCTCGGTGAGCTGGAGGTGGCGGTCACCGCCGACTTCGAGGGATGCCTCTGCGCCGTGAGTCAGTCGGTGCGGGCGGCCGAGGCCGGTGCCGTGCTGGTGGATTTCACCCATCCCTCGGTGGTGTACGACCACACGCGTGCATCGATCGCCTACGGCGTTCACCCGGTGATCGGCACCACAGGGTTGTCCCCGCAGCAGCTGGATGATCTGACCCAGTTCTCCGCGAAGGCCTCGATCGGCGGGGCGGTGATTCCCAACTTCTCGGTGGGCATGGTGCTCCTGCAGCAGGCGGCCGCTGCAGCCGCACGCTTCTACGACCACGCGGAACTCACGGAACTGCACCACAACCGCAAGGCCGATGCTCCCAGCGGCACCTGCATCAAGACCGCTGAACTGATGGAGGAGCTGGGCAAAAGCTTCAATCCACCGGAGGTGGATGAGCACGAATCACTGGAGGGATCCCGCGGCGGTCGGCGCGACAGTGGCCTGAGACTCCACTCGCTGCGTCTTCCCGGGCTCGTGGCCCATCAGGAGGTGATGTTCGGCGCACCGGGTGAGACTTACACCCTGCGTCACGACACCATCGATCGCTCCGCCTACATGCCGGGAGTGCTGCTGACGGTTCGCAGGGTGCGCTCTCTCGAGAGCCTGGTCTACGGCCTCGAACGACTGATCTGATCGCCCCATCCCATGCTGATCCCCCTACGCCCCGGTGAGCTGCAGCGCCTGATTCCGGCGGTTGCCACCGGCAGTCAGTTCCGGGCCGCGCTGGGCTCGCCGCGCGAGATCCTGCAGCGGGTGATGGTGGCTGCCATCGGCGGCGTGATCACGCTGCTGATCAGCCAGAGCCAGATGGCCAGTCGCTGGGGACCGTTCTGGCTGGTGACGGGGGTGGTGTTCCTTCTCTATGTGCTCTGGGGGCCGATCGTGCAGGCAGGCCAGCGCAACGCCACGCTTCGCCGGTATCCCTCGGCAGCTCTGTTTGAAGGCGAAGTCGCCGAGGTGACCACCCGCGAGCGCATCGAAAACCGCCATGAGCAGGCCGACAGCAGCGGGAAACTGGAGCTGGTGGAGAACCGCCGCACCTGGATGCTGCTGGAGCTGGAGGACGAGGACGGCTACCTCGGACGCCTGGCCTTTCCGATGGACAAGAAACATCAGGTGATCCGCGAGGGCACGGTGGTCCGTTGCCTTGTTCTGAGTGATCGCAAGGATTTCTCACGGGTGAGCGCCCTGAGTGACGCCTGGATTCCAGGGCTGCGCCTCTGGGTGGGCGACTATCCCTTCCTGCTCAGACCGGCCTTCGAGGAGCTGTGCCAACTGCGCCTGGCCCGCCGCTGACCCCCATCGCAATACATTTCTTAAACCTGGTTTACACTTCGTTGCAATCACACCCCAGGCGACCATGGCTCAGACCCCTTCCGCTCCCGTCATCCGCGGCGCCACCGTCACCACCGAAGACGGCGGTCGCCTGAATGCCTTCGCCTCCGAGCCCCGCATGGAAGTGGTGGAAGCAGAGCGTGGCTGGGGTTTTCACGAGCGTGCCGAGAAGCTGAACGGCCGCATGGCCATGCTGGGCTTCATCGCCCTTCTCGCCACCGAGATCGCCCTGGGCGGAGAAGCCTTCACCCACGGTCTGCTGGGTCTGGGCTGAGGCTCACGCTGAAGGGGTGACCTCAGCCACACTCTGCTGATGGTCGCCTCACCCCCGGACGCATCACCGTCCATTCATGTTCGAGGAGCCGGTCCCACAGGATCTCTCCTCGCTCTGGCTCTGGCCCATCAAGGCCAGAGCGTCTTGCTTGAAGACCCCCTCACGGCCCCGGAGCTGCAGAGTCGCAGCCGGGCCTATGCCATCACCCACTCCAGTCGGCGGCTACTTCAGCGCCTGGACCTCTGGACATCCCTGGGCGATGCACTCGTTCCCTTCACCCGGCTGGACCTGCGCGATGCGGGGAGCGGTGGTCGTGTGCTGTTCGGCCAGCAGGATCTGCGCCGCAGCAACCGTCGTCACCAGGCCATCGGCTGGATCCTCGACCACCGTCCGCTGATGCGGCTGCTTCTGGCCAGGCTGGAGAAGTCGCCCCATGTGACCCTTGGTCTGGGCCGAGATCAGGATCAAATGACCAGGGAGCCAGCTGCGTTCGTCGTCGCAGCCGATGGTCCGTCGTCTCCCACCAGACAGTCCTGGGGCATCGACGTGGTTCAGCACCGTTACCGGCAGGGCTGCCTGACGGCGAAGGTGGTTCTGCGCGGTGTCGAACCCGGTGGGGCCTACGAGCTGTTCCGACCGGAAGGCCCCCTGGCGGTGCTTCCCATGGCCGATGGCTCCTATCAGGTGGTTTGGAGTGCTCCGATGCAGCACTGCCTCGACCGCGCCGACCTGGCCGATGGAGCGTTCCTCGATGCCCTGGCCACGGTTCTGCCGGAAGGAGTGGAACCGGATCTGCTCCTTGACCGACCGGCCGCCTTCCCCCAGACCTGGATGCTGGCCAGGAGCCTCCGTCACGGCCCGGCCGTTCTCGTGGGAGAGGCCGGTCACCGCTGCCATCCGGTGGGGGGGCAGGGCCTGAATCTCTGCTGGCGCGATGTCGAGACGCTGACGGACCTTGTGGCCAGCCAAGGCATCGGCCCACGCACCGCCGCCCGTTACAGCCGTCGACGCTGGCCGGATCTGCTGATGGTGGGACTGGCCACGGATGCTCTCGTGCGGCTGTTCTCGAACCGTCACCCCCTGCTGGTGGCCTTCCGGCAGCTGCTTCTGCCCTGCCTGGCCCTCAGCTCCCCACTTCGGCGCCTCTGCCTCAGTGCCATGACCGATGGCCCGCTGCGGGTTGGACGCCCCCTGCCAGACTGAACTGAACCGGAGTCGGGTGATGGTTGTCTGCAGTCACCCTCAGCCGCTTCCATCGGAGGCGCTGCTCCACTTTCTGCAGCGCCGGCTGGGGCTGAGTGACAACGCCCTGAATCTCGGCCTGCGCCAGGCCGAACTGGAGCAGGCACCGTTGCCGATCGTGCTCTGGAGCTTCGGTCTGCTCAGCCTCGAGCAGTTTCAGCAGGTGCTCGACTGGGAGAACACTCAGGAATAGACGAGCAGGGCTTCCACAGGCAGCCCCTGCGGCAGGGCCGCGCGACCACCGAGTCCATCGAGCTCGATCACGAAGGCGAAACCGCAGAGCGTGCCACCGGCCTTGTCCACCAGGGCACCTGCTGCCGATGCCGTGCCACCGGTGGCCAGCAGATCATCCACCACCAGCACCCTCGGCTTGCCGTTGAGGGCGTCCTCCTGAATCTCCAGGCGATCGCTGCCGTATTCGAGGCTGTAATCGATGCCGATCACCCCGCCCGGAAGTTTTCCCGGTTTGCGCACAGGCACGAACCCAAGGGACTGACGCTGAGCCAGCGGGGCACCGATGATGAACCCCCGGGCCTCGATTCCCACGATCAGATCGGGACGCAGGGTGTCGCAGACCTCTCCGAGACGGCGGAGCATTTCAGCCGTGGCCTGGGGGGAGCTCAGCAGGGGATTGATGTCCCTGAACAGAATGCCTGGCTTGGGAAAATCAGGGATTGATCGAATGAAAGGCTGAAGATCCAAAGCCTGATGACGCAGAGGCATAACCCCTGGCATCATCGCAGCCATGACTGATGCCTCTGCCCCCCAGGGTGCCCGCCTCGGCCGACGTGGTGTGGAACGACTGGATCTGCTGCTGCTCACCATCGAGGCTCTCGACCTCAATGCCGGCGAGTTCATGCTCTGGACCAGCCACCAGATGGGGCTGCAATCCCAGTTTCCCAACCGGGTTGAACTCTGGAAACGGCGTTGTCACAACCCACTGCGGCGCACCACACGGCGGGAACAGCTGGCACCGCTGGATGCGGAGTCTCTGATCTGTCTGGTCTGCGCCATGGCGGAACGGATCTATCCGATGCTGCATCAGCTGCTCTCCTCCCGGGAGCCGGAGCAGCTCACCCGCCAGCGATGGCAGCTGCTCGAAACCCGCTTGGATGACTTGATCGAGGAACGCATGAACCCCCGGCGGGGAGCCGTTCTGCGGCTGCTCGACAAGCAATCCGGTGCGCCGATCCGCCGTCAGCTGATCAGCACACTGGCGCTGGTGGCCGGGCCCGGTGGCATCGATCGCCTGCGGGCCACCCTCCTCGACCCGACGCCCTGACTCACCGCAGCATGCAGAAGAACGCTTACCGCTACGAACAGACCGCTGCGCGACTGCTGGTGGAGGGCTACCCGGATCTGTCTTCAGGGCAACCCGTGGATGCCATCGGGATCCTCTCCGGATGGCGGATGCAGCTGGTGGCAGCCCCGGAACTCCAGGGAACCCGCGAACACCTGGAAGCACTGATGGCCGTGGTGATGCCCTACGCCCGCCACCTGCTCTCCGGCGTGGGGCGGTCCTTCGCGTCCGATGGTGACGTCGTGACCATTGAACCGGCAGGGGCCCAGCATCAGCTGCTCCTGCGCAGCAGTCAGGACGGCATCGAGCCGCTGCGGCTGATGCTCGATGACGCCGAGCTCTCGGATCTCGTGCGCTGCCTGGACCGGCTTCGACTCGATCAGCGGGTCCAGCTGAGCTGGCAGCTGGCCGAGAACAGGCCGCTGCCGCGTCAGGAGCTGGTGGAGAAGATTCCTCTGCAGCGCCGCCTGAGTGCCCCCGTGCTCGGCGGTCTCGCCCTGGCCTCCAGCGTCGCGGCAGCGCTCGTGCTGCCTCTCCCGCCGCTGCAGGAGAAGCCGACCACAGCACCGGTGCAACCATCCGAACAACCGGCCGCGGAAGCAGAGCGTTGACGAGCGCTGCACAGGCTTCAGAATCGTCGCTTAGGCGAGCTGTTCGGTGCTCCGCGATGACGGTGAGCTGGTCTGAACTGAGAAGGCGTGTCGCCCGCATCGGCGCCTCCCTGGACGTGGTGGTGCGCAGTGATCCCGAGGTGTGCGGCCTCAGCGGCTCGGGATACCACCTGACGCTCCACCACAGCGGATACGGAGACTGCACCGTGGGCAGCCTCACCCTGATCGACTGCCCGAATGAACTGGTGTTGATCGAATTCGAGCGCTGGATGCGCGGTGCCGGACACTCGCTGGTTCTATGAGCAAGGTGGCCCGCCGACCCCAGCGTGGTCCCCAGCGAGGGGAGGGATCACGGCAGGTCTTCCGACGCCGTCGCCGCATTCCAACCGGACTGGTCGTGCGTCAGCTGGTGGCGGTTCTGCTGATGCTCAGTGGCGGGATCGGCGTGGTCGTCCTGCTGCAACGCCTGCCGGAGCAGGTGGATGTGGTGCTGCTGGTGAGCGAGGCCATCGCTGATCTGATCCGCGGCATCCAGCAACTGCTGGAAGCTCTGCTGGGACTGGCGGCCGTGGTGCTGATCGGAGCCCTTGTGGTGCTCGCCGCTGTTCTGATCCTCGGCGGTGTGTGGCGATTGCTGCGACTGCTCCGCCTGATGCTGTCGCCACCCGATCAGGGTCGACGCTGACGGGGCGCCAGGGAGCGCTGCAGATTCCAGAGTTCCGCGAGCGTGACACCCCCGTCACGGTCACCGTCCAGTCGGTCGAAATGACGGCCGATCCAGGGAATCGCAGCGGCCTCCACTCGGCTGAGCGACTTGTCACCGTTGAGATCGGCCTTGTGGAAGCGACGCTTCAGCCGCTGGCCGCTCGGCTGGGCAGCGGGAACGCTCAGATCTTCGATCAACAGATAAGTGCGACCTTTCGTGCGACGCAGACGCCGCTCGAGAGCCCGACGGCCCTGGAGCTCCCCCGGATCAAGGCGCCCGTCGCGGTTCGCATCGAGCCTCACGAACAGAGCCTGCATCCGGGTGCTGTACACCTGCATCGGCTGTCCGTTGGACTGGGCCATGGCGGACGATGCCGTCGAAAGGATGGACAGGGCCAGTGCAAGGGCCCCGGAAGTCAAGGGAGCAGGCATGAATCCAGCCTATGGAGACCATCAAGCCCTGGCGGTGTCTGAAACGTGACCGGGGTGGCGGCAGCTGTGACAGGGTTCCCCTGAACGACGACAGTCCAGGCCCCTCTGCATACGATCGGCTCATCCGACGGAATCCGAACAGCTGACCATGACCCGTGCATCGATGGTGTGGGTGGTCGATGACGATCCCGAGCTGCGCAAGATGGTCGGGACCTATCTGATCGATCAGGGCTACGACGTGCGCTGCCTCTGCGATGTGAAGCAGATGGAGGCCCGCCTGGAGTTCCAGCGTCCGGATCTTGTGGTGCTGGATCTGATGCTCCCCGGCGACGATGGGCTGACGGCTCTGCGCCGTCTGCGCGATGCCGGAGATGACCTGCCTGTGGTGATGCTCACCGCCCGGGGAGAGGCCGTGGATCGGATCATCGGCCTGGAACAGGGAGCGGATGACTACCTCGGGAAGCCGTTTCTGCCGCGGGAGCTTTCCGCCCGCATCGAGGCGGTGCTGCGCCGCCGCAGCACCGTTCCGGCAGGAACCCCGGTGGCGGAAGGCGGCCAGGTGAGCTTCGGGGAGAACGTGCTCGATCTCTCGGCCCGCACACTGCTCCAGAACGATCAACCCGTTGTGATCACCAGCGGCGAGTTCAGTCTTCTGGCCGCATTCGTTCAGCATCCCCACCGCCCTCTGTCCCGGGAACGGTTGATCGAGCTGGCCCGCGGACCCGGTTGTGAGACCGACAGTCGCAGCATGGATGTGCAGGTGTCCAGGGTGCGCAAGCTGGTGGAGCCGGACCCGACACGACCTCGCTACCTGCAGACCGTATGGGGATACGGCTACGTCTTTGTGCCGGATGGCACGCCCCGCTCCCGCTGAGATGAGGCTGGCCGTCTCCTGGTGGCGGCTGATCCTGCGCGTGAGCTGCTGGAGCGGCCTCCTGGTGGGGGGCTGGGTGCTGGCTCTGCTGCTGCTGCAGGTGCTGTTCGGCCGACAGCTGGAACGGGTGCAGACCGTTCAGCTGGGCCGGGAACTGGCGCTCAATGTGCGGCTGACGGAACTGACGCTGGAGCGCTACCCACCGGTGCTCATCAACGAACTGACGGGCCTGCAGCTGGCGGTGATGGAGCGTCCGCCCCGGGCCGGTCCGGTGGATGCCGGACTGCACCGGCGCATGCAGGGACTGCAGAACGAACTCTGCACACGCCTCTCCCATTGCCCGACCCTGCTGCCGGCGCAGGGGAGCTCTCGCCAACAGGGCGTGTGGATCGAGCTGATCTCTCCACTGGAACCGGTCTGGCTGCGGGTGGAACTGCCGACGGCACGAGGCTGGCCACCGGAGCCGATGCTGCTGGTGGTTGCCCTGGTCGCAGCGGTGATCTTCACCGGGGTTCTCTATCTGCTGCTGGAGGTGGAACGGCCCCTGCGCGGACTGGAGCGGGCCCTCTCAAGGGTGGGGGAAGGCTCCGATCCGGCCACGGTCCCCGTCAGCGGGGCACCCGAGGTGCAGCGGATCACCCGTCGCTTCAATGCCATGGTGCAGCGCCTGGCGACGAACCGCCGCGAGCGCGCCACCATGCTCGCCGGCATTGCCCATGACCTGCGCGCCCCGATCACACGGCTGCGCTTCCGCCTCTCGCTGCCGAGGCTCGGGGCGGACGAGCGACAACGCTGCACCAGTGATCTCGAGGCACTGGAACGGATCACCGGCCAGTTTCTTCTCTATGCCGGCGGGGGAGAACGGGAACGGATGGTGGCCTGTCCGCTGGATCAATGGCTCGCGGAAGTGGCGGCGGGCCATCCCCAGGAGCAACTCCGGCTTGACCTGCTGCCGATCACGGCCGACGTGCGGCCGGTGGCGCTCGGACGAGCGGTCTCCAACCTGATCGACAACGCGCTCACCTATGGCCGACCTCCGCTTGTGGTGCGGCTGCTGGATCGGGATCCGGGGTTCTGCATCGAGGTCTGGGACCAGGGCGACGGCATTCCCCCGGAACAGTGGGATCGTGCCCAGCAACCGTTCCAGCGCCTCGACGAGGCCCGTGGCGAGCAGGGACATTGCGGCCTCGGTCTGGCGATCGTCGGCCATGTGGTGACTCAGCACGGCGGTCGCATCCGTTTCCGGCAGGCCGCCTCCGGTTCCGAACCCGGCCACTTCGCTGTCGTGCTGGAGATTCCGGCCACGGAGGCCAACGGCAGGCCGGGCTCCGGAACTGATCGGAAATCGCGATCTGAAATCCGTTCTTAACGTGACGGTGGCATGAATAGTCCATCGAGTTCCGCGACCGATGAGCAAAAACCAGAAGCACGACATGGCATCTGTGCTGGACGCTCTGGACCACAGTGACGGCGATATCGATCACCCCCAGGAAATGCTGATCGAACTCCAGGACGGCTTCTCCAGCGATCACAAGCGCCTTGAGAAGAAGACCTACGAGAAGGAACTGGCGAAGCTCCAGTCCGAACTGGTGAAGATGCAGTACTGGGTCAAGGCCACGGGCTTCAGGATGATCATCCTGTTCGAGGGACGGGATGCCGCCGGCAAGGGCGGTTCGATCAAACGCCTCACCGAACCGATGAATCCGCGCGGATGCCGGGTCGTCGCCCTCGGCACGCCGTCCGATCAGCAGAAGAGCCAGTGGTACTTCCAGCGCTATGTGGAGCATTTCCCCAGCGCCGGCGAGATCGTCGTCTTCGATCGCAGCTGGTACAACCGCGCCGGAGTGGAGCGGGTGATGGGGTTTGCCACCCCGGAGCAGGTGGAGCAGTTCTACGTGGCCTGCCCTCAGTTCGAGCGGATGATCGTCCAGGACGGCATCCTGCTGCTGAAGTACTGGTTCTCGATCAACGACGAGGAGCAGGAGAAGCGCTTCCAGGCGCGTATCGATTGCGAGGAGCGGCGCTGGAAGTTGAGCCCGATGGACATCGAATCCCGCAACCGCTGGGTCGAATATTCAAGAGCCAAGGACATCATGTTCTCCAAGACCCATATCCCCGAGGCTCCCTGGTTCACCGTTGAGGCGAATGACAAACGCCGTGCCCGCCTGAACTGCCTCAGCCACGTGCTCAGCAAGGTGCCCTATGAGGACATGACGCCGGACCCGATCGAGATGCCGAGCCGCCCGGAGCAGGGGGACTACAAGCGTCCCCCCTTCAATGAGCAGTTCTTCGTTCCGAACAACTACCCCTACCGGGACTGATCCTCAGCAGGCTCAAGCCGCAGCGGCCACAGGCAGATGACAGCCGAGGTTCACCTCGCCTTCGTCCATCAGGCGTCCGAGCCGGATGGCGGCGGCCACCTCCGCCCGGCTGAAATCCTCCTGATGGTGGGCCAGCCAGTTCACATCACCTTCGGTGATGACACCGCTGTTCAGGGACTCCAGGAAGAGCTCACCGATGGTCATGAGAGTGATGTAACAACTTCGTTACATCATGCCCACGTCGGACCTTGAGCCGTGGCCCCATCACGCTTAAGGTGCTGGACCTTTCTTTCCTCACAGGAATTTGGGCGGGTCCTGGCAGGTGCTGATGCGATGCGTGGCCAGCGGGCTTTTCCTGTTGGCTCACGGCCTTCTGGTGCTGGAACACATCGCCATCGGCACGGCCCTTCACGGTGTTGCCGAACTGTTCCTCGCCCCCTGGGCCGTTCGCCATCGCGCCTGGGATCTGATCGTCATCGGGCTGATCTTCTGCGTCTTCGATCTTTGGGGCACGATCCGGCTCACCGGAGCCGGAATGGCCTGACCCTGCCGCCTTCGGGATCAACCGTGAAATCGCTGAAACCAGAACGCTGATAATTGCCAGGAAGAATATAAAAACATCACCAAAAACAACCAGTTCAACCATGCCGGACGGCGGTCATTTTCAAACATGGCATCGCAGCGACTGATGCGATCTTAGGCCTGGTAACCAAGTAAAATCGGGTTGAATGTCACAAGGCTGTGAGCTTCACTTATCAGCTGAATTTCGACCCGCAAGGGGCTCGCTACGGCACGGAACTTGTGATACTTGGAGGGTTCCACGGAGATCCCTGACAACACCCTCAGCAACCTGAGCGAGGAGATCGGCCGCCCAGCCAACCTGACCGCCGTCGTCATCCCAAGCACGGTTACACGGATCGGCTCCTACGCCTTTCAGAGCGCCAGCCGGCTGACCTCCATCGCCATTCCTGAATCGGTCACCACGGTTGACATCGGCGCCTTCCGTGCGTCCGGCCTCACCAGCATCCGGCTGCCAGAGTCCGTGACTCAGCTTGGGGAAAGCGCATTCCGGGGATCCCGCATCACCGAAGCAACCCTCTCGGATTCGATCACCACCATTCCGCCGGCGCTGTTCTCCGACACGCAGCTGCAGACGATTGAGCTGCCCGAATCCACACGCTCGATCGAATCGTTCGCTTTCTACCAGACACAACTGACCGACATCACCATCCCCGATGGCGTTACGTCCATCGGGGACGATGCCTTCCACGGCTCACAGCTGACGCGGGTCTCGATCCCCAACACGGTGGAGTCGATCGGCGAGCGGGCCTTCGCCAACAACAACCTGTCAGACCTTGTGATTCCCGACTCCGTCACAGCCATCGGAGACGACGCCTTTCAGGGATCCAGTGATCTGAGCGTGTATCTCCCAACGCGTTTCGACGCCGAGTCGACCACCAGCAGCGTCTTTGACTCCGACGCAACCCTGAATCATCGCGATGGAATCACCGGACAGACGGACTGCTCTGATCGGAGACGTTGATAACAGCGGAGACCTTGGGGTCAGCGATGCCATTTCAATCCTCAGAACCGTGGTCGGCCTGGAGGAATCGATGACCAAATTCCCAGGTGTGAACCCCAGCTCCCTGATGGATGTCGATCAAAGCGGGGCCATCGGTGTCGGCGATGCGATCGCTGTTCTGCGATCCATCGTGGGCCTGGACCCGATCACCACCACTGTTGCGCTTCCCCTGATCAACGGATGACCACCCGTACGGATGAAGAGCGGCTGCTTGCTTACTTGGCGGAGCACCAGTCGGTGGAACGGAAGGAAACATCCGCACCACCGGCCCGTTTCAGATCGTGCATCCCTTCCAGTTGGTTGTAGACCGACAGCAGCTGTCGACGGATGTGATCGGTGTGGGGCATCCCATCGAGAACCCGAAGCACATCCTCAAGGGAACGCTTGGCATCGATCACAAGGCGACAATCCGGACTTCCTGGTTCGTGAGACATCACATTCGGAGCGACAGATCCATTCATGCTCTGCCCTTCATTTAGAGCTGTATGAATGCCTACCGCTGAGATCTTTCTCAGATTGTCCTCAGGGTGCCGCCCGCAACGGTGGTGGCAACCGCAGGCTGCTGATCCAGGCGAGCAGCACCAGCAGAGACGAACACCAAAGACAGGCCTGCATGCCGCCGGCTGCGGTGCGTCCCAGCATGAACACGGCCCCGGAGAGCAGGGTTCCCACCAGACGTCCTGCGGCATTGGCCATGTAATAGAAGCCGACGTTGAGGCTGACGCTCTCCGCATCGGTGTAGGCCAGCACCATGTAGGAATGGATCGATGAATTCATTGCGAACACGACGCCGAAGGCCGCCAGACCTGCGGTGATCGCCACGCCCACATTCGCCTCTCTCCACAGCGCCACGCCGATCAGGGCCGGGATGGCCGTGAGCAGGGCGCTCCAGAACTGAACCGCCGACACCCCCGGTGTGGTGGTCTGCCCCCAGAGACGCCGCAGACCTGGAGCCGTCCCCTGAACGATGCCGTAACCGATCACCCAGGTGCCCATGAAGGCCCCGACCTGCTCGAAGTTCCAGCCGAGCGACGCCTCCAGAAACACCGGCAGCGCCACCACGAACCACACATCACGGGCACCGAACAGAAAGAACCGCGCCAGAGAGAGCACGTTGATCCCCTCGGATTTGGAGAACAGCGACGAAAAGGCCGGCTTGGCCTTCATCTTTCCGATCTCACCCGGCAGCACCAGGGTGATCAGGAAGGCCATGGCCAGGCCGGCCGCCATCCAGCCAACGGCCGCGTTGAACCCGAACATCGTGAGCAGCACCGCTCCGAGAAAGAATCCAACCCCCTTGAGGGCATTCTTTGAGCCCGTGAGGATCGCCACCCATTTGAACAGCTGCTTCTCCCCACGCTGCGCATCGTCAGGAGTCTCAGGCACCACCGTCTTGATGGCGCTCTTGGCACTCATCTTGTTGAGATCCTTGGCGATGCCGCTGATCGCCTGGGCCACCATCACGTAGCCGACGCTGAGCAGCTTCGGCCAGCTGGCTGCCACCGGGATCAGCATCACCAGGGAGAGGATCTGCAGCAGGGTGCCGACCCAGAGGGTCAGGCGCAGGCCGTAGCGCGCACCGATCCAACCGCCGTAGAGATTGGTGACCACCCCGAAGAACTCGTAGAAGAGGAACAGAAAGGCGATCTCAAGGGTGCTGTAGCCAAGCTTGTGGAAGTGGAAGACCACGAGCATCCGCAGCGCACCGTCGGTGAGCGTGAATGCCCAGTAGTTGACGGTGACGATGCCGTACTGCTGGAGAGCGGAGAGCTTCACGCGTCCAGCTCCACCACGCGGCAGGTGAGATCCGCCATGCGGCAGCTGTAGCCCCACTCGTTGTCGTACCAGGCGAACACCTTCAGCTGGGTGTCGTCCACCACCATCGTCGACAGAGCGTCGACGATGGAACTGCGATCGTCGTTGGTGTAGTCGCAGGACACCAGAGGCCGCTCCTCGTAACCCAGGATTCCCTTCAGGGGACCCTCGGCAGCGGCTCTGAAGGCGGCGTTCACCTGCTCGACGCTGACGGCCTGCTTGAGCTCGAACACCGCATCGGTGAGGGAGCCATTGAGCAGCGGCACCCGGACGGCATGGCCGTTGAGCTTGCCTTTCAGCTCGGGGAAGATCATCGCGATCGCCTTGGCCGAGCCGGTGGTCGTGGGGATCAGGGACGTGAGGCCGGAGCGGGCCCGCCGCAGATCGCTCTTGAAGGCATCGATCGGCACCTGGGTGTTGGTGATGTCGTGAATGGTGGTGATCATTCCGTGCTCGATGCCGAAGGTCTCATGCACGACCTTCACCACCGGTGCAAGGCAGTTGGTGGTGCAGGACGCCGCGGTGATCAGGCGATGACGGTGCGGTTCGTAGAGGTGATGGTTGATGCCGTAGACGATGTTGAGGGCCTCCTCGCCGGCCACCTCACCTTTCACCGGACAACCCACGATCACCCGCTTCAGCCCGACGCTGTCGAAATAGGGATTGAGCGTCTCCGGTGTCTTGATCTTGCCGCTGGCCTCCAGCACCATCTCCACCCCACGCTCCTTCCAGGGCACGGCGGTGATGTCCCTGCTGCTCGACCAGGTCAACGGAGATCCCTGCACCGAGAAACCATCGGCATCGCTTGAGATGCCCCGATCCCAGCGGCCATGCACCGAATCGAACTCCAGCAGGTGGGCGGCGGTGACGGCATCCCCGGCAGGGTCGTTGACGTGCACGAGCTCAATGCCCGGACGGCCCCAGAGTGCGCGGAACACCAGCCGACCGATGCGACCGAAGCCGTTGATACCGATGCGCATGGGGCTGTGAAAATTGACGGGTTCATTTTGATCAATCAATCTTGATTGATGCAACAACACGCCACTGACACCCGGCTCAGCGCCGATCAGGCCAGCAGCCTGCTCAAGGCCCTGGCGGATCCCACCCGGCAGCGGATCCTGCTGCAGCTGGGGAAGGGTGAACGCTGCGTCTGTGATCTGACCAGCGATCTGGATCTCGCCCAGTCCAAGCTGTCCTTCCATCTGCGGGTGCTGAAGGAGTCGGGGCTGGTCTCCGATCGCCAGAGCGGCCGCTGGATCTACTACCGCCTGGAGCCGCTGATGATCCGAGATCTCGAGACCTGGCTCAGTGATCTGCGCCGTCACTGCAGCACGGCGGCTGCACCCTGCTGCGACTGACCGTGACCCAGGGCTCTGACCAGCGGCTGATCTTCCCGGCCACCGAACGCAACAGAGCGGCGATCGGTGCCCTGCTCGACACGCTGCTTCCCGACAGAGGCGTGGTGCTGGAACTGGCCAGCGGCAGCGGGGAACATGCGGTGACGTTCCAGCAACGCTTCCCCGGACTGCTCTGGCAGGCAAGCGATCCGAACCCCGATCACCGCGCCAGCATCAACGCCTGGATCCGCCATGCCGGATTGGATGACGTGATGCCGGCAGCGCTGGATCTCGATGTGCAGGAGCGTCCCTGGCGCCTTCCCGGACCGGTTGCCGACGGTCTCGCGGCCATGGTGTGCATCAACCTGCTTCACATCAGCCCCGCCGCCTGCAGCGAGGCGCTGTTGCTGGAGGCCTGTGAGCGCCTACCGGACGATGGCCTGCTGATCATCTACGGACCGTTCCGCCGCGATGGTCAGCACACCAGTGCCAGCAATGCCGCCTTTGACGCCTCCCTCAGACAGCGGGACCCCCGCTGGGGTGTGCGGGATGTGGCCTGGATCGATGACCTGCTGGAGCCCCTGCCCATGGAACGCATCAGCTGCCACACCATGCCGGCGAACAATCTCACGCTTGTGCTGCAGCGACGGATGACGATTGCCAAGTGCTGAAGAGCCGCTCAGACTCGCGACGGTGACTCCATGGCCGGTGAATCTGACGCTCTTTCTGACGAACTTTGTCATCGGGGTTGCGATCACGCTGACGGCATCGTTCCTGTTGCGACGGGTGCTGCCGCGGTTCACACGACGCACCGCGAGTGACTTTGATGATTTCGTTCTGAAAGCTCTGTCGCAGTCGGTGCTGCCCTTCGGCATCGTCGTGGTGCTGTTGTTGACCCAGACGAATCTCGGGCTTCCCAACGACATCCAGCGGGCTTACGACGTGGTGCTGAGGATCATCGGCACCGTGGTGATCGTCCGCTTCGTGAATCGCGTCGGCAGCCGTTTTCTGGAGGGGGTGGCCCGGCGGGCCGGAGACGATCTCGAGCAGCTGTTCAGGAGTCTTCAACCCCTGGTGCAGGCCCTCGTCTGGATCGTCGGAGTGCTCGTGCTCTCGCAGAGCCTCGGAGTGAAACTCGCCGCCATCTGGGCTCTGCTCAGCGCCGGCGGCATCGGCATCGGTCTGGCTCTCAAGGATCCCGCTCAGGAACTGTTTGCCTACCTGATGATCCTTCTTGATAAACCTTTCACCGTGGGGCAGTTCATCACGGTGGGGTCCACATCAGCCACGGTGGAGCGGATCGGGGTGCGCTCCACCCACCTGCGCAGCCTGAGAGGAGAAGCCGTGGTGATGAACAATTCGGCACTCACCAATGCCACCATCCTCAATTTCGCCGACATGAACACACGGCGGATGATTTACTCCCTCGGCGTCACCTATGACACCGGAGTGGATCAGATGAAAGCGATCCCCGCGATCGTGGAGGCCGTGATCAACACCATTGCCAACACAACATTCAATCGTTGCCATTTCACGGAATTTGGCGACTCCAGCCTCAATTTCGAGCTGGTGTACACCATCGACACCCGGGATTACACCATGGCTCTCAATGCTCAACAGGAGGTGAATCTCGGAATCATGGAAGCCTTCGCCGCCGAAGGCATCACCTTCGCCTTCCCCACCCAGACGCTCTATCTGGAAGGGGAGTCAAGACCGGTGACGGCATCCTGACCGCCTGCAGGGGGCGCCCCTGCGCCGCGCTGCAGCCACAGACCGACGGTGGTGATCAAGGCCAGCAGAACGATCGCCAACACGGGGATCAGTCGCCGTGTAGCCGGCTTCACGTCAGCGGCATCGGCCGCACTGAGTCCATCCTGCCGTGCCTGCAGAAACCCCCCTCGCCGGCAGTTGTTGCACAGGGATGCACTGATCCCGGCATTCTTGAGTTTGAAGCCGTAACGGCCGGGAATATCAACCGGTTCACCACAACTGCGACAGGGAAGGGAGAAGACAGCCATCACCACCACCGCATGGGATTCCGGTCTACCACCGGGTCAGTCCAGAGCCATGACCCTGCAGCAGCCCAGGATCAACGAATGTCTTAAGGGGTCAGTGTCTGGCAGGATTCAACCAGCTCCTCCGGTGATCGTGCCGCTTTATCAAGCCCGCGTCCTGGTGCGCCTGCGTCCCTCCGTGCTCGATCCAGCCGGCGAAGCCGCCCGCAGCGCGGCCAACAGGCTCGGCGTGGAAGGCATCAGCAAACTGCGCATCGGCAAGTCGGTCGAGATGGAGGTGGAGGCCCCCGATGAAGCCGAGGCACGGCGACGCCTGGAACTGCTGAGCGATCGGCTGCTGGCCAATCCGGTGATCGAGGACTGGTCTCTGGAGCTGCAGAACCCATGAGCATCGGTGTCGTGGTGTTCCCCGGCTCCAACTGCGACCGGGATGTGCAGTGGGCCACCGAAGGCTGTCTCGGCATGCCCACCCGTCGGCTCTGGCATGAAGACACCGACCTGAGCGGACTGGAGGCGGTGGTGCTGCCCGGCGGCTTCAGTTACGGCGACTATCTGCGCTGCGGAGCGATCGCCCGCTTCGCACCGGTGCTGCAGTCGCTTCTGGATTTCGCCTCCCGCGGCGGCAGGGTGCTGGGCATCTGCAACGGCTTCCAGGTGCTCACCGAACTTGGACTGCTGCCCGGGGCCCTCACCCGCAACCGCGATCTGCACTTCATCTGCGAGGACGCGCAGCTGCAGGTGGCCAGTGCCCGCAGCCCCTGGCTGCGGGCCTACGGCACCGGAGGCACGCTGACCCTCCCGATCGCTCACGGGGAAGGGCGTTACCAGTGCAGCGACGAGACCCTGCGCCAACTGCAGGACGACGATGCCGTTGCCCTGCGTTACGGCAGCAACCCCAACGGCTCCGTGGCCGACATCGCCGGCATCACCAACCCGGCCGGCAACGTGCTGGGGCTGATGCCACATCCGGAACGGGCCTGTGATGAGGCCATCGGGGGCATCGACGGACGGGCCATGCTCGAGGCGCTGCTGAGCTGATGTGGAACCGCCGATCGCTGCTGATCTCAGGAGCGACGGCGGCGATGGCAGCGTTGCTGCCTGATCGGCGCAGAGCCGTGCAGGCCTCTGGCGCCAACCGACCGGCACCGCTGCGCCGTGGCTCGCGGCTGCGAGCGGTGAATCCAGGCACCTGGATGGATCCGGAGATGGATTTCTCCCCCCTGATCGAGCGCTGTGCCGCTGAGGGATGGGTGCTGGAAATCCCCGACACGGTGCGGCGCCAGTGGCGCTACTTCTCCGGGACCGATCAGCAGCGCGTCGCTGAGCTGAACGCAGCCTGGAACGACCCGTCCGTGGACGGCGTGCTGTACGTGGGTGGTGGCTGGGGGGGTGCGCGGGTGCTGGAAGCGGGCTTCCGCTTCCCTGGCCGGGCCCTGTGGACGGTGGGCTTCTCCGATTCCAGCTCGCTGCTGCTGGCCCAGTGGGCCGCCGGGCTGCCGGGGGCCATCCATGGTTCCAGCGGCGGACCGGAGGAACGCTGGCAACGGACGGTGGCTCTGCTGAGCGGACACCCGGTGGCACCACTGCAGGGGGTCGGCAGACGGCCCGGCCAAGCCAAGGGGCCGCTGGTGGTGACCAATCTCACTGTGGCAACGCATCTGATCGGCACCCCCTGGATGCCGGATCTGCGCGGCGCGATCCTGGTGCTGGAAGACGTTGGCGAAGCCCCGTACCGGGTGGACCGGATGTTGACCCAGTGGCGCAGCGCCGGGTTGCTTCAGCAACTCTCCGGCGTGGCTTGCGGGCGGTTCAGCTGGGAGAAGGACGACATCCTTCCCGGTGACTTCACAATGGAGGAGATCCTGGAGGAGCGGCTGGGGGATCTGGGCGTGCCGCTGATCGTTGATCTTCCCGTGGGCCATGGACTGCCCAACATGGCGCTGCCCCTGGGCGCGGAGGCGCGAATCGACGGGCGCACCGGCCACCTCAGCCTGATCCCATGACCACTCAAAAAAGGGGGCCCGAAGGCCCCCTTTTTTGAATCCGTGGCGACCTGTGATCAGGCGGCGACGGCAGCCTTGGGATCGAGGGTGCCCTTGGCGTACAGACCGGCGTAGAAGTTGATGCTCTGCTGCTGGATCTTGCTGGCGTTGCCGGCAGCCCAGAACTGCTGATAGCGGTCGAGGCAGACCTGCTTCATGTACTTGCGGGCGGGCTTGTTGAAGTGGCGGGGGTCGAAGTTGGCGGGATCGGCCATGGCCGCTTCACGCACAGCTGCGGTGAACGCGAGGCGGTTATCGGTGTCGATGTTCACCTTGCGCACGCCGTTGCGGATGCCTTCCTGGATCTCTTCGACGGGAACGCCGTAGGTCTCGGGGATGGCACCGCCGTGCTTGTTGATCATCTCCAGCCATTCCTGGGGCACGGAAGAGGAGCCGTGCATCACCAGGTGGGTGTTGGGCAGGGCCTTGTGGATCTCGGCGATGCGGCTGATGGCCAGCACTTCACCGGTGGGCTTGCGGGTGAACTTGTAAGCACCGTGGCTGGTGCCGATGGCGATCGCCAGGGCGTCGCACTTGGTCTTGGCGACGAAATCAGCGGCTTCAGCGGGATCGGTGAGCAGCATGTCCTTGGACAGCTCACCCTCGAAACCGTGGCCGTCTTCCGCTTCGCCCTTGCCGGTTTCCAGGGAGCCCAGGCAACCCAGCTCGCCTTCCACACTCACGCCCACGGAGTGAGCGAAATCCACCACCTTCTTGGTGACGGCCACGTTGTACTCGTAGCTGGCGGGAGTCTTGGCGTCGGCTTCCAGGGAGCCGTCCATCATCACGGAGGTGAAGCCGTTGATGGCGGCGGAATAGCAGGTGGAAGGCTCGTTGCCGTGGTCCTGGTGCATCACCACGGGGATGTGGGGATAGGTCTCGGTGGCGGCCAGGATCAGGTGGCGCAGGAAGATCTCACCGGCGTAGCTGCGGGCACCGCGGGAGGCCTGCAGGATCACGGGGCTGTCGGTCTCGTCAGCCGCTTCCATGATCGCCTGCACCTGCTCCAGGTTGTTCACGTTGAACGCAGGGATGCCGTAGCCGTTCTCAGCGGCGTGGTCGAGCAGAAGCCGGAGCGGAACGAGCGCCATGGTGAAATCCTCGAAGGGTGGGTCGTCTGAGACGAATCGCGGCGATATTACCCTGCGTTACGCGTGTCTCGTCGCTGTCTGGGCTGCCTGATCACAGGCCGACCTGCTGGCGACACCCTCGGCCAGGCCAGGAATCATCGGCCGACCGCTGCGGATGCTCTCCGCCCACCAGCCCTGAACCCTCGCCACCGGAGCAATCCGGCCATCCGCCCATGTGGTTTCGAACGCCAGATCGGCATCGGCCTCGATCGGTCTCAGCGCCTCACCGGCAGCGGCATGCTGCAGCGCGAAGCCATGCACGTAATCCTTCTGATTCGGGCTGCCGAGGATGAGACAGCCCTCCGAGCCGTACACCTCCAGCCAGCAACCACGGCCGTTGCGTGCCACGGAGGCGAGATTGATCTGAGCGGGAACGGTGCTGTCGGCTCGTCCCTGCCACTGCAGGCGGGCCTGGATCAAGGAAACATCCTCGGAATCGACGGCCGCCATGCCCCCGTCACCAAGCGGACGCTCCAGGATCGAGGTGGCGTTGAGAGCCTGCACCCCGCTCAGCGGTCCGATCAGCCAGGCCAGGGTGTCCATGGCATGGGTGCCGAGCGCGCCGATCACCCCACCACCCTCCGACGCCTGGGAATACCAGTTCCAGCCGCGGCTGGCATCGGCCCGGCTGCTCATCAGCCAGTCGAGTTTCACCAGCCAGGGGGTGCCCACCGCACCGGCCCGCAGCAGCCGCTCCGCCTGCATGAACAGGGGCACGGCCCGGTACTCGTAATTCACAGCGACAGAGAGCTGCCGCTCCATGGCCAGCCGCTGAAGATCCCTGGCCTGATCGGCCTGCAGTGCCACCGGTTTCTCCAGCAGCAGATGCTTGCCCGCCAGGAGAGCCTGACGCGCCAGCTCGTGGCGGGGCGCAGGCGGTGTGGCGATCACGATCGCCTCGACGGCCGGATCCGCCAGCAGAGCCCCCCAGTCCGAATGACCGGGAAGGCCATGGGTGGAGCAGGCCTGCTCGAGACGGGCAGGGCGCGGATGCCACAGCGCAACGGGAGTCAGATCCGCATTCGCCTGAAGAGCGGGCAGATGCACCTTCTCACCGAAACCGAGGCCGGCGATGGCGACACCGATGGGTCGAGCGGTCATCTCAGCTGGCGAGGGGGGCGTCACAGACGGCACCGATCACCGACACGATCAGCTCATCGCTGCCGGCGGCCTGCCACTGGGCACGGAAGCGGGGAATGCCGTTCACCTGCTGATCCCGGTACAGCTTCTGGGCACAGTCGATCTGCATCACGAACAGCTCGCCGTTGCGGGGCGCCTCCCCATCCACGGCAGCCGGTGTGAACCGGCTCAGCACGGTGCGCAGCCCCTCGCGGTTCTCCCGCACACTGCCGCTGTCCCACCACTGCTGACCGGCCTCAGTCGCCGGAACCTCAACCCATTCAACAGGCCCCGCCCAGGCCGGAGACGCCCCCAGCACGAGAACGGCCAGAAGCATGGCCAGAAGACGGACGATCATGCGCTGGCGAGCTCCAGGGCGGCACAGCCGTGCAGACGCAGCACTCTGGCCAGGGTGCTGCGCAGCTGGGTGCGGGGGACGATCACATCGACGAAACCGTGATCGCGGAGGTACTCAGCCGTCTGGAAATTGTCCGGCAGCTTTTCACGCAGGGTCTGCTCGATCACGCGGCGGCCGGCGAATCCGATCAGCGCCTTCGGCTCCGCCAGGATCAGATCGCCGAGCATCGCGAAGCTGGCGGTGACCCCACCGGTGGTGGGGTGGGTGAGCAGCGGCATGTAGAGCAGTTCCGCCTCGCGATGACGCTCGAGCGCCCCGGAGATCTTGGCCATCTGCATCAGGCTGAGCATCCCCTCCTGCATGCGGGCACCACCGGAGGCGCAGACGATCAGCAGCGGCAGCTTCTGGGCCGTGGCCCGCTCGATCAGACGGGTGATCCTCTCGCCCACCACCGAGCCCATCGAGCCACCCATGAAGCGGAAATCCATCACGGCCAAGGCCAGACCGATGCCTTCCACCCGGCAGAAGCCGCTCACCACACCATCCTTCAGACCGGTGGCCGCCTGACTCTCCCGCAGGCGATCGGCGTAGGCGCGTCGATCCTTGAACTCCAGGGGATCCATGGGGGCGAGATCCGCATCGAATTCCTGGAAGCTGCCGGAATCGGCGATCACCTCGATGCGTTCACCGCTGTCGATGCGGTGGTGGTAGCCGCAGCCGGCACAGACGCTGGCATTGGCCTTGAGATCCTTCAGGTAGACGACCTGGCCGCATTCGGGGCACTTGTTCCAGAGGCCATCACCTTCCTCCGGCTCCTGGCTCACCTTGCCGACGAACTGCCCTTTCCGGCGATCAGCGAACCAGTCGAACAGAGACACGGGAACCGCACGGTTCCGACCATTAAAGACCCAGCAGGTGGAGCCACTGCTGCCACCACCAGAGGGGGCCCGTGAGCCAGACCAGCCAGATGCCGAGTGCGATGAAGGGGCCGAAGGGAAAGGCCTGCCGTGGCTGCAGCCGACCGCTCAGCCTCCCGGCTGCACCGAACAGGGCTCCCGCGAAGATGGCCAGGGCCATCGCTGCCGCGATGCCGGCAGCACCGAGCCAGGCGCCACCCATGGCCGCCAGCTTGGCGTCCCCCAGGCCGAGCGCCGGCTGACCAAGCAGCCGTTCCGCCAGGGCGCTGATGGACTCCATCAGCAGCAGAGCCAGACAGGCGGCGATCAGATGATCCGCCAGAACGGGGATGCCAGCAGCAGCCGACAGCACCAGGCCCAGCACCAGCCCCCAGCGACAGAGCGGCTCGGGCAACCAGAGATGGTCGAGATCGATCAGCACCAGAGGCAGCAGCAGCGCGATCAGCGGCAGCCCCGCCCACGGCAGCAACCACAGCGGCAGTCCCCCGCCACCGCTCTCGGCAACCGCCAGAGCCGACAGCCAAAGAGCTGCGCTGAGTGCTTCCACAGCTGGATATCGCCAGCTGATCGGGGCCTGGCAGTCGCGGCAGCGCCCGGCCAGGAGCAGCCAGCCCAGCAACGGCAGATTGTCGTGCCAGCGGATGGCATGACCGCAGCGGGGGCAGTGACTGCCGGGAAACACCACCGATTCGTCCCGCGGCAGACGCCACACCACCACGTTGGTGAAACTTCCGACGCAGGCTCCAAGCAGCGCTGCCCAGAGCGGCGGGATCACACCTTCCATCGCGGTCGTTGCTTGAAAGGGCGGCGGCGGATCAGATCCAAGGCGATGAACTCCTCATCCGGCAGCAGCACCGGCAGGTCGAACACCACCCGCCCCTCGGAGAGATCAGCGCTCAGAACAACACCACAGGGGTCTGCCCCCGCAGCGGCATTGCTGAGGAAGGAGAAGTAGACCTCCCGGGCACGGGCGATCAACGCACGGCTGTCGACACGATCCCAGCGGGGTGAGCGGGAGGCTCCGGAGGCTCCGCTGATCTCAAAGGAGGGCGTTGAAACGGAAATGGGCCCACCTGATCACTCAGACGAACCCACATTAGAGATGAATTGTGAACAGGAATCAGCTCAGCTGAGATTCTTCTGCTCTTCCACCATGCGGTGAATGATCGGAGTGAGGATCAGTTCCATCGCAAACCCCATCTTGCCGCCGTTCACCACGATGCTGGTGGGGCTGGACATGAAGGAATCGTGGATCATGTTCAGCAGGTAGCCGAAGTCGATCCCCCACTTCTCACGAGCTCCCTTGCGGAAGTGAATGATCACGAAACTTTCATCCGGTGTGGGGATGTTGCGGCAGATGAATGGGTTGGAGGTGTCCACGGTGGGAACCCGCTGGAAGTTGATGTCCGTCTCGCTGAACTGCGGGCAGATGTGGTTGATGTAATCCGGCATCCGGCGCAGGATCGTGTCGACGATCGCTTCGGCGGAATAACCGCGCTCGGCATTGTCGCGATGGATCTTCTGGATCCATTCCAGGTTGGTGATCGGCACCACACCCACCAGCAGATCGGCCAGCGCCGCCACGTTGTATCCCTCACCCCGCACGCCACCGTGCAGGCCTTCGTAGAACAGCAGGTCGGTGCCTGAGGGAATCTCCTCCCAGGGGGTGAACTGACCGGGACCCAGATCGACACCGAGTCGTGCGTTGTGCTCGGTGGCTTCCTCGGGGCTGTGCAGGTAATAGCGCTTCTGTCCGGTGCCGGTTTCGCCGTAGACCCGGAAAAGCTCCTCGAGCTTGTCGAACAGGTTGGCTTCCGGACCGAAGTGGGAGAAGTTCTCACCACGGGCCAGGGCGTCAGCCATGGCCTGCTTCATCGGCATCCGCTCGTAGCGGTGATAGCTGTCGCCCTCCACCACCGCCGGCGTGATGCCTTCGCGAGCGAAGATGTGCTCGAAGGCGCGCTTGACGGTGCTGGTTCCAGCACCGGACGAACCGGTGACAGCGACTACCGGGTGACGCTTCGACATCGACGCAGGGACTACGGGCTCGGCGAGTTTGCCAGATCGAGGCCCGTTTTCACCAATACAGACATCAGAGCGCTTCAATCAGCGCCCTGCCCATGGCGCTGCAGCCCACCGGCGTGCAGCCCTCCGCCATCAGATCACCCGTGCGCAGACCCGACGCCAGCACCGTGTCGACGGCCCGCTCGAGATCCGCCGCCGCAGCCGACTGCTTCAGGCCGATGCGCAGCATCATGGCGGCGGACAGCACCATCGCCATGGGGTTCGCCTTGTCCTGACCGGCGATGTCGGGGGCGGAGCCATGCACGGGCTCGAACAGTCCGGGACCATCACTGCCCAGCGACGCGGACGGCAGCATGCCGATGGAGCCGGTGAGCATCGCCGCCTCGTCACTGAGGATGTCGCCGAACAGATTGCCCGTGAGCAGCACATCGAACTGGCGCGGGTCCCGCACCAGCTGCATCGCGGCATTGTCCACATACATGTGGCTCACCTCCACATCGCCATAGCCGGGGGCCATCGTCTCGACGCGATCACGCCAGAGCTGACTCACATCCAGCACATTGGCCTTGTCCACCGAGCAGAGACGACCACGACGCTCGCGGGCCAGATCGAAGGCCACCCTGGCGATCCGATCCACCTCCGATGCGGAGTAGGTCATGGTGTTGAAGCCCCGCTCCTCGCCGTCGGCCTCGATCCGCCCCTTGGGCTGACCGAAGTAGATGCCGCCGGTGAGTTCACGCACCACCATCAGATCCACGCCCTCGATCACCTCGGGCCGCAGGCTGCTGGCCCCGATCAGCGCGGGCACGATCTTCACCGGCCGCAGGTTGGCGAACAGCTGCATGCCGGCCCGCAGACCGAGCAGACCGGTCTCCGGTCGCTTCTCCCGGGGCAGGCTGTCGAAGCGGGGGCTGCCGATCGCCGCCAGCAGCACGGCATCCGCCTGCCTGCACGCCTCCAGTGTTGAGGCGGGCAGCGGCTCACCGGTGGCGTCGATGGCGCTGCCACCGATGGGCTGCTCCTCGAAGCTGAGCTGGAACCCGTGCCGCTCGCTCACCGTCTCCAGAAGCTGGCGGGCCACGGCGGTGATTTCCGGACCGATGCCGTCACCGGGAAGAAGAACGACGCGGTGCTGGGCCATGGAGGACCGGTGCGACAGGACAGCCGCTGAGATTACTGAGCAGAGTCCCGCTTGAGCTCCCGCAGCGTCCTGGCCATCTCCGGCAGCTTGCTGAAGGCCGCGGAACAGCGCAGCCACAACCGGTTGGGAATCGCCGGATACCCACTCACCACCTCACCGGCCGCCACCTCACCGTGCAGACCGCTCTTGGAGCTGGCGATGGCCCGATCGCCGATCACGGTGCGGTTGGCCACGCCCACCTGCCCCGCCAGGATCACGCCATGGCCGATGCGGGCACCACCGGCGATGCCCACCTGGGAGGCGAAGGCACAGCCCCGGCCGGTGGTCACCCCATGACCGACCTGGACCAGGTTGTCGATCTTGGTGCCGGCGCCGATCCGCGTCTCTCCCACCGAGGGGCGGTCGATGGTGCTGCCGCAACCCACCTCCACACCGTCTTCCAGCACCACCTGTCCCGTCTGGGGCATCTTGCGCCACCCCTGGGCCGTGGGAACGAAACCGAACCCCTCGGAGCCGATCACGGCATTGGAATGCACCACGCAGCCCCGCCCGACCCGGCTGCCGGGATGGAGCACGGCATTGGCGTGCAGTTCACAGCCGTCGGCGACGACGACATCGTCGTAAACCACCACCCCGGGATGCACGATGCAGTTCGCACCGATCCGGCTGGCGGCACCGATGCAGACCCGTGGTCCGATGGCCGTGCCGGGTCCCACCTGAGCCCGGTCGTCGATCACGGCCGTGGGGTGAATCTCCGCCAGGGGGCGACGACGGGGATGCAACCGCTCCAGTGCCTCGGCGAAGGCCAGCCGGGGATCGGCGAAGACGGCGAAGGCGATACCGCGCTGGGTGGCCAGATCGATCAGGTCCTGCTGGTCCGGCAGCAGCACAGCCCCGGCATGGCTGTCGGCCAGTGCCGCCGTCAGGGCGTTGCCCTTCTCCAGAAAACTGAGCTGATCCGAAGCTGCCGCCTCAAGCGATGCGGCGCTGCGCAGCTCCGGATCCGTCGCTGTCGCGCTGTGCCTCAGACCGGCCTGGCCCTGCTGCAGAGCCGTGATCAGAGTGCTGAAGCGCATGGTTGAGCGATGCCGCGGCCGGATCGTAGGCGCGCAGGACCGCTCAGGGCAGAAGCCGATCGCTCAGCACCAGGGCATCCCGATGCACCACCACGGCAGAGGGTCGATCGCCCGCTGCGGCACCGAGACCCTGCCGCAGCGCGGCGCTGGACTGTGAGCAGAGTCCGCGTCCCAGCAACCGACCGTCAGGGTCGACCAGGTTCACCGCCTGGCTGGCCCCGAACTCCCCCTCCACCGCGGTGATTCCCACCTGCAGCAACGAGGCTCCCCGCTCCAGCAGCGCCTCGCAGGCCCCTGGATCCAGGCGCAGGGTGCCCTGCGCCTGCAGCACATGGGCCAACCAGCTGCGCCGGTTGCCGAGCGGTTCCGGATGGGGATGAAACACGGTGCCGCCCCGGTCGCCCTGCAGCAGCTGATCGAGACGGCTGGGATCGCGACCATCGGCCAGATGCACGGTGATGCCGCTGGCCGTGGCGATCCGTGCTGCCGCCAGCTTGGTGGTCATGCCGCCGCGGCCCCAGCGACCACCATCGCCGGCACCCGCCTCCAGGGCCTGAAGCTCACGCGGGTGATGCACATCGGAGATGGGCCTGGCATCCGCAACGGTGCGGGGATCGGCGGAATAAAGGCGATCCACATCCGTGAGCAGGATCAGCTGATCGGCATCGACAGCGGCTGCCACCAGGGCCGACAGCGTGTCGTTGTCCCCGAAGCGC
The DNA here is from genome assembly GCF_045559935.1 of Parasynechococcus sp. NCBI lineage: Bacteria > Bacillati > Cyanobacteriota > Cyanophyceae > Synechococcales > Prochlorococcaceae > Parasynechococcus > Parasynechococcus sp. The sequence continues at coordinate 32,688 of NZ_JBJLJL010000004.1, forward strand.
AGTTCCGCCGGAGAGATCGCATCGTTCTCGTTGATCACCGGCAGAACCCCCCAGCTGAGCAGCTGCCGCAGGGTGTTGGAGGCGTTCTGGTAGCGGCGGCGATCCGCCAGATCGGAGCGGGTCAGCAGCACCTGGGCCACCGACCGCCCGTGGCGGGACAACGCCCGTTCGTAGAGGGCCATGAGATGTCCCTGGCCGATGGCAGCGGCCGCCTGCAGCGCCACAACGGTGTCGGGACGACGGGGCAGCTGCTGACGCTGACACCCCAGACCGACCGCCCCGCTGGTGACCAGCACCACCTGATCACCACGCTCCATGGCAGCGGCGATCGCGGCTCCATAGCCCTCGATCACGGCAGCCGTGTCACCGCGCAGCAGGCTGGTGCCCAGCTTCACCACCCACAGCATCACGCGGCAGGGGCTCCCAGAACCCGTGCCAGACGCCGCTCCAGACACTGAACCCGATCCCTGTCGCAGGGGGCGCCGTCCTCACGGATCGGCCGCACCAGCACGGTGTAGAGACCGAGCCGATTGCCGCAGAGCACGTCGGTGAACAGCCGGTCACCGACCATGGCGATCGATCGCGGCGGCAGATCCAGATCCGCGATGACGCGGCGCAGGGCGCCCCGTCGCGGCTTGCCGGCTCCGCAGGTGAAGCTGAGATCGAGCTGACTGGCCACCGCCGAGATCCGCGCCTTGGAGGGGTTGTTGCTGAACAGATGCAGCTGCAGGCGCCGCCCCGCGTCCTCGAGCCAAACCCTCACGCTGTCGGGAAGGCGCACCGCCCGCCCGGGCAGGAGGGTGCGGTCCACATCGATGACCGCTGCCTGGATGTCGCGTCCGGTGAGGTGAGGCAGCGGCAGATGGGCAATGGTCAGGCCCGGATCCCAGTCGGGCAGCAACCAGTGACTGGGACTCACTCCGGCCATTCACGCTCCTCGATCTCGGCTTCGATGCGGGGCTGGATCCGATCGAAATCCTCTCCCTCCACCAGTTCAGCCTGACCATCCACCATGCGGGCCACCACGAAGAACGGATCCAGGGGGATGTAGAGGCCGTACTCCTGCTGGTCGACCATGAAACTCACCAGCAGCTCATAGGTTTCCGTCTCTTCATCGTCCTCATCGTCCTCGTCGTCCTCGAGTTCGTCCGGATCCGGCTCGTCCAGTTCACCGCTGACGGTGAGCGTGACGGCGGAGCGCACCAGGGTGAGGTCGTGCTCCTGCAGCACGACATCGGCAACCGAGAGGATCGGCTCACTGCTGGCGACCGTCGTGATCGGCTCCGGCGAATCCCCATCGCTGAGGCGGAACAGGGACACCGGGGTGTCCACCGGGGTCAGCAGGGCGTAGTCCTCGCCATCCAGCGGGATCAGCTGCTCGAGGAAGCAGAGCAGATCATGGCCCTCGCGATCGCGAACGAGGACGGTGGGCACATCACCGCTGCTGCTGGGCCCGGGGTCACGCATGGTCCGTCGGTCGATGGGCCAAGGATCCATCATCGCCGCTGTTGATGCCCGGCATCACACCCCCCGGCTGGACCGGTTTGAGCTCCGGCCCCTCCTGGAGCCACTGTTCCAGCAGCAGCGCAGCGGCAGCACTGTCGAGACGGCCGCTTCGGTCGCCGTGCAGACCGTGGCGTTCGGCAGCGGCCCAGGTGCTGCACTGCTCATTCACCCAGGCCAGCGGCAGGTTGAGGGCCGATGCCAGGCGCAGGCCGTAGCGATGGCAGTGCTCCGCCTGAGGCGTCGGCGACCCCTCGGAATCCAGGGGCAGGCCCACCACGAGGCCCTGCACGGAGCGCCGGGCGCAATGGTCCCGCAGTACGGCGAGGTCGGCATCGAAGCGGGATCGGGCGAGGGCCGGCAACGCCGTCACGGTGATGCCCAGCGGATCGCAGCCGGCAAGTCCGATGCGCCGTCGCCCCACATCCAGACTCAGCACCGAACAGACCAGGGGCACGATCAGCGGCGGCCGAGACTGGGGGTGGGCAGGGGTGTTCTCTGAGGCCGCAGGCTGCCGAGAACCTCATCGAGTGCCCGGGTATGCAGGGGAGAGCGCGGGGACACCTGCCGCCTCCACATGCTGCGGCCCATCAGCAGATGTTCATCGCCCTGCCGCCAGCCCTGCGCCAGCAGCAGATGCGCCAGAGGAGCGTCGTCCTGAGCCGTGACCAGAGCATCCGGGCGCCCGTCGCACAGCAGGCACTGCAGCAGGGCCGGCAGCGCCTCATCCAGCCGTGGATCCCAGGCCACATCGCGGATCAGTTCCAGCTGGCGGTCATCACTGCTCTCGAACAGCTGAACGCTGCCCGCGAGCACATGGTCACCGTCCATGAGAACGCCGGATCCAGGGCCGTTGCGATCCAGCAGATCCAGCCAGTGGCGATCGGTGATCTGTCGCAGGTGGCTGAAATTGCCCCCCTGCTCGATCGGCCAGAGCAGCTGTGCGGTGCGGCGGTTGATCGGCTGCCAGCTCAGTCCCCTGGGCAAACTCTGGCTCGCCGGCTCTGGGACAGCCGCCGGGGGCAGCCAGGCCTGAAAGGGGCGCAGCGGCTGGAAACCCAGCTCACGCATCAGGGCGATGCCGTCGGCATCGCCGGCCGGACAACGCACCACCCAGCTGAGCACCTGGGGACTGCCGAGCTGCAGCGCCTGCTGCAGCAGGGTTCTGCGCACGCTGCTGCAGCTCCATTGGCTGCTTTCACCGAGCTGTTGCGGCAGCTGCAGGCTCCAGCAGCTGCCGCGACGGTTGTATGGCCTGGCGACGACAGCAGCCAGAGGACGGTCCGCTTCGATGGCCAGAAGGCAGCGGGGGGAACGGCTGGGCAGCAGATCCGGGAAGCGCTGCTCGAGGCGGGCCATCCAATCCCCGAGAAGCGCCGCCTGGAAGCGGGGCAGCTGGCTGGAATCGCTGATCGCCTGAAAGCGAGCCAGGTGAAACGGATTGAGGGATTCCACCCTCAGAGGAGCTTGGGAGGTTTCCACCATGGACAACTCCTCCAGTAACCCTCTCTTCAATCTATCGCTCGCACGGTGTGAAATTCAGGCCGACGCGGTACCAGGCCTGACCAGCACCAGGGGCGTCCGCTGGTTGGCATTGCCGGCGGGATTCGGCTTGAGCGCACGCTGAAGCAACGCCTCATCGCATCCGGCACTGCCGGCGAGCACCTTGACCCGTCCCAGATCGTTGACATCCACGATCGCCACATCGACACCGAGTTCAGCAGCCGCCTCACGGCAAAGTCGTTCCGGCTGATCGGGGCCCAGCACGATCGTCTGGTCATAGGGAGGGGTGGTGCCGGTGATGTCGTCGATCAGGCGGGCCTGATCCCCCGCCAGTCGGTAGAACCCGCCGGGAATGCCGATCAGCTTCATCAGCAACCCACCGATCCAGGCCACCACCACCCGGGTCGGCCCCACCAGATCGATCAGGGTCTGCATGCCGCAGGCGGTGGCGAGACTGCTGGTGGGATGGAAGACACGGCAGAGCTGACGCGCCACCATCCCCGGCTCCACCTCACTGGGATGGCGGTAGCGGTTCTGGATCACGGCGACGGGGGTCTCTCCGATGGTGAGCACGTCACCGGGTTGCACGAGATCTGCGGCATAGGTGCGCATCACAGCGATGGGATCGTCGAGGGGACCGAGCAGATGGGTGCGCAACGGCAACACCCGGCAGCCATCACCCGTCAGGAACTCAGCGGCCTCAGCACGGAGCGGCTGCGGACGCCGCAGCGGCACCAGCACACCCTGACGCCGCGGCAGACGACCGAAGGGGCCGTAATTGAGCCAGTGAACATCCACCCAGAGGCTGTCGACCAGATCAAGCGGGTTGCGTCCGTCGGCGGCACGCAGCCGGATCTTCACCCGTGCACGGGTGGTCTTGCGCCCTTTGACGATATAAGCCGCCCAGTAGCCGTCCTCGCGGGTCTCCTCATCCGGATGATCCGCCTCGATGCGGGTGCTGATCTCCAGAGCCGAAGGATCCGACTTGCCCAGCAGCACCGGGTCCACCCGCAGCTCCGGAACGAACACCTCCATGCGCGGATGGGGGTTGCTGATCTCCAGGAGACCGCTGATGCGCACCTCGGCACCAGAGGGCTCGACATGCCATTCCAGAGCCCGCAACTGCAGCGGCGATGCCGGACGCAGACGATGGCGCAACTCAAGCCAGCCCACTCCAAGGCCGAGAGCAAGCGGGGCGATCAGCACGGACACGCGCAGGTTCCGGCCGCGAAACCGGGAAAACTCGGCGGCAGCGTAGGCGGATCAACGGCGAAGCACTCAGTTCGCCGTGACCTCGATGTTCACCTCGTTGAAACGTCCTTCCGGGTTGATGGACGGGAGTTCCGGTGCCGGCAGACCGGTGGCCTCAGCGATGGCGCCATTGATCACCGCCAGCGGCACCTGACCGTCCTGATCCAGCACCACCCGCCCGTCGGGGGCGATCACCACCACCTGAGGGATCCGCCCGTTCCAGTAGCGAGCCGGTTCATCAGCGGCGGCTCCGCTCTCGCGTCCCTGCAGCTCATCGGTGGTGAGGGGAAGCAGATCGATGCTGCGGGTCCACAGCCGCTGCAGCTCGGAGACCACCGGTGCGAAGCGTTTGCTCACGGCACTGTCATCCAGGTAAAAGATGAGAACCGAGGTGCGACCGGCCGCCCGTGATTCCTTCAGGGTGCTGGTCGGCGGCACCAGGGATCCATTGCCGGCATAGAGGGCATAGATGTTGCCGTCGTAACTGTCGTCGTTGAGCACGGCGTGGGCCGGACGCACGATCAGCAGCAGCGCGACGCTCAGGCTGAGCAGCAGGCGGAGCAGGGATGCCATGAGACGACGGAACCAGGCGTCATTGTGACGCTCGGCTCAGCCCCGTCCCAGGCTGCGGCCCATGCCCTGGGCGATGCCGCGGCCGATCAGTCCGATCGCCCGGCCCACCACCTGGGTGAGCAGAACCACCGCCAGATCACCGATGCGCTGCACCAGAGCCTGAACCTGCGGGGCCAGCGCATCACGGGTCTCCAGCAGCAGCGCCACCTGCCGCTGCCACCAGCCGAGCTGATTGAGCTCCCGATCACGCGGCTCGGTGAGCTGGAGCGGTTCGATCCGTCCCTGTCGCAACTGGAACAGCACCCGACGGCTCTCATACAGCTGCACGGGCCGCTCGATCCAGGCCTCCCAGCGCCACTGCGTGTTGAGCTGGTTGCGCAGACGCTCCAGTTCCCGGGTGGCCAGATAGCGCTCACCCAGCAGATAACGGCGCAGTTCCGGCCAGGCACCACAGGCATCCAGCAGTTCCGCGCTGATCAGTTCGGCGGTGCGCACCAACCAGTTGCTCACCAACGACTCCAGCTGCAGCAGAGCGCGGGGATCATCCGCCGGCAGCAGCTGACCGTTCACCAGCACCGGCTGATCCACCAGCAGCGGGGTGAGCATGCGGGAGGGATCCGGCAACTCCTCATCAACGGCGGAAAGATCAGCCTCCCCCAGCAGCGACTCCGCCACCGGCAGAAGCGTGCCTTCCCTGGGGAGCCGGACGTAGCTGCCAGCCATCGCGGTGAGGGCCTGGCGGCGCAGTTCCGGTTGCAGTTCAGCCCAGGCTCCGCTCTGCACCGGATCGCCATCGCTGCCGCGCAACCTGGCGAGCACCAGATCCAGTTGCTGCAGAAGTGCAAGCAACAGCTGACGTCGACGCTCCGGATTCAGGCCCTCCAGCGCCAGCAGACTGCCGGTGGCATTGCTCAGGCCGGCCTGCACCGAACCATCCAGACGGCTGCGGATCGCACCCCAGACAGCGATGGCATTGCGTTCTCTCAGCGTGATTGCAACGGAGGCGGACTCCACCGGAGCGCTGCGATCGTGGGTGGTCGTGAGAGGCACCGCATCCTGCAGACCGAGCTGCAGGGGGCCCCAGATCCAGAGCAGCAGCGAGCGGGCCGCCGCCAGTTCTCGCCGTCGTCCCTCCAGCAGAAACCGCAGCAATGGATCCGCCGGAGGCGGCATCAGCAGCGCCTCGATCATCTGCAGGTCCTGACTGATCTGCTGCAGGCCGCTCACCAGCAACCACTGCCCCAGTCCCATGGGAGCAGATGCGGCTGTTGAACTCCCAGCTTCGACCGGGTTCACATCCACCACCCGGCCACCACCCAGCACGGTGGTCACGGCCTGCTGCAGCGTCGCCAGGTCGGCGTTCTGCAGCAGCCCCGCCGCGGGCAGCGAGAGGATCTGGTCGCGATCGAGGCTGAGATCGGCAGGCAGCAGCAGCAACAGCGGCGCCGGTTGCCAGCGTTCCTGCAAACGACGTGCCTCGCGCTCGATGGCCGTGAGGCTGATGACGCGATCCAGCGACCAGATCACCAGGGCCGGGTGACCGGCCAGCTGCTCGGGACGCAGCATCACCTCCAGGGATTCGTCCGCTGCGGTCAGCTGCAGAGCGAGGCTTTCGGCAAGCAGATCCGGCGCCAGCAGCAGAATCCGCACCGGAGAAGTGACAGCCAAGGTGCGGCGGACGACGAGCTGTCCGTCAACGTAACGAGCCCTGGCTCATTCCTCCAGGGTGCGGCGACCATTCAGCTGAAGCGTGTAGGACTCGATGCGGAAGCCGGTGCGCCGCTCGATCTGCTTGAGCAGGTCATCGGGCAGCTGCACATCGATGTCCTCGATCGATCCTGTCTCCAGACAGGTGAGATGGCTGTGAGGATCGCTGCGGTAGCCGTACAGACGACCGTTGGCCCGATCCAGGCACTCGATCACGCCAGCGGACTGCAGTGCCTCGAGGTTCTGATACACGGAGGTATGACCGATGCTGCGGCCGCGGGCATTCAAGCGCTCAAAGATGTCCCGGGCACTGAGATGACTGCGCTCAGACCAGAGCAGATCAAGGACCATGCGTCTCTGACGGCTGAGTCGCATGCCAAGGCTGCGGCAGCGCTCGAACACGTCCTGCAGCCCCCCGGGGGGGGATGAGGAAGACGCGTCTTGTGGGGAGCGCGTTAGCACAGAGCCGGTTTCTCTAACATCACCTTAAGGCGTGCTGACCGGACTGGACGCCAGGAGCTGGATCAGGCCAGATCGGCCATGTGCTCGACGGGATCCTGCAGACGGCCTTCGCCGATGGCGCTGATGGCCTCGGCCAGATCCACCCGGCCGTCATAGAGCGCTCGTCCCACCACCACGCCGCTCACTCCCAGTGGTTCCAGGGCCAGCAGCGACAGCAGATCCGCCATGCAACCGATGCCGCCGGAGGCGATCACCGGCACGCGGCTGGCCTCGGCCATGGCCCGCAGAGCCTGCAGATTCGGCCCGGCCAGGGTGCCATCGGTGGCGATGTCGGTGGAGATGATCGCAGCGATGGCGGCATCGCTCAACCGTTCCGCCAGCTCCGTGGCCAGAACGTCGCTCTGCTCGATCCAGCCGCGGGTGGCCACCCGGCCTTGCTTGGCATCGATGCCCACGATGATGCGGCCGGGATGACGCCCGGCCAGCTCCGTCACCAGCTGCGGCTGCTCGATGGCCACGGTGCCGAGGATGACCCGGTCCAGACCGCAGGCCAGCAGATCCTCGGCACGCTCCAGCGACCGCACACCGCCACCCAGCTGCACCGGGATATCAAGACTGGCGGTGATGGCCCGCACCACTGCATCGTTCACCGGCTCGCCTCGCCGGGCCCCATCGAGATCCACCAGATGCAGACGGGTGGCGCCCTGGGCCTGCCAGCTGCGGGCCTGGGCCACCGGGTCATCGCTGAAGCGGGTCACCTGGTCGTAATCCCCCTGATGCAGCCGCACGCAGGCACCGTCGAGCAGATCGATGGCGGGGATGATCTCCATGGCGAACAACCGGGGCGGCGTCCATCCTGCAGCTCCGCGCTTCAATGACTGCGCTTTTCGCTGGACGGCCGTGAAGATCCTGGTGATGGGGGGAACCCGTTTCGTCGGCAAGCCGCTCGTGGCCAGGCTGCAGGCCCAGGGCCATGCGCTGACCCTGTTCACCCGCGGCAAGAATCCGGTTCCCGACGGTGTCACCCACCTGCGCGGGGACCGCAGCACGGAGGAGGGGCTCAAGGCCCTGCAGGGGATGCGCTTTGACGTGATCGTCGACAGCTCCGGCCGCAAGCTCGAGGACAGCCGCCGGGTGCTGACCATCACGGGCGCCCCCGAGCACCGCTTCGTCTACGTGAGCTCTGCCGGCGTCTATGCCGGATCAGACCAGTGGCCCCTGGATGAGGACTGCCCCACCGATCCGCAGAGCCGCCATGCCGGCAAGGCGGACACCGAGACCTGGCTGCGTTCGGAAGGCATCCCCTTCACCAGCTTCCGCCCGACCTACATCTACGGCCCCGGCAACTACAACCCGATCGAACGCTGGTTCTTCGATCGGATCGTCAACAACCGACCGGTGCCCCTGCCCGGCGACGGCAGCACCATCACCCAGCTGGGTCATGTGGAGGACCTGGCCGAGGCGATGGCCCGCTGCATCGACGTGGAGGCTGCCGCCAATCGCATCTACAACTGCTCCGGCAAGCTGGGGATCACCTTCCTGGGCCTGATCCGCTCGGCGGCACGGGCCTGCGGCAGGGATCCCGACACCGTGGAGCTGCGCAGCTTCGATCCCTCCGGTCTTGATCCGAAGGCCCGCAAGGCCTTCCCGCTGCGACTGAACCACTTCCTCACCGACATCAGCCGGGTGGAACGGGAGCTGGCCTGGCAGCCGAGCTTCGATCTGGCGGCGGGCCTGGCGGACAGCTACGCCAACGACTACGCCCTCTCACCCACCGCGGAGCCGGACTTCAGCTCCGATGCGACGCTGATCGGGGCCTGAGGTAACCGACGGCGGACGTCAACGCCAGCAGCAGGGACGGCCAGAACAGCCACCAGCCCAGGATCACCAGCGCCGCATGGCCACCCCAGGCGGGTGGCCAGAGCAGCAGCAGCAGGCTGAGGAACTGCAGGATCGTCTTCAGCTTGCCGCCCCTCGACGCGGGGGCTCCGTCGGAGGCCTGCGAGCGCCAGCCGGAGATCAGCAGTTCGCGGGCCAGCAGCAACCAAACCGCCCAGAGCGGCAGGCCTCCGGTGGAGGCGAGCCACAGCAGCGGAGCGGCGATCAGCACCTTGTCCGTCAACGGGTCCAGACGGGCCCCCCAGCTGCTGCCCCCACCGGCCCGACGGGCCAACCAGCCATCGGCGGCGTCACTGAGACCCGCCAGCAGCAGCAACCACCAGGCGATCGGACGCTCTCCGAGCTGCAGCGCCAGGATCAGCGGCAGACCGGAGACGGCCCGTCCCACGGTGAGTCCATCGGCGAGCTGTCGGAAGGGGAAGGCCAACGGCGCAGAATGCGGGCAGATTCCTGCAAATCATGGTCCTGCAGCTGACGGTGGCGGATGTGATGACCCAGCCCGTGCTCAGCGTCTCTCCGGAGACGGCTCTGCAGGATGCGGTGCAGCTGATCAGCGACCATCACATCAGTGGCCTGCCGGTGGTGGATGGCGAGGGAGCCCTGGTCGGAGAACTCAGCGAGCAGGACCTGATGGTGCGGGAGAGCGGCGTGGACGCCGGCCCCTACGTGATGCTTCTGGACAGCGTCATTTACCTGCGCAACCCACTGAACTGGGACAAGCAGGTGCATCAGGTGCTGGGGACGACCGTGGGAGACCTGATGCGCAAGGACACCCACTGCTGTGCCGCCGACCTGCCGCTGCCGAAGGCGGCGTCCCAGTTGCATGACCGCAGCACCCAGCGGCTGTTCGTGCTGGATGAGAAACGGGCCCCGATCGGGGTGCTCACCCGGGGAGACGTGGTGCGTGCACTCGCCTCCCACCGGGAGATCTGATCAGTTCAATGCGCGCACGGCGATGGCGATCGGCTTGATCGCCCGGAATTCCACGTAGTCCCCCACCTTGAGGGTCTGCACGGGATCGCCGTTGATGTCGCCACGCACATCCAGGTTGTGCACCCCGCCGAAGGGGCCGCGAAGGCTCAGCTCCTGATCCTGCTCGGACACTTTCACCACTTCCGCGGTGCCGGTGGCCATCGCCACCCGGGCCCCCTTGCGAACCTCGCCGAAATCACTGGAGAGGATCACGTCCTCCCGCTTGAAGGTGAGACGGTTGACCGGGCTCCTGCGGAGGTCAACGACCAGACCATCGAGGATGTCGACGATCACCTCATCTCCCACCTTGAGGCCCTGGGCCTTGAACTGGCCGCCCAGGGTGATCAGCATGTCGTGGCCGTAGGGGCTGCGCAGCTCCATCACCCGTTCGGCCGGCATCAGCCGCTGGATCGTGCCCTGCAGCTTGGTGATCTCAAAGGAACGCAGCAATTCGGCCTTGAGGCTGGCGCTGTCGTTCACCACAGTGGCCAGCAGGGGCTGCTCCACCGTGGTGCCACGCGCGGCAGCGGCTGCAGCGAGCTTGTCGACATCCACCGCCACCGGCTGGATCAGACGGAAGCTCACCACATCACCCGCCCGCAGGTTCGGGAAGAGATCGTCACCAGGGTCGGCGAGCACATCCAGGTTGTGGATGCCTCCGAGAGGCCCCATCAGGCTCAGCGTGCGGTCCCGTTCGGAGAGCTTGATCACCCTGGCGGTGCCAGAGGCCAGAGCCACCCGCATGCCCTTCTTGAGGGGACCCATATCAGTGGGCATGTAGATGTCTTCGCGGTTGAAGCTCAACTGCTTGTCGCGGCTGCGCTCCAGATCCACCACAAGCCCGTCCAGCACCGAGACATCAACACGGTCTCCCGATCTGAGGCCCAGGGGCTTCAGGTCGATCCCGACGGTGACGATCTCCTTGTGCCCCTCGGGATCGATGATCTCGAGCACGTTCTGATCCGGCAGCACCGTGCTGACGGTGCCGCGCAGATGGGTGACTTCGAAACCAGCCAGCTGTTCGGGGGTGAACCCGGCCATCGCTGGAAGGGAGGTGGACACCACCGCCGCGGCAGCAGCCAGCAGGGCACGGCAGGGTCCGGAAAGACGGGGCATCGGCCGGGGACAGTCGTTTCGACGGATCGACGCTAGCCCGTTTCGAATAGGTCAAAATGCTCCCGGTAGCCTCTTGGCCCCTATGACCATCCGTCCGATCCTGCTGGCCGCCCTGCTGGGGCTCGGCATTGTTTCGGTGGCGCCGGCTCAGGCAGAGACCTCGATCCGGATCAGCCTCAAGGATCGCTATCTCACCCTTCTCGATGACGGGAAGGAGATCGGCAAGTACCCGGTGGCCATCGGGGCACCTGAATCACCGACACGGGAGGGAAGCTATGCGGTCACGAAGATGGATCCTCAGCCGGTTTATCACAAGAAAGGCAAGGTGATCGCGCCGGGCCCGGAGAACCCGGTTGGGGTTCGGTATGTGGCTTATGTGCAGATCGGGCGCGATGAATACGCCATCCACGGCACGGCCTGGCCCAGCTGGGTGAAACTTCGCGCTGCCGTGAGCCTGGGCTGCATCAGGATGCTCAACAATGATGTGATTCAGGTGTTCAACAGAATCAAGGTGGGCACCCCGGTGCTCGTCACCAAGAACTGACATCCACGATTTCCTGTCTTCATGATGCGCTGCCTGCTGATTGCCTCCGCGATCCTGATGCTCCCCCTCGGAGCCAACGCAAATCCCACGACGGAGACCAAAGAGAACGATTTCCTGGACCTGGTGGACGGCAAGGGCAATGTGCTTGTGCAGGGAAAGGGCGTCAGTGACGTGAACGCCAAGGCCCGTGCTGAGGGGCTGAAGTTCCCGGCACTTGGCTACTGGTCACCGGAGGGGCACTGCTTCATCACACCAGCTCCCGGAGATTGCAACGGCGTCTTTAAAAAATAGAAGTCAAGTAGAATCAATTCCTTGAGGCAGAGAAGATGTTCAGCAAATTTCCAGCACTTCGACGCGTTTCCATTTACATGGTCTTGAGCTATCTGGCACTGACCATCACGAACAACAGCGGACTGCAACTGGACAACATGTGGTTGCTGTACACGCCGATGTTTGTCGGTGTTTATATCTTCTCAAGGTGGATCGACAGCAAGCTCGGCAACCCGGCGCCTCCACAGCGAACCGAGGAGAAGGCTGATGAAAAAGGGTTCGTCAAACGATGAAACGGCCGCCAGAGCATCCAATGCGACAGTTTCCAAATCTCTTAAGTATTAATTGTGTTGTTGAGAGGCCGAGCCCTGTTGAGAGCTTGTAGCTTCTTGCCTGCATGGTTCCGCAGCAGTGTCTGGATCCGACCTCTCCAGCATCAAATGGGAAAACGACGGCGAGATGTCGGCCCAGGACACCTGGAATCTGGTGCGCCAACTCTCCAAGACGGAGGAGCACGACAGAGCCTCCGCTCTGCTCCACCTGTCTTCCAAGCACAGGCATTCCAAGGTCAAGCCTCGTTATCGTGAAGCCACGCTGAAGACCGATGACGATGCCATTCGGTGAGGCAGGCAGCTGGGATGATCCGTCGCCGGAACGGACAACGACCCGTCTGCGCCACTGGCTCGACACGCGCTTGAAACACCTAGCCCGTCAGCAGAGAATCCAGGACGCACGATCGCTGCGCAGTGAATTCTCCATCGAGGAGTCATCAAGGCGCTGACATTTGCGGGCGCAAGCTCTGCCGTACTGCCACGACTGTTACAGCCGAACGGAAGATTGATGTGTTCAATATCGCCAGCAGCTCACCTTCCATGTGGATGCTGATCTAAAAAATGAAATCGTTGCCGGAGCATTTATCATCGGCTGCTTCTTTGCAATCGTTGTGATGAACCTGATCGGCTACAACGCAGACAACTGCTTCATTCCCCAATAAATCAGCACAGCGATTCGATTGCCCTGCAACAGAAAAAGACTCCAGCCACATCACTGTGACTGGAGTCAGGATCAAAACCAGAGCGAAACGATGACCATCAATTCAACCTGGCCAACAACAACCGCACTCACGCAGCAGAATCAACTGCCCCCTGTAGCCGCGGAAGTGCTCGATGATGTGTCCTCGTTCGCAGCGAAGGCCTGCATGAAGGCCGAAGCCGTGCGCTGGCTGTTCTGGGTGGCGAAGGAGTTGGTCGACAGCGTCGACGTGGCTGAACCGTTCGCCGTTGCAGACGAGTTATCCTGCGTATTCACAAGCTTGAACGCATCCAGACGATCCAGGCTCACGGTGAAACTGGAATTGTCGTCGGCATTCACGCTGGCGATGGCACCCAAGCCCTCAACCGTGACTTCGCTATCACTCTGAGTGCTGGTGGTTCCGATGGATTGAGCGTAACCGGCTTCATAGGCTGCATTGAAAGCAGCCGTCCAGGATGCACCACCGGTCGTATCCCCTGTTGAATCAGCCGCCGTCAGTGCGGACGCCACAATCGCTTCTAACTGAGCCTCTTGGCCGATCGCGGTGACGGAATTTTCAGTTGTATTGAAGGTACCCTTGATAATTCCGGTCGCGGATGACTCAGTCGCAGTAGAAGAACTGTTTGTGATGACGTTGTTGTACGCAGAGCTGTAACTGGAGTTATAACTCTCGTTATAAGAGGTCGTATAAGCATTCTTGAATTCTCTGAAGTTGCTCTGCTCTGTTTTATAAGCAGCTTCACTTGCGTAGGAAGACTGCGCGCTACCGAGAGCTGACCAGGCAGTGTCGTAATTGGTCGACCACTTCCACTCTCCATCACGGTCATAGCTGCCGTAATTACCTGTCTCCGTCGCCGACAGATTGGTGGCCGTGGTGGCATATTCCCAACCTTGTGAGTGGGACTCCCGCTTGGCCGTTTCGGTTGCCACTGAGTTGGCGGCAGCGGAAGCGGCCTGGGTTGCAGCGGCAGAGGAGGAGGTGCCATTGGTCTGCATCAGGTTGCTGCCTGCACCCATCTGCATCACACCCATCGACATCCCGTCGAATTCCTGGGTCGCGGACACGTTGGCGTCCACCCCAATGCTGGTCGTCGAGCCCACATTGAACTGATTGGAGGTGCCGACCGCGTTGTTGAACGTCGCCGTGCCCGCACCGGAGAAGGTCAGTCCGCCAGGAGTGGTGGCGTTGATGATGAACATACGCTGGGTGGTACCAGACATGTTCGGGTCATCGGAACCAGCGCGACTGGAGTTCTGGGCGTTTGCCGCGGCCGGAGCCGTCAGCAGCAACGCCGCTAGGAGTAGAGGTGTTTTCATTTTGGGTAAAAGGAATCCAGAATGTTTTAAGGATTCACCCGCACCCTGTCACTGGCTTCTGACAGGACGCCATAACCTTTTCTTAATTATCTTGGCGGTAGGAATTGGTGCGTGACGGGGTCGATCCAGGGCAGCAGGGCATCAGGGAGAAAACGGTCGGGATCGGCGATCCGATGCTCGAGTCACGACGGCGTTGTCCGATGTCATGGACACCACGGTCTGCGTGGTGCATCAAGCAGCCCCGGGCGTTGCTCAGAAACTGTTGGACGACAGCACCGAGATCAACGCTTGACCCGAGTCGTTGTTCGGTCGGAGGGCGGTTTCCGCGCTCACGACGGCAGGCGGTTCGTGGCGAGATTCTGGACGTCCGAAGTCTTGACTTCCCATGACCACCGAACACCGCAACTGGGCCGTCGTTGCCTCAGCAATGGAGCAACAGGGAGCCACCAACAGCGACATGTATCGCCGCGCCAGAGCCATGGCTGATGGTCAGACAGACCCGATGCCAACAAGCTTCCCAGCCGCACCTTTCAGCATCTCAGTCGTCTGAGACGGCGCCATTCAGCCTCTGCCTCACCGTGCCTCGGTGGGGCAATCCCCTTCTTTCCGTTATGACCAACCATCACCTGTCGATGGAGCAGAGATTCCATCTTGAAGCAGCCTTCCGGGAGATCGATACCTGCGAGGACATTGAGCAGCTGCGTGAACTCACCAAGCAGATCATCACGGCTCAGGAGAATGAGAAGGCCTTTGCCCGGGAGGCAGCCGCACAGATCCGATTGGAGTTGGACGCAGCAGCCGCAAAACGCTTCGGATTCGTCTGAAGTTGAGAGAAGCAGCATCTGAAAGGGTGGACACCCGGATTTCTTGAATCAGGCCCCGCCGTGGCGGCGGGAACAGACGCATGGTTCAGCTCCGGCAAGACTCCAGCCACAACCCTCTCCAGCCATGGCGACCTTCGATTCAGCCACTCCCTTTCTGCTGCTGGCACGCATCCATGTGAAAACGGGTTGCGTGGACGACTACCTCGAGCTTGCCCGCGAGACCGATGCAGCCGTGGAGGCATCCGAGCCAGGGATGCTCCACCACACCTTTGATCAGGACCCGGAGGACCCGCAGACCTTTGTGTGGTCGGAGGTCTACGCCAACGATGCAGCCTTCGCAGCGCATGTGTCCAATCCACCGGTTCAGGCTTATCTCCAGAAACATGCCGAGCTGGGCGACAGCTTCAGCATTGAGGTGTACGGAACGGTGGGCGATGACTGCCGCACCCTGATGGAATCCTTCGGACTGCCCCTGAAGATCTTCGAAACCAGGCTCGGCTACAGCAGGGTCTGAGCGGAGAACGGCCCTGGTTATTGCTGCTGTTGCTGTTGGCGCAGCGCTGCCATCTTGTCGACGCTGGAGCCAACGGTTTCCACCACAAACGCCTCCGGCCCGTCGTGCTTCAGCCTGAACAGATAGCCGTTCACCCAGCCGGTCTCCCGGTTGTTCATCTCATGGCCGAGATCCAGAAACCCTGGTTTCTGACGGAACAGATGCAGAAGAATATCCAACACATCCTGGGGAGATAGATTCTCAGGATCGACAGAAGGAAGATTTTCTCTCACATCCATGAAAGAGATGGACGCCGAGTAATCGAAATCGTTCTGCATCACGCAACACTGCTCATCAGGCACCGTAGCCCCTGATACGGTTTAAAGCGACTGACTGTTACCGGGGATTGACATCAAAAGCTCACTATCTAACCTGAAAACCACTGCAACAGGCCAGTGCGCGAACGCATTCTCGATGAGCTCATTCAGATGGAAACCTGGGACTGGTGGAAAGCACAAGTCTTTTATTTGAGAGAAAAGAAGGAGTATGCCGAAGCCGAAGCCATTTTCAATGAATTCAAGATCAACAACCAGACATAACCATCCGCTGGCCCTGATCACAGCAAGCCTGCTGCTGCTGGCCAGCGGTGGAGCCGGCCAATGCCATGAGCGAGTGCGAGTTCATCATCCGAACGATGAACAAGCTGGGCTCGCGGATGTCGGTGTTGAGGATGACGATTGCGTCGACAGACGACAAGGAAAAACAGGATCTCGCCAGTCAGCAACTAGACCAGTACAACTCCGATTACCGCCTGGCCAAGAAGCAGTTCAGCAAAGCCAACTGCGGCGACACCAGGAGCAGAGACTGAGCCTCTCAAGCGATGAGAGCGGAGGAAGCCCGACGAAGTCAGAAGGCATCGAATCCGATCTTCAAAGCCAGATCCAGAACCAGCTCCGTCGATCACCCACACCGGGTCGTCGCAGCTGGTTGTCTCTGCCATCTTCATTGACACAGACATGCTTAAATTTTTTATTGCAGAAAACTTATTAAAGACATCTAAAAGTTGTAGTAATAATAGTTTGGTTTGATTGCCTCCCATGCCTCCTTGCTGATCTCATCTCCTTGAACCTGCCATTCCTTGCAGACAATCCGGCGTGTTGCTTCATAGAAGTCGCAAGACCGTGTTTGGACCAGGTCTCGTGTCGACAATTCATCTTGATCCACAGAAGGCATCGCTCCGGGAGAACAATTCTGATCGAGATACTCCTGTTGCTTGCTTAATGAAGAAGCATCCAACGCAGCACCATTCGCATCTTTGCCTGTGCTGACCATGCTGGCAACGGTCTTGCAAATGGCTGTCAGAACATTGGTCTTTTCTTTCCTCAACTCCTCAACCTGCTGATCCGTCGGGCTGGTGATCACAACGATGTCTTCGCTGTCTTTCAAGAAGTCCACCTGCGCCAGAAAGGCTTCCTCTTTACTAGAAAACTTGAGCGTTTTGCTGCCCGACGAAGAACATGAGACCAGCAACAGTGAGACGGAAAATAGCGTGATTATTTTGAGTGGCTTCGTCATCTCAGTACTGTGGCTGGGCTGAGGCGGTGAATGAGCCAGGCACGCCATTTCAACAATCGGTCGG
This sequence comes from Parasynechococcus sp., assembly GCF_045559935.1. Classification (NCBI taxonomy): domain Bacteria; kingdom Bacillati; phylum Cyanobacteriota; class Cyanophyceae; order Synechococcales; family Prochlorococcaceae; genus Parasynechococcus; species Parasynechococcus sp. The sequence goes on from NZ_JBJLJL010000004.1 coordinate 49,793, forward strand.
CATCGCCCCGGAGGCAATGCGCCTTAACACCGATTGTCTTTGTCGCCTGGAACACCAACACTGGATGCATCGAGATCGGAGGAGCCATGACGGCCGACACTCCACCACAGCAAACGGCAGAAGCAGCCTGACTTTTCTGGCCCCTGCTCCAACTTTTCAACCCAATCGTGAGCAACTCGTCTGTGACGACACGGATGGTCGTCTGATCAGTCGATTCTTCTCTGCACCGTCTCAGGTGCCCCGCAGAAGACCTGCATCACACCTGGTTCCAATGGCCCCAGGGTTGCCACAAGCCAGACGCTTCGACCTCTTCTCTCAGTTCACTGTCGTTCGAAGGGCACTTCACGCTTCGCGGATACAGCTTCACTGAACAGGTCGATTGCAATGCACAAACGAGCGAGCTAGGCCGTCTTTCCACCGGGAAGGGCGGCCTTCCTCTTTGGGAGCTCCGGCGGGACGCGGTGAGCCGGCCACTCCGATCTCGCAGGAGCAAAAAGAAACCCCCGCCGAAGGCAGGGGCTTCAAAACGCTTCTCGGGAGTGTGACCTTGTTTCCACCCCGTGAGGCGTTTTTCCTCACACAACAAATATGCCCCGCCATCTGCGCCCTCGGCAAGGGCCTGGGTTCGGATTCGTGATTGGCCCGACACGGGCAGAACGCAAGCCTCAGCTTTCCTGCTCAGCCTGGCTGGCCTGGTGCTGAAACGACTGCTCGAGGTGCTCCACCCGTCGCTCCAGCGCCTCAACCCTCTGCTGAAGCTCATGCTCGCGGCGCTGCCCAGCTGCATCCAGCTGCTGGCGGCCACCATTCATCATCTCGGTGTAGGTCAGCGCCCTGGGCTTGATCGGTTCCGTCATCAGCTCTCGATAGCAAGGGCCTGATCAGCCTGGCCACGGCAACCCAACCGGGTGTCGGTTCCCTGAGCGCAGCGGCTAAACGATGGGGCACCCCCCGTTGCCAGGCGAGGTTGGGTTGCCGAACTAAAGGAGAAACAGCAAGAGCACGATCCACGCACTTCCAATGAGGAAAACCTTGTCTGGGCCGTTTCCAATGTCGAAAGGCTCGTAGGGCTCCGGAATCATTGTTGGCCTGAATCAGCCTTGAGCCTAGTGGTTTAGACCGCCACTCCGATGCTCACTCGGCTGATCCTGAACCGCAGCACAGCTGCCATGGCCTCAGCGGCAAATGCTTCCGACATGTTTACCTTGAGCAAGGTGACATTTTCTTAAAACATCAATACCATTTCCTAGGCTAACGATCCACAAAATCAATTCCACCAGGCAAATGCTCGAAACCATTGTCTGCACGTTGGACATCAGCAACTCCTTTGCCGAATTTGCCGACAAGTTCGATCACGACGAAGCTCCGGGCCGGGAAGCCAAAGGCATCAAAGTGCTTTATCGCGGGGTCGCGAACAACAACCCTTCCAAAGTTGTCATTGTCGTCCAAGCTGAAACGGGTGTGATTGCGCAGCACATGCAAGACAACGCTGCACGCTTTGTTGAGAATGGTGCTCTCGTGCACACCGCTGTGGTGACCTCATACAAGCAGTGCTGACCAGTCGTGCATACCGATCTGGTGTGATGCACGACTGGGCCAGGACCCTCGACACTCAGATTCAGCTTCAGTCAGTTGGCCAGAGCTTCCACTGAGCACCATCAGGAATCTCAGGGGGTTGCGACACATCCTTGGGTTCCTCCCACAGGACGCGCCACTGCGGGACGCGACAGGGGACATAGTCATGGTGCTCGATTCGCACCCCACCGAGAGGAGCCACAGATCCGATCCAGCCACCAACCCACTTGGCCTTGCTCTTGAGAGAGTCACCTTTGAACCAAATCCAGCACTTCTGTCCCAAGACCTGGATCCCAGTGATGACGATCAAAGTCTGACACCAGAGGGGAACGGACGCACAGAAAGTCAAGTCTCTCTCCCCCGGTTGGGGGAGGCGGGCTTGGGATAAATCCCCCGATCGAGTGAACGTTCGAATGGTCTGCAACGACAGAATTTGAATGACGTTGTAGACAATTGGGAGCCGAATCAATGAATCCAACCAAGCTCACGGACAACCAAGTGATCATGTGTCGGATAGCAGACGATCACTTTGAGCTGATGATGAACGACTACCAAAAAGGAACGCCCCTTGATCGATTAATGGATTGCAATGCCTACCTGAATGAACTGCAAAAGGATGTCATTCTTGACAGATCTGACATCGAATTCTTCTCAGCAATCCACAGGCTGGCCTCACACAAATTCAAACTCATAGTCCTTGGCCGCTAGGGGGAGCGTTCAAGCCAGACACATCTCCGCAATCAGCAACGGATCACCACTTCTGCAGCTCAATAACTCAGCCCCAATCCTGCTTACTCCAACAACAGCCGAGCATCCTGTTGACGCAAGTCCGCTGGCGGAGCCGGCAGGTCTGGTACCACCGGCAACGGTGGTAATTCCGGAGGAGGTGGTGCTCCGATCAACGGATCCCGCGCCATCTCAGGCCGGTCCTCCATCACGGGGTCGTCGCCCTCCAACGGAGTCTCCGCCGGCATCTCCAGCACCGGATCCTCCAGCAGCATCGGCGGCGGCAGATCGGGGGGCAACGGCGTGATCGGGCCACGGATCAGAGTCGGATCCTCGAGGCCGTCCTCCACCGGTTCGATCTCCTGCAGGTTCGGCCGCTCCCGCAGCACCAGGGGATCGGCGGTGATCGGCGGCTCCCGCAGCGGCGATCGCTCCACGTTCTTGGGAGGCTCATCAGGCGAACCGTCGAGACGTTCCGGTGGCGGGGCAGGCGCCCAGATCATTCGGGCCAGCGGCTCCACCCCCTGCTCCATCACCCGGTTCAGGCCGGCCAGCGCACGATCGGTGAGGTGAAGACCCACAGCCTGAACACACGCCACCGCCCCCTCGCACGACTGATCCCCCGGCAGCTTCGGGGTGAGCCCGGCGATCAGATTGCCGCGGAGCGGTGTCTGACGACGGCTCAGCCGCAGCATGTACGGCACGTGGACAAAGCTGGTGGCGCCACCGCTGATCCAGTTGGCGTCCTCTTCGGTGAATCCCTTGGTGCCCGGAATGATGAAGCGGCTCTTGGAGGCGTGATCGGGCATGTAGGCGGCGAGATATCCGCGGCGCCGCGCCAGCTCCTTGGTCTGCTCGAGGGTGAGGCCGTCACGGCTCATCAGCACCTCCAGATGGCCATCGTCCCGCAGACCCATCACCATGCGGATGCGCGGCAGGTAATACCGGATCCGCTGCCCCATGCTGATGCTGTAGGCCCCCTTGTAGGTGTCGGGCGCCTCCTCCAGATCGTTGTAGAGGCTGTGCAATCCACCGATGAAGGTCTCGTAGGTGCGGCTGTGGTCATCGGTGAGTTCCCCGAAGCCGAAATCAACGCTGCCGTCGTGGCGGATGCCGATGAAGGCGCGCTGGCGCGAGGCGGTGCGGTTGCGGCCGCGCCACACCCGCGGACCGAACTTCAGATCACCGAGGGGAACGGTGATCTCCTGCCCGCCGTTATCAATGTGGCGCTCGTACATCGGCCCGGAGACGTAGGCCAGGGCGGCGATGTCTTCGTACGCGTCCTGCTCCCGGTCCCAGCCCTCCAGCAACCCGAAGCGCACCTCGCGGGGATCGAGATCGAGGGCATAGACCTCGTCATCGGGGATGTAATGAAACGGCTCATCGTCGGCCGGGAGGCCCGGCAGCACGAGGTCGCCCTGCTCGTTGCTCTCCGCCACCCGCTCCGGGGCATTCGGAGCCAGGGCGATCAGGCCGGCGAACACCAGCGGTGGCAGGGCCAGCGCCAGCAGCAGCCAGCGGTTCCGCCACCGGGGTCGGGGGGTCTGGTCTTGGCGGGGAACGCGTGGCTTCACGCGGCGGGCCGTCGACCTTGGTTTTTGGGGAGTGGATCGAACCAAGGAACGATGACGCCGTCGGCCACCAGCCATGTGCGGTAACGGTCGCCGCAGTCATGCCCTCCCGTCAACTCTCCGAAGGCCGGGATCACCAGACGGGAACCGACCGCGTCGTAGGCGAAGCAGGGCAGACGCAGGTGATCGGAGCGGCTGCGCAGCCGACTGGTGGGATGCAGATGACCGCACACATTCAGCTGGTGAGGCTGCGGCGGGGATTCCGGAGCATGGCTCAGCCACAGGGCACCGAGGGCCTGAGACGGCAGCTGCGGCAGGCCTTCCATCCAGCTGTGGCGATCGTGATTGCCGCCGATCAGCAGCACCTCGCAACCGCAGAGATCCGGCAGAGCCCGCAGGTTGTCCCGCAACCTCGGGGTGAGTCCGACCCGGGCATGGATCAGGTCCCCCAGAACGATCAGCTGCTGCGGACGCCACTGATGGCAGAGCTCAAGCAGGGGGTTGAACGTGCCGCCATCGGCATCGCTCGGCAACGGGATTCCCTGCGCCTGAAAGGCCTCCGCCTTGCCCAGATGCAGATCCGCCAGCATCAGCACCCGTCCCTCCGGCCGCCAGAGCGCCCGCTGCGGCAGAAACTGCAGCGACTCCGCTCCCCACTGCCAGAGCTGCGCGCTCATCCGCGCCGGGGTGGCTTGATCTGGCTGTTGTGTAGCCCTGACTGCATCGGGCCGGCACATCCGTGCATCAACCTTGCGTCCCATGAGGAATTAATTGTGGCGCGTCCCGTGCGTCCGAACCAGCTTCCGATCGAAACCCTTCGCTGGCTCGAGCGACGGCTGCTGTCGCTGGAACGTCAGGAGCGTTACGAATGCGCCTACGCCCTGCGCATGGAAGTGGCCGAATGGCTGCTGGGGGCTGTGGATGCCAACCTGACGGCACCTGCCCCGCTGTGACCCCCCGATGACCCTTGCCCTGCTGATCGCTCTGGCCGGCTCACTGGTGGCGATGACGCTGATCGTGCGTCGTCTGGAACAGCGCTGAACGGCAACCGCTCGATCACCTGATCAGCGTTGACCATCCGCACCACGCCGCTGTCGATGCAGGCGATCTGAAACAGGGACGGCTCAGGGCCACGGGCGCTGCCCACCACATGCAGCACATGGCCCATCCACCAGTCCCCCGGATCCTCGCCTTCCACCACCACCAGATCACCGCAGCGAGCGCGGAGAAACAACGGCCCGTCCATCCCGACCTCGCGCCAGTACGTTCGTTCTAGCGACGGAAAGGCCGGAGCATGGCACGCTTCCAGGTGTCATCCGATCCGGCGGCGATGCGCTGCTCCGCCCTGGCTGCAGCCCTGCTGAGCGCCACCCAGCTGCTGATCATTCCCGCTGTGGCGGCAGCGCCGGAACCGCGCGGCACCCTGCGGGTGGGCATCACCGGATCGCCTCCGTTCGTGCTCAGCGGCCATGGCTCGCGAGGGGGCATCAGCCTGGAGATCTGGCGGCGCGTGGCCGAGCAGAACGACCTCAGCTACGACCTGGTCGAGCAGCCGACCCCGAAGCAGGGACTGAGGGCGATCGAGATGGGAGAGATCGATCTGCTGGTGGGGCCGATCAGCATCACCGCCCGGCGCCTCGCCATGCCTGACGTCGATTTCACACAGCCCTACTTCCTGGGCAAGTCCGGCGTGCTGCTGCCCCTCTCTCCCCCCAGCCTGGTCAGCCGCCTGAGCGTGTTCTTCGGGTGGGCGGTGGTGTCGTCGGTGCTGGTGCTGCTGGGGGTGCTGCTGGCGGTGGGCAGCCTGATCTGGCTGGCCGAACGGCGCCGCAATGCCGAGCAGTTCCCCCGGGCGCCGCTGGCGGGCATCGGCAGCGGCATGTGGTTCGCGCTGGTAACGCTCACCACGGTGGGCTACGGCGACAAGGCCCCGGTCACCCGCACCGGCCGCGGGCTCACCGCCGCCTGGATGACCATCTCCCTGATCGCCGTGTCCTCGCTCACGGCAAGCCTCGCGTCGGCCTTCACCCTGTTCCTCACCGGCGCCACCGAAACCGCGATCACCGATCCTGCGCAACTGCAATCACGCCGGGTCGCCGTGGTGAGCGGCACCAGCGGCGTGGAACTGGCCCAGAGACGCAACATGCGCGTGGTGTCGGCCGACTCGCTCGCCGGCGCCATCGATCTGATGCTGGAGGACCGGGCGGAGGCCGTGATCTTCGATCGACCGGCCATCCGTTATTACCTCAAGAAGAATCCGGATCTGGCCGTACGACTGGCGCCGTTCACGCTCACCGAGGAGACCTACGGCTTCGCCTTCCGATCCGGTGACCCCCTGCGCAATGCCTTGAACGTCTCGATCCTGCAGCTGCAGCGGCAGGGGCAGGTGGAAGCCATCACCAACGTTCTGCTCAACTGAATCCGCCGGGGGAACGCCGCCTCAGCTGAGGGGCCGGTGACGCCGCAGGGCGTCTTCCACCAGGAAGGCCGCAAGGTTGCCGCAGCTGCGCCCCTCCTCGAGGGCGTGCCGCTTGAGATCGTCCATCACGCCGCGGGGCAGGGTGACGTTGATCCGCTCGGAACTGGCGGCATCGGCGACGGCGGCCGTGCTGGGAGCCGGTTCGGTGGAGGCCAGCCGCTGCTGCAGCTCCTGCACAAGATCCTGAAGAATCGGCACGATTCAGTGAAGATTTACACACAATATAGATGCAATATCGTGCCTAAAACCAGGCTGGCTTGATGTCCGCCTGTGCGCGTATCCTGACCTCGTTTTTCAGGATGCCATGCGCCCACTGCCCCTGAAACTGACGCCTGGCAGCGACCTGCGCCTCAGCCTCGAGGAGCTGGCCCGTGCGCAGCAGCTCAACGGCTTCGTGCTGGGCGTGGTGGGCAACCTCAGCCGTGCCGCCTTTCAGTGCCCGGGCCAGGCACAGCCCACCGTGCTGGAGGGGGATCTCGAAGTGATCACCCTGAACGGCACCCTCAGCCCCGAAGGGGTGCACCTGCATCTCAGCCTCTCCGATGGCGCCTGCCAGGTGTGGGGAGGACATCTCGAACCCGGCACCCTGGTGCAGAAGGGCGTCGACCTGCTGGTGGGAGTTCTCGAGCCGTCCCAGCCGGCCGTCGACGGCAACACAGCCACGCCCGTTGCACAGCCGCCCCGCATCGAGATCGCCGTGCTGCCGGGTTGTCCGTGGTGCGCAAGAGCTCTGCGGCTGCTGCGCACCCTGGATCTGCCCCACACCGTGGACACGGTCAACGACGATGCCGCCTTCAGCCGCTGGCAGTCCCGCAGCGGCATGCGCACCTTCCCGCAGGTGTTCATCGATGGTGCACTGCTCGGCGGCTACGACGACCTCGCCTCCCTGCACGGTTCAGGCAAGCTGGAGCAGCTGCGCTGAGCCTCGGCCATGGCCACACCGGAGGAGAGCCCTGAGCCGACGTCGTTCTGGTCCCACAAACCCTGGTGGTGCCAGCCCTGGACGATCCTGATGACCGGGTCCCTGGCGATCGGAGGGTCCTGGTGGTTGCTGCACTGGCTGTGGCTGACCCTGCCCATCGCCCTGCTGGTGCTGATCTGGTGGTGGCTGTTTCTGATCGTGGTGCCCGGCTCCGGCGCCCTGCCACCGACGCCACCGGCACCATGAGCGACAGCATCAGGCTGCAGGCCATCGACCAGAGCCTGTTCGACCGCGTCGCAGCCGTGGCACGCCAGAAACCGCGTCGGCGCATGAACCACAATCTCCACCAGGAGAGCGATCTGGTGCAGCGGTTTCTGAACGTGCTGCAACCCGGCACCTACGTGCGCCCGCATCGCCACGTGCGCGAGCAGGCGGGAACGGGCTTCGAGTGCTTTCTGGTGCTGCAGGGGGCGATCGGCCTGCTGATCTTCGATGGCGACGGACAGCTGATCGAACGGCACCGCCTGAGCGCCACCGGACCGCTGCGCGGCATCGAACTGGCGGAGAACCAGTTCCATTCCCTGGTGGCTCTGGAGCCGGACACGGTGATGTTCGAACTCAAGCAGGGCCCTTACCAGCCCACGCAAGACAAGGACTTCCTCAGCGCCTTCCCCGGCGAAGGCAGCGAACAGGCGGAGGATCAGGAACGCAGCTGGCGGCAGCTGTTCGCCACCGGCCACCGGCCCTGAGAGAACCGCTTCAGACCTCGGCGGTCCGCACCGCTTCCCGGAACCGCTGCTTCTCATCCAGCAGCTCCGTCTCCAGCTGCTCGATCAGCCGGCTGACCAGAGACTGGAACTCAGGCTGACATCCCCGGAACGCCGCCTTGTGGCGGATCGGCTCATTGCGCATGCGCAGATCGGTGAGCATGAGCTGGAGGGCGTCGATCCTGGCGTTGGTGTTCATGCCGGGCTGTCGGGTGGGGGGAGGTTATGACGAGGGCTCGCCATCATTGATACCGCTGCACCCACCGGATGCGTCAACGCTTTCTGCTGCCGCTGCTGCTGCTTGCTCTGGCCTGGAGCCAGGAACTGGTCGATCAGATCCTCTTCGCCGGGCAATGGAACCTGCCCATGGGTCCGGGCCTGCCCTGGTGGCGACTGCTCAGCGCCCCGTTCAGCCACTCCGGGTTCGCACACCTGATCTCGAACAGCGCCGTGTTCCTGCCGCTGAGCTGGCTTGTGCTCACCCGGGGGATGCGGGATTACATCGCGATCTGGATCGCCGTGCTGCTCATGGAGGTGCCGGTGGTGCTGCTCTGGCCCACAGCCAGCCACGGTCTTTCCGGCGTGATCTACGGACTGCTCGGGTATCTGCTGCTGATCGGCTGGCTGGAGCGTCGGCTGCTGCCCGTGCTGCTCAGCCTGATCGCCTTCTGGCTCTACGGATCCGCCCTGGTGGCCCTGATTCCGGGAGTTTCCCCCGCCGGTGTCAGCTGGATCGGCCATGCCTCCGGATTCGCAGGAGGACTGCTGGCGGCCCTGGCCGTGCATCGCGACAGCGCAGGGCAGACGTCGTGACACGGTTCGAGGCATGCTGAACGGACGCCGGAGATGACCCCATGCCACCAGCGGTCTGTCTGAACTGCGGCAGTCGGGAGTTCCGCGCTGATCGCGCCCTGGCCGGACGACTGATCTGCAAGCGCTGCGGTTACGCCCTCGGTACCCGACCGAGCGCCAAAGGCCAGCGGCAGAGCGGTCGCCGCCGCTGGGTCCTGATCACTGCTCTGGTCGTGACCGCGCTGCTGGTGGTTCTGCTCTCCAGACTCTGACCCCTCCGCTCAGGAGCGGAGCATCGCCACCACCTCCGAGGTGTTGGCAGACAGGGGAGCGCCATCGAGCAGCTCGATCGCCGCGCGCATGGCGGCCTGACGCTCCGGCCCGTAACTGCGCCAGCGGCTGAACACCTTGGCCATACGACTCGCCGTGATCGGGTTGCGGGCATCGACCGCGGCGATCTGCTCGGCCATGAACCGGTAGCCGCTGCCGTCGACGGCATGGAAGGCGCTGATGTTGGCGGTGAAGCCCCCCAGCACAGCTCGCAGGGAATTCGGCGCCAGCGGATCGAACCGGGGATGCAGCAGCAGGGCCCGCACCCGCTCCAGGCTGTCGGAGCGCGGCGTCGAGGCCTCCAGGGAGAACCAGCTGTCGAGAATCACCGGCTTGTCCTGCCAGCGGTCATGGAAGGCCGCCAGCGCCTGGTCGCGCTCAGGGCAGTCAATCGGCCGCAGAGCCCGCAGCGCGGCCCGGGCCAGGGTCATCGATGGACCGCTCACCGCCTTGAGAGCCTGCTCACGGGCTTCCGCATCGCCGGCGGCCGCCAGCCAGCTCCAGGCCACGGCCGTCAGCTGGCGTGCTCCCTGCCCCTCCGGCCAGAGCCGGCTCCAGCCCGGACGGCATCGCTCGAGCAACTGACGCAGGGGCTCGTGCAAGGCGCCGCCGAGATCGGCTCTGAGGCTGTGCATGGCCCGATCGAGGCTCAGCGGATCCGCCGTCGTCTGCAGCGCCTCCAGCTCCGCCAGGCCAGGCAGCGTCAGCAGAACAGCCAGCTCCGCCCCCTCATCCGAGCCGGCCAGGGTCTGCCCCAGAGCTGTTGTGAGGGCGGCCTCCACAGCCGGCTCCGGCGCATCCGCAGCCCGGGCCAGCAGGATCTGACGGAACAGCCGCTGGCCGGCATCCCAGCGGCAGAAGGGATCGTCATCGGCCGCGAACAGCTGCAGCGTCTCCGTCAGCGGCTGATCCATGCGCAGCACCACCGGTGCCGAGAAGCGGCGCAGGATCGAGAGCGCCGGAGGCTGTTCGGCGGGCGGTGCCTTCAGAACCATGGTCCGATCGGCCTCGTCCATCACCACAAGCTGTTCCTCGCCGATGCGACCGTCGGCCGTCACCAGGGCGATGGCGAGCGGCAGCACCAGCGGCTGCTTCTGCGGTTGGCCTGGAGTCGGCTCGGTCCGCTGCTGAAGCTGAAGGGTCAGCTCACCGGTGGTGGCGTTCCAGCTGCGCTCCACGTTCAGCTGGGGGGTGCCGGCCTGGTGGTACCAGCGCCGGAAGCGATCGGGATCAAACCCCAGGGGCCGACCATCGGAAGCGGCCCCGTCGGTGATGGCCTGCACGAAATCCTCAGTGGTGGCGGCGGTGCCGTCGAAACGCTCCACGTAGGTCGCCATTCCGGCCATGAACCGCTCATGCCCCAGCAGGGTGTGCAGCATGCGGATCAGTTCCGAACCCTTTTCGTAGATGGTCGTCGTGTAGAAGTTGTCGATCGCCTGATACTCCGCCGGCTTCACAGGGTGAGCCGTCGGCCCCGCATCCTCCCGGAACTGGGTGTTGCGCAGCATCGCCACATCCTCGATCCGCTTCACCGCAGAGGAATGCAGATCCGCGGTGAAGCTCTGATCGCGGAAGACGGTCAGTCCTTCCTTGAGCGACAGCTGGAACCAGTCGCGGCAGGTGATGCGATTGCCGGTCCAGTTGTGGAAGTACTCATGGGCGATCACACTTTCAACCCGCTCCAACTCCCCGTCGGTGGCTGTTTCCGCATCGGCCAGCACCAGTTTGGAGTTGAAGATGTTGAGGCTCTTGTTCTCCATCGCGCCCATGTTGAAGTGACGCACGGCGACGATGTTGTACTCGTCGAGGTCGTATTCCAGGCCGTAGATCTGTTCATCCCAGCGCATCGACCGTTTCAGTGACGCCATCGCATGGGCGGTGTAAGGCTCATCGCCGGATTCCACATGCAGGCGCAGCGTCACCTCCCGCCCGGATGCGGTGCGGAGTTGATCGCGCACCTCCGTGAGATCACCAGCCACCAGCGCGAAGAGGTACGACGGCTTCGGGTGCGGGTCATCCCAGATCGCCTCATGGCGATCCGGTGCCCCCGCCAGCGGCCCGGCCGACACGGCGTTGCCGTTGCTGAGCAGCACCGGGAACAGCTGTCGCTCGGCTTCCAGTCGCACCCGCCAGCGGCTGAGCACATCGGGGCGGTCCGGATGGAAGCTGATGCGGCGGAAGCCTTCGGCTTCACACTGCGTGGTGAGCATGCCGCCACTGGCGTAAAGACCCTCCAGGGATGTGTTGCTGTAGGGGTCGATCCGACAGCGGGTCTCGAGCGTGAACGGCTGATCCGGCGGAGACAGCAGCGTGAGCATGCCGTCCTGCAGCTGCCAGGCCTGCGCCGACGGAACACTGCCATCGATCGCCAGGTGCTCGAGGGTCAGATCGACACCGTGCAGCACCAGGGGCACCCCGGACTGCAGCGGCGTGAGCTGCAGCCGGCTGGTCACCAGAACGTGATCGGCGTGGATGACGACATCCAGAGCGATCTGTTCCAGCCCGAAGGGCCATGGGGTGTAGTCCGCGAGGCGGACCGGAGCGACGGCTGCCATGGCGTCACCGGGCATTCAGCAGCCCTGATCCTGGCGGACCAGTCACCAGGGCAGAGGGCGGCGGCCGCTGCCGGCGTTGCAACCCACCTGAGATCCCAGCAGCGCACCGAGGGGAACGGCCCAGCTGCGGCCGTCATCCCGCGAGGCGACGTAGCCGAGGCCACCTCCCACGATGCCCCCGATCAGTCGCCCTCTGTTGCAGTCGCGTTCCAGCTGCGTTCGCATCCAGCCATCCCCCGCCGAGCTGTTGTAGGGCGACCGCTCGTCGGGATAGGGGGCCGGTTCATAGGGATAAGAGTGCCCACGCGACCAGTGATGGGCCTGAGCGGGCAGGGCCGTCGTCACCAGCGCTCCGGCGAGCACCAGGACGGAAAACGGAGAGAAGCGGATCATCCGTGATCTCGGAAAAGGACGACGTCAGGGAGTTGGTCTGACGCCCCTCCAGACAACCGCCGGATCCAGGTCGTTTGGCAACCGAAACTCCGGCCAACTGCTTCCAGATGCAACTGGCCGGAGCCTGAGGCTCACTTGTCGGAGATCTTCTTGATGGCTTCCTTCACCTTGGCCTGTACATCGGCGGGAATCGCCTTCGGGCAGGCCTGCATGGCGCGCAGGAGCACCTGCTGCTCGGCGGCGGCGAACATTTCCTTCTCCGAAAGGGTCTTGTTGTCGAGCATCGACACCTTGCCGTCATGGCGGCCCTTCAGGGCCTGGGCATAGGTGCTGGCGGAGATGCCGAGCGCCTTCGGAAATTCCACGCCGTCGAGCGCAGCCATGCAGAAGAAGGACGTGCCCATGGCCTGATAGATGGCGATGTCCTGCTTGGTGGCGGGAGCGGCAACAGCACCAGCAACAGCGCCGAACAGCTCACCTGTGGCGAGCAGGGCCGGCACCGCCAATGCTCCCAGGAGTTTGTGGCGAAGTTTCAACGGACTGACACCGATTGATCCTCGGTATTTTTACGTAGATCAACCCTCCCGGCGTCCGGAGTGGTCCGGTCAGTTCTCCTGGATCGGCGGCGGCGCCTCGGAGAGACGGATTTCGTGGTGGTGCTCGACGATCGACAGCTCCCCGTTCTCCCAGCTGTAGATCGCCCGGTAGCGGTAGCGGTCCTGATCCACAAGCCGGATGTGTTCCAGGATGTCCCACTGCTGGTAGTGGGATTCGAGGATCGTCTCGTGCTCATCCACCTGCCGCAGGCGGGTGCGCACGGGGTCGCCGTTGAGATAGCCCCGGCTGCGCTGGAGCTGATGGCCCCAGAGGGTCGCCTCCATCACGCCGCTGCGCTCGTACCAGGGCTTGCGCGCGAAGAACTCGTCGGAGTGCTGATCCTCGGCGTCCGACCACCAGCTGAAGCGGTAACGGCTCTCACCGGCCGTCGGCTCGGCGAAGGTCTCCATCTTCAGGTTCATGTCCAGATGCAGCACCTGGTCATCGCTGAACATGTACTGACGTCGCGAACGCCAGACGCCCAGATTGCGGGTGAACCAGCGGCGCAGATTGCTGTCCACGGAGACCGATGGCGATCCGTCAGCGCGCGACGGCACCGTCAATGGAACACGGTTTTGCCCGGAAAAAAGCGACATGAGCCGCGGATACGGCGAAGCGGACTGTTCATGAACGTCTTAGCCCGGATGGAGTCCCCGTCAAAAACCCATAAGGTGAGCATTCGTTTTCCGCGTCGGATGCCTTGTGAAGGGTGACGGTCCCAAAGGTCGTCAGCAGCTTCAGCTGCTGCTGGTGGCTGCCCGTCATCACCTGTCCGGCCAGGACCTCCGTTCTCTGGTGCAGTACCTGGAGCGGGAGGACGTCGGATTCGAGGTGACCCTCCAGCTCGCGGATCCGTCCCAGCAGCCGGAGCTGCTGGAGCTGCACCGGCTCGTGGTCACCCCCGCTCTGATCAAGCTGTCGCCCTCCCCCAAGCAGGTGTTCGCCGGCAGCAACATCCACCAGCAGCTGAAGGGGTGGGTGCCGCGCTGGCAGCAGGACGGCGTCGTCAGCGGACTGGGGCTCAGCCTGCGGCCGACCGAACTCGACGGCAGCCGCACCCAGAAGGAGCTGCAGCTGGAGGATCAGCTGCTGGTGCTGCGTCAGGAGAACGAGACCCTGATCGACCGCATCCACGCCCAGGAGAGATTGCTGCGCATGGTGGCCCACGAGCTGCGCACACCCCTCACCGCAGCGACCCTGGCCCTGCAGAGCCAGAGGCTCGGGCAGATCGACATGGATCGCTTCCAGGATGTGATCACCCGCCGTCTCGAGGAGATGGAGGCGCTCTCGAAGGATCTGCTGGAGGTGGGAACCACCCGCTGGGAGGCCCTGTTCAACCCTCAGCGGCTCGATCTGGCGAGCGTGTCAGCGGAGGTGATCCTGGAACTGGAGAAGCTCTGGCTCGGACGCAACGTCGAGATCCGCACCGACATCCCGATCGACCTGCCGAAGGTCTTCGCCGATCAGCGACGCATGCGTCAGGTGCTGCTCAACCTGCTGGAGAACGCCCTGAAGTACACAGGCAATGGCGGGCACATCACCCTGACCATGCTGCACCGCACCAGTCAGTGGGTGGAGGTGAGCGTCTGCGACAGCGGGCCGGGCATCCCCCCCGAAGAGCAGCAGCGGATCTTTCTGGACCGGGTCCGTCTGCCGCAGACATCGCATCGCACCACCGGATTCGGCGTCGGGCTGTCGGTCTGCCGCCGCATCGTGGAAGTGCACGGCGGCCGCATCTGGGTGGTGTCGGAACCCGATGAGGGGGCCTGCTTCACCTTCACCGTGCCGATCTGGCAGGGCCAGGGACAGGAATGGGGTCAGGCTGTCTTGACGGAGGGTCAGCCCGACCCGTAGTTTTGCTTGGTGACCGGGAGCACAGACAGCTCATCGCTCACGGCCTCGCCCCCATCGTCTAGAGGCCTAGGACACCTCCCTTTCACGGAGGCGACAGGGGTTCGAATCCCCTTGGGGGTATGTCAAATCAACGCGGCTGAATGTCGTCAGTCGCCGCTCCAGCGCCGTCTGGCTTCCTGTTCGACCGCATGCAGATTGCTCGACAGGTCGTCGCGTAGCCGCTCTTCGATCAGCCCGATCGGCATGCCGAGGCATCCCTGCACCGTCAGCTCATACAGAAGTGAGGACCCCTCGGGCAGCTCACGCATCTGCCAGGACCCTTCAAACCGCCGGAAATCGCCTTTCACCATCCGGAACCGCAGCAGGCCATCCGGCAGCACTTCCTGCAGTTCCAGCAGCACCTGAGCGGAGAAGCGCAGACCGAGAAGCTGCTGACTGCCCACCTGAAGCACCCGCACCGTCTGGCCGTCCCTCAGCACCAGCTCGCTGGTGCTGAGATTGGGAATGAAGCGGTCGAGATGGTCGTAGTCCGTGAGGACCTCCCAGAGAACCGAGACCGGTATCGCTGTTCTCAGCTGCACCGCCAGACGCCTGACGCCCTGCGGAAGGCGCTCCATCGTCTGCTCGATGACAACACCCTCGTCGGCAGCGGCTTCACGGAGCCCACGTCCAAAAATTGACTGAGCTGGAACCAACGCCTGAAAGGTCTCCGATGAGAAAGAGAACGGTCTGATCTTAAGGAGATCCCACGGATCACATCGCGATCTGTGTCAACGGTCAACCTCCGCTTGCGCGGATGAAGACCACACCTATAGTCGCGCAACCGAAATTGAGATCTCATGCGGGTGCCTGTCGCCACGGCCGGTGGAACCACGTCTCCTCTGTTCACGGTTGTTGCCAGCGGCATCAAGGCCGGATCAGGGGCCTCCGTGATTCGCACCTACCAGGTGGCGATGAGTGGACTCAACAACCTGTACAAGCGCCTGAGCGCCTCTGGAGCCAGAATCATCAGCGTGTCACCCGCCAGCGAGGACTCTCCCTCCGCTCCGGTGGCAGCCTCCAGCGCCCCCGAACCGCAAGCCGTGACAACTGCTCCCGCCCCCAAGAAAAAGCCCCACGCCAACGTTCCGGTCAACACCTACAAACCGAAGACACCCTTCATGGGGACGGTGACCGAGAACTACTCGCTGGTGAAGGACGGCGGTATCGGTCGGGTCCAGCACATCACCTTCGATCTCTCCGGCGGCGAACCCCAACTCGAGTACATCGAAGGGCAGAGCATCGGGATCATTCCGGAAGGCAACGACGCCAACGGCAAGCCCCACAAACTGCGCCTGTATTCGATCGCCAGCACCCGCCACGGCGACAACTACCAGGACAACACCGTCTCCCTGTGCGTGCGTCAGCTGGAGTACAAGAACGAGGCAGGAGAACAGATCTACGGCGTCTGCTCCACCTATCTCTGCGACATCGAGCCCGGCTCCAAGGTGAAGATCACCGGTCCGGTGGGCAAGGAGATGCTGCTGCCCGACGACGAAGACGCCAACATCATCATGCTGGCGACCGGCACGGGCATCGCTCCGATGCGCACCTACATCCGCCGCATGTTCGAAACCCGCGAGCGCGATGCGAACGGCTGGACCTTCCGAGGCAAAGCCTGGCTGTTCATGGGCGCACCCAAGACCGGCAACCTCCTCTATGACGAGGATTTCCTGCACTACGAGAAGGAATTCCCCGAGAACTTCCGCTACACCAAGGCGATCAGCCGCGAACAGCAGAACACCAAGGGCGGCCGGATGTACATCCAGGACCGCGTGCTGGAGCATGCCGAGGAGATCTTCTCGATGATCGAAAACCCCAAGACCCACGTCTACATGTGCGGTCTGCGCGGCATGGAGCCCGGCATCGACGAGGCCATGACCGCCGCCGCCGCCGCCAAGGGACTGGACTGGTCCGAACTGCGTCCGCAGCTCAAGAAGGCCGACCGCTGGCACGTGGAAACCTATTGATCCGGACCTCCGGTGCCCTCGCCCGCCGCGTCCCGCGGCGGGCTTTTTTTTTCGCTTGAAAACAATCCGAACGCATGCACCAGTCGGGATGTTCTGGAGCACTGTGCAATTCCGCTTCCGTGCCTAAACCAGCGGCAGACGCCTGTGCTTCATGGTCGCCACGATCACCAATCCCCTGAGGGTTGGACTTCGTCAGGAACGCGTCATCGCACCCCAGTGTCTGGTGATTTTCGGGGCGAGCGGTGATCTGACCCATCGCAAGCTGGTGCCGGCCCTGTTCGAGCTGTTCAAGCAGCGCCGTCTGCCCAGTGAGTTCGCGCTGCTCGGCTGTGCCCGACGCCCCTGGAGCGACGAGGTGTTCCGCAGCAAGATGACCGAGGCACTGGCGGCGAAGATCGAGGAGGACCCCCAGGCCTGGGAGCAGTTCTCCGCCAAGCTCTTCTACGAGCCGGTGGATCTGCAGCAGCCGGAGGATGTGGTCCGTCTGGGGGGACGCCTCGAGCAGATCGATCAGCAGTGCGCCACCCGCGGCAACCGCACCTTCTACCTCTCGGTGTCGCCGAAGTTCTACGGCAGCGGCTGTCGTGCCCTGGCGGATGCCGGCCTGCTGAAGGATCCCAAGCGCAGCCGCGTGGTGATCGAAAAGCCCTTCGGGCGCGATTACGGCAGCGCCCAGTCCCTCAACCAGGTGGTTCAGAGCTGCGGTCAGGAAAACCAGATTTTCCGCATCGACCACTACCTGGGCAAGGAGACGGTCCAGAACATCCTGGTGCTGCGCTTCGCCAACACGATCTTCGAGCCGATCTGGAACCGGAACTACATCTCCAGCGTTCAGATCACCGCCGCCGAGACCGTCGGCGTCGAGGAACGGGCCGGGTACTACGAAACCTCCGGAGCCCTGCGGGACATGGTGCAGAACCACCTGACCCAGATGCTGGCGATCACCGCCATGGAGGCACCCGGTCGCTTCGACCAGGAAGCGATCCGAACCGAGAAGGCCAAGGTGCTGCAGGCCGCCCGGCTCGCTGATGAACTGGAGCCCTGGAACTGCTGCATCCGCGGCCAGTACGGACCCGGTGGCAGCCAGGAGTCTCCCCTGGCCGGGTACCGCCAGGAACCGGGGGTCGACCCGAACAGCACCACGGAGACCTACGTCGCCCTGAAGCTGTTCATCGACAACTGGCGCTGGCAGGGCGTTCCCTTCTACGTGCGCACCGGCAAGCGTCTGGCCAAGCGCGTCAGTGAAGTGGTGCTCACCTTCCGCGAGGCACCGGTGCACCTGTTCGATGCCGCGAACGGCGGCCCCACCTCCAACCAGCTGATCCTGCGCATCCAGCCGGATGAAGGGGCTGAATTCCGCTTCGAGGTGAAATCTCCCGGCTCCGGCATGCGCAGCCGGCCGATCGACATGGAGTTCTCCTACGACGAGTCCTTCGGTGAACCCTCCGATGAGGGTTACGTGCGCCTGCTGGCCGACGCCATGCTCAGCGACCCCACCCTGTTCACCCGCAGCGACGAGGTGGAGGCCGCCTGGCGCCTGTACACCCCGCTGCTGGAACTGATCGAGGACAGCCCCTGGCAGCTGCCGATCCATCCCTATGAATCCCGCACCTGGGGACCGGCGGCCGCCGATGCCCTGCTCGCCCGCGACGGACTGCTCTGGCGCCGTCCCTGACATCGCCTGATCCCTGTTCCACCCCTCTCCGTCCGAACCATGTCCCCTCAGCTCACGCTTCAGACCCCCCTGGAACTGGCGCCCTCGGAGGTGCCCACCTACCTCGAACAGCTCTGGTCCCCGGAGCAGCAGGGAAGCACCGGCACCGGCGCCAACACGTTCTCTCTGCTGATCTGGCAGCCGGCCTGGGCCGAACAGCAGCTGGTGCGCAGCGGTCGCCTGAAGGGGCCGATCACCGGCCAGCAATCCGACTCCCTGGTGGCCGCCGGCCGTCAGGTGGTCGTGGACGCCGATCTACCGCTCAGCACCCCCCCTCTGGATGGAGAGGTGATCGCAGCGGCCGCCGCTTTCGATGGCCAGACCCAGTCGGAGGATCTGCGCGGTCAGTACATCGACCCGGCCCTCAGCGCGCTTCAGCCCCGCCGGCTGATCACCCTGGCCCCCACCATCGATTCCGGCAAGGGGCTGGAAACCCTTGTGGCGGCCTATTGCCCCCTGCCGGAGGAAGGCGGTGGAACCGCCGCCTGCGGCGACGTGGTGGTGCTGCGGGGTGGCCACAACGCCCTGCAGGACGGCATGAACATCCTGCAGCCACTGCTGCCGCCCTCGATGCCCTCCTGGGTCTGGTGGAACGGCTTCCTGGATGAGGCTCCGGCCCTGATGGAGCAGTTGGCCTGTGCCCCCCGTCGCCTGATCATCGACACGGCCGTCGGCAGCCCGCGTCACTGCCTCGATCTGCTGCGTCACTGGGTGACCACCGGTCAACCCGTGAACGACCTCAACTGGCTGCGTCTGAGCAGCTGGCGCGAAACCCTGGCGATGGTGTTCGATCCACCGCACCGCCGCGATGCACTCAGCCACATCGTGCGGCTCGACATCGATGTGGAAGGCCATCACCCCGCACAGGGCCTGCTTCTGGCCGCCTGGATCGCCGATCGCCTGGGCTGGAGCCTCGACCACACCGAAGCGACGGAAGAGGGCACCGCCGCCCGCTTCCGCCGTGCGGACGGCACCGAGGTGATCTTCCAGCTGATGTCCGTGCCGATGGGCCAGCCCAGCGTTCACGCCGGCCAGCTGGTGGGCCTTCGCCTGATCTGCCAGCCGGATGACGGCAAGGGCGTCTGCGTGATCCTCTGCGCCGAGTCGGGTGGCTGCATGCGACTCGAAGGCGGTGGCATGGCCAGCCTGGATCTGCACGAGGAGGTCGTGCCCGCCCAGCATTCCACTCCCGAGATGGATGTGGCCCGTCTGCTCAGTGGCGGCCACGACAGCACCAACCCGCTTCTGGCCGCCGCCGCACCTCTGGCTGCCAGGCTGCTCGCCTGAGCTGATCGGATTTCATGGCCGTTGTCATCGCCGCTCCGGCCAGCGGCAGCGGCAAGACCCTGCTCAGCCTCGCCCTGCTGAGCTGGGTGCGGTCCCAGGGACGCTCGATCCAGGCCTTCAAGGTCGGGCCTGACTATCTCGATCCTCAGCTGCTGAGTGCGATCTCGCAGCGTCCCTGCCGCAATCTCGACAGCAATCTCTGTGGTGAGTCCTGGGTGCGCCGGGCCTTCCACGGCTACGGGAGCACGGCCGACCATGCCCTCGTGGAGGGGGTGATGGGGCTGTTCGACGGCATCGGCAGCAGTGAAACGGGCAGCACCGCCGCCACCGCACGGCTGCTGGATCTGCCGGTGCTGCTGGTGGTCGATGCCGGTGGCCAGGCCGCCTCCCTCGGCGCCCTGGTGCGCGGCTTCCGCGACCACGACCCCAACCTGAACCTGGCGGGTGTGGTGCTCAATCGCGTCAGCAGCAGCCGCCACCGGGAGCTGCTGGCGGAGGTGCTGGAGAGGCTCGATGTGCCCCTGCTCGGCTGCCTGCCCCGCAGCGAGGATCTGCAGCTGCCCAGCCGCCATCTCGGACTGGCGCCCGCCCATGAACTCAACGGCACCGCGGAGCGACGGGCTCGCTGGGCGGAGCTGGCTGCCAACCATCTGGATCTGCCGCGTCTGCTGCCGCTGATGGCGGCGCCCACCAGCGGCGAGGACCCGCTGGCGGAGTGTCCGTCGGGGGGAGGCACCCCCATGCCGGTCGCGGTGGCGGCTGATGCCGCCTTCCACTTCCGTTACCCCGAAACCGGCGAACTGCTGGAGCGGATGGGCATGCCCCTGCTTCCCTGGAGCCCTCTGGCCGATGAGCCGCTGCCGGAGAACGCCAGAGGGCTGATCCTCCCCGGAGGCTTCCCGGAGCAGCACGCGGCCCAGCTGAGCAGCTGCCGGCGCAGCCTCGATGCCCTGCGGAGCTTCGCGCGCCATCGACCGGTGTACGCCGAATGCGGCGGCATGCTGCTGCTGGGCCGCTCGCTCAGTGACCTCGACGGAGCCGTCCATGCCATGGCCGGCTCCCTGCCGTTCCATGCCAGCCGCGGCCAGCTGGATGTCGGCTACCGCACGCTGACGGCAACCAGCGACGGACTGCTGGTGCGTCGGGGAGAGCGACTGCGGGGCCATGCCTTCCACCGCTGGAGCCTGGACCGCGACCCCGAGGGATCGGCGCTGTGGGAAATTGATGGGTGGCGAACCCAACGACGCTTGGAAGGATGGGGGGATCGGACGCTTCACGCGAGCTGGATTCACATGCACTGGGCCAGCTGTTCGACGATCTGCTGCCGATGGCGCGACGCGCTCGCAACCGGGCCGATGCCATCAGCAAGCGCTTCGTCAGCCGGACGCGTCCGCAACGCATCCAACCCTTCATCGAACGCTGGCGCCTGATCATCCAGGGAAAGGTCCAGGGAGTCGGATTCCGGGCCAGCTGCAACCGTCGCGCTCTGGACCTGGGGGTGCGCGGCTGGGTGCGCAACCGCAGGGACGGATCCGTGGAGGTGCAGGCCGAAGGCGCTCCCATGGCCATCGCGGAGCTGCGGGCCTGGTGTGAGCAGGGCCCACCGGGTGCCCAGGTGCTGAGAGTGCAACCGAGCCAGCTGCCGGTCACCGGCGACGACTGGTTCGAGGTGCGTCAGTAAGCGGCCTGTCATCCGCCTCCGAAGAGATTGGGAACAGATCCGGCGGATGGCCGGGATCTGGCTAGGGCGGAAGGATCACTGAACACTCCCCCGGCGCTCCGAAGCATGCTGCGGTTCTGCATCGTTCTGACCATCACGGCCATGCCGCTGATCGGGATGGATGTGGTCAGTGCCCGGCGCGATGAGCCTCAGCGCATGTACGGATCGCTGCTGGAGGCCATGCATGCCTGCCGCGCCTGGGCCGCGATGGAGGGCACCTTCTCCACCGCCAGCAGCGGCGGGGGCGATCACAGGCTGCGTCCGGCGATCCGCAGCTGCACGCTGGACCTGGACGATCCGGTCATCCTCGCGGAGCGCTACGAGGTGGAGGAGAACAGCGTTCACGCGGCGTTGCCGGGTGCTCTGGAACGCAGCCTGCAGACCACCTTTCCCTTCCTTCCCGAGCGCAGCGAGACTTCCCCGCAGAGCTGAAGGCCACCATGCCCGATGACCTGCTGAATCCCCGCAGCACGGCCTTCTGGAAAGCCCTCCTCGGAGTGGCGAGTCTGGCCGTCTGCATCGGACTGGCCGCCCTGATCCTGAGGCTGTGATCCAGCTTGCAGTCGGCTCTCTCAGCGATGGTCATCCTGAGCGGGACCGCCCCGCTGCGTCATGTCCACCGGTCAAGAGCAACGTCAACGGCAACTGTGGCTGCTGCGCCATGGCGCCACGGAATGGGCCCTGAACGGGCGCCACACCGGCAGCACCGACCTGCCGCTGCTGCCCCAGGGAGAGGAGGAGGCCAGGGCGCTCGCACCGATCCTCACGCGCCTGAGCTTCGCTGCCGTGTTCAGCTCTCCCCTGCAACGGGCCCGCCGCACCTGCGATCTGGGGGGTCTGGGAGGGCAGATGCAGATCATGGAGGACCTCCTCGAGTGGAACTACGGCGACTACGAGGGGATCACCACGCCCGAGATCCGCGAAACGGTCCCGGACTGGACGGTGTGGACCCACGGCTGTCCCAACGGCGAGAACGCCGATCAGGTGCAGGCCCGCTGCGAGAAGGCCATCGCCACCGCCCTGGCCGCCCCCGGGGATGGGGATGTGGCCCTGTTCGCTCACGGCCATATCCTGCGGGCCCTCACCGGCACCTGGCTGGGACTGGGAGCCGCCGGCGGCAGGCTGTTCAAGCTGGGAACCGCCTCCGTGAGCATCCTCGGCTGGGAGCGGGGGCAGAAGGCCATCGCCCGCTGGAATGCCCCGACCGACCCTGGGGTCTGAATCGGAGCTGCCGCTCAACCGACGCCGGAGAAGCCCTCGAACTCACGCCGCCAGGCCGCCTGAACCGTTGCTGAGGCGTCCGCACCGATCAGCCAGACCCCCGTCCGGGCCCGCGACACCGCCACATAACAGAGCTGCTGACGGATGGAGGGATCAGCCCGGAACACATCGGGGGCCACGAAGACATCCCCGAAGCTGCTGCCCTGGCTGCGATGCACCGTGAGCACGGCCGCCGGCCCGAGAGACGCGAAGGCATCGCGGATCAGGAAGAAACGGCGCCAGATGGATCGGCCGTCCTTCTTGCCCGCGTCCCGGGCCTGTTGCCGCAACCGCTGCATCACGGCATCCAGCAGCTGCCGCGCCTCACTGCCCACCGGGGGCTGGAGTCTCAGGGTCAGCTCCAGCTCCCCGGCACTGACGCTGGCCGAAAGGGTCTCGATCACGGGCACGGGGCCATCCGCGGCCGACAGCCCGAAATCCACCAGATCACAGGACTCCGGCTTCACATCCCGCACGGTCACCTCGCGATTGGAGCCGAGCACCATGTCCGGCTCCTCCCCCGTCTCCTCCCCGTCGCGGGAGGCCGGAGCCATCACGGCTGTGCGGCTGATCAGCACCTCTCCCGGCAGCACCGGCATCTGATCAGCCATCTCCCCGTGAATGGCCCGTCGGGCATGGGGCACCAGACGGTCCAGGGTGCGGTTGGTGTAACAGAGGATGCGGGCCGCATCGGGATTGTCCTGGACGGAAGCCTCCCGGAGTGCGCGGCGAGCCTCCTGCAGCCAGTCCTTCTGTACAAGGCTGCGCACCTGGCCCTGCGGATCCCGGATCGGCGGCAGCAGCGGCGGCATCTGACAGGGCAGCCGACCTTCCCGCAGGCCTCCAGCCAGCTGCAGCACAGGCCCCTGATGGCGCACCACCTGGCGCAGAGCAGCGGAGCAGGCGCGCTGCATGGCGAACACCGGGCTGCTCTCCTCACCCACCGGCGGCAGCTGCGCCGGATCACCGACGAACACCAGCCTGGTCTTGAAGGGGTGAGCGCACTGAAGGGCGATCCCGAGAAGCGTGCTGTCGACCATGGAGGCCTCATCCACCAGCACCAGTCCGAGATGCTCCAGGGCCATCGCCGTCTGCTCCGTCGGCTCGCACAGCTCGATGTCGCCCTGCCGCTTCAGCTTCAGCCGCAGCAGACGATGAATCGTGGAGGGGTACCAGGCAGGGTTGAGGCCCTCCAGCTCAAGGGCCTGACGCAGCACTCCCACCGCTTTGTGGGTCGGAGCCACCACGGTCCAGCAGAGGCCGCTGGCCTCCACCTGACGCAGCAGACGCATCGAGAGGAAGGTCTTGCCGCTGCCGGCGAAACCGCTCAGCACGAACGGCGTTCCATCAGCCGGCGACGCCAGCCATGCCGCGAAGGCATCGGATGCGATCTGCTGATCACCGGTGAGTTCAGCCCCGGCGTTCACCCCAGCAGCACTCCGAACAGATGAAGCGGTGATCCCAGCAGCGCAAGTCCCGGCAGGGCGATGGCGGGACCGATCAGGCTGCCGACCAGCACCTGAAGCCGGCTGTGGCCCAGGCTTTCCTTGAGGGGTTTCTCGAAGCTCTCCTGCCAGAGTTCAGCGGGGAGGGCATTGACCCGTTCGGCGGTGAACCCGGCTGCCCGCCGGATGCCGCTGGCGTCGTACATCACCACGAAGGCGATCATCGCCGCCAGCGCGAACAGCGGGTGATCGAATCCCAGTGTCCAGCCCACGCAGGCCGCGGTACCCGTCACCAGAGCGGAGTGACTGGAGGGCATCCCCCCCGTTTCGATCAGCACAGCCGGGCGCCAGCGCCGGTGCTGGATCAGTTCGATGAACAGTTTCGAGAGCTGGGCGATGCCGCAGGCCGCCAGCCCCCAGGCCAGGGAGGCGTTGTCGAGCACCTCCTGCAGAACGGCATGGGTTGGAACGGTCTCGATCATCGGTCGCGGCTGGTGATGAAGTCCGCCAGGGCCAGCAGCGGCAGGGCCCTTTCCGCCCAGGGTTTGAGCACGTCCTTGGCTTCATGCACCAGCACATCAGCCCGCTTGCGGGACTCCTCCAGACCCAGCAGCTTCGGGTAGGTGGTCTTGTCAGCGATCAGATCCTTGCCGGCGGTTTTGCCGAGAACCTCACTGCTGGCGGTGATATCCAGGATGTCGTCGATGATCTGGAACGCCAGGCCGATGCCGCGGGCGTAGGTGCGCAGAGCCGCGATCAGGTCGTCTTCGGCGCCGCCGATCATGGCGCCGGTGATCACACAGGCACTGAGCAGCGCTCCTGTCTTGTGCAGATGGATGTACTCGAGCGTGTCGAGGTCCACCTGCTTGCCCTCGCTCTCCAGATCCACCACCTGACCGCCCACCAGGCCGGGGGCACCGGCCACCAGCGACAGCTCCCCCACCACCTTGAGCAGGCGCTCCGCCGGAACACCGGGACTGCGCAGCGCCACCATCTCGAAGGCGCGGGTGAGCAGGGCATCACCGGCCAGGATCGCCACCGCTTCGCCGTAGACCTTGTGATTGGTGGGTCGGCCCCGCCGCAGATCGTCGTCATCCATCGCCGGCAGATCGTCGTGGATCAGCGACATGGTGTGGATCATCTCCAGAGCCACCGCGGTGGGAACGGCAAGCTCCGCCTCCCCACCGGCCAGTTCACAGGCGGCCAGGCAGAGGATCGGCCGCAACCGCTTGCCGCCGGCCAGCAGCGAATAGCGCATCGCCTCCCGCAGGGATTCCGGACGCTCCGGCAGCAGAGCGGCATCAAGGGCCTGCTCCACCGTGGCTTTCGCCTTGGTCAGGTAAGCCTTGAAATCAAAGCTGTCCGCCGGTGCCGGAACTCTGTCGGGGGAGGTCGCCGCAGCGGTCATGGAGAACCCGAAACTGGCGGGATTCTCTCAGGCCGGGCCCATACCGCTCAGGGGCACCCAGTCCATCGGGTGGGGCATGCGCATCTCCCGTCCCTCCCCGGGGGGCGTGGTGATGGCGAGGTCGTAGGAGACGGAGTACCGCGGAGAGCTCCCCTCATAAGGCGTCACCCGGTGGGTGAGATCCGATGGGAACAGCAGCAGACGATGCTGCTTCGGCGCGAAGACACCGCCTGAGGCGGCGGCATCCTTGTAAGGAATCGCCATCACGTGGCT
>NZ_JBJLJL010000005.1:0-62506 GCF_045559935.1 Parasynechococcus sp.
GTGGTGGCCGCCCTCGGGCTGCCGCTGCTGATGCTGGCAGCCGGCCAGAGCAGCGCCTACGTGGTGGTGTCGTTGGTGGCCAGCCTGATGGTGCTGTGGCGGCACCGCAGCAACATCCAACGGCTGATCGCCGGCACAGAACCACGCATCGGGCAGAAATCCTGATCGCTGGAGCCGATCACGGTGCCCTGATCGAACTCGGCCTCGACTACACCACCTTCAACTTCACCGACACCTCCATGGGCGTCTACGCCCGCAGCGGAGTGGTGCTCTGGGGTGGTGATCGCGGCACCTCCTGGCAGGTGCAGGGCGGACTCAACTTCCGGTTCTGAGTTCAGCGCAGCAGGCGGCAAACGCAGCGCTGGGATCATCCGCCCTGGTGATCGGCCGCCCGATCACCAGCTGGCTCGCCCCAGCAGCCATCGCCTCCGCCGGCCCCATCACCCGGGCCTGGTCGCCCACCGCCGCTCCTTTGGGGCGGATCCCCGGCGTCACCAAGGCAAACGGCACGGGGTGCTGGGCCCGCAGCGCCGCGGCCTCCAGCGGTGAACACACACAGCCGCCGATGCCGGCATTCGCCGACAGCTGCGCCAACGCCGGCACCCGTTCGCCGATGCCCTGAGCAATGGCGAGTTCCCGTTGCAGTCGCTGCTCCTCCCAACTGGTGAGCACCGTCACCGCCAGCAGAGTGGGGGTGGGTTGACCGGCACGTTGCGCACCTTCCACCGCCGCGGCCTGGGCCGCCTTGAGCGCTTCGCTGCCGGCGCAGGCATGCACCGTGATCAGCTCCGCCCCCAGCGCCGCCGCCCGCCGGCAGGCCCCGGCCATCGTGGCCGGGATGTCGTGAAATTTGAGATCCAGAAACACCCGCAACCCCTGCTCGCGCAACCGGGCCACCACCTCAGGCCCCGCCTGCACGAACAGCTCCAGGCCCACCTTCACCCAGCGCAACCCCTCCACCTGAGCCGCAAAGGCCAGGGCCTGCTCCGGATCCATGCCATCGAGGGCCACGATGATCCGATCAGCGGGATCGCCAGAGCCACCCATCAGCGACAACGCAGGTCCATCCACCGCACTTCAGCCCTTGCCTTGATCCTGGCAAAGGGCCGATGACACTTCCATGACACGCATCAATCCATTCCTTAAGGAATGAATAAAGTCGAGTGCTGAAACCCGCAGCAGGTGAATCCACAACAACGATTCAGCTTTCGCTCCGCAGGCGAACTGGTCGACATCGTCAAGCGATTCGGCATTCACTGGCAGGTGGCCCAGATCAGCAGGGGGCCTCTGTTGGGCACCGTGTCGCTGCAGCGCCGCAGCGACATCGCCGTGCTGCAGCTCAGCACCAACCAGATCATCACGGTGTTGGGGGCCAGACCCAGTTCCATCACCTGCATCGCCCTCGAACGCACCAACCATCTGAGCGATCACGCCATCCGCGGCGAAGCCGTCACACCGTTCGCCATTCACGGCTTCACGCCCTCGATCACCGAAAGCTTCTTCAAGATCTCGGCAGGGGCCGAGATGACCATCCTGATGATGGGCCTGGAGCGATTCCTCAAACTGATCGCACTGGACTCCGCCAGCCGCCTGCCGGACACGATCAACAGCAACAACTCGCTCACCCTGCTGCCGGAGCAGTTCCAGCGGCTGATGAACCTGCTGGATCCCAACCAGGAGCTGCCGCCCGCTGATCTGCTGGATGCGCTGCTGGTGGAGTGCTTCAGCCGCGATGCTCACTTTCAAAGCCAGGGCGTGACGCTGTCCACCCGTGCTGCCCTGATGCGCGATCTGCTGGCGTGGGGCCTCGAGCATTCCGACACACCGATCAGCCTTGATCAGCTCACCAGCACCCTGTTCGCCTCACGTTCGTCGATCATTCAGGCCTGTCGTGAAACCTTCGGCGTCGGCCCGACGACCCTGCTCAAGCAGATCCGACTGCACGAGGTGCATCAGACCCTGCGCGATCCGCGCCGCCGCACCCACCTCAACGGCCAAGCCTCCGTTGGCACCATCGCCGGACTGCATGGCTTCAAGAGCCCGAACCACTTCGCCCGCGATTACCGCCTGATGTTCGGAGAGCTCCCCCGCAAGACCCTGCAGCGCGCACGCGCAGCCTGATCCTCAGCCCACCAGGCGACGGAACGTCTTCTTGCCCAGCTGCAGCACCTTGCCCTCCAGGTCCGCTGCGGCGGTGAACTCCTGGTTGGGATCGGTGATCTTCTCTCCCTCCAGCCGCACGGCACCACCCTTGATCTGACGCCGCGCGTCGCTGCTGCTGGCACAGATGCCTACGGCACTGAGCAGGTAGAAGGCCTTGGCCGGGAAATTCACCTCCGCCAGCGACGCCTCCGGCACCTCCGCCGCCGCGTCACCAGCTCCCCCCACCAGGGTGGCGGCATCGGTCTGGGCTTTCTCGGCCACGGCCAACCCATGGCGGCTGGCGGTGACCGCCAGGGCCATCGCCTTCTGCTTCTCGCGCGGATTCTCCGGCAACGTCGCCAGATCCAGATCCGTCAGCAACGTCACGTAGTCGTTGATCGCCGCATCGCCGACTTTCTCGAGCTTGGAGTACATCGACAGGGGATCCTCCTCCAGACCCACCGTGTTGCCGAGGCTCTTGCTCATCTTCTGCACCCCGTCCAGACCCACCAGGATCGGCAGCAGCAGCCCGAACTGGGTTCCCTTGCCGAAATGGCGCTGCAGGTCGCGGCCCATGGCCACGTTGAACTTCTGATCGGTGCCCCCCAGCTCCACATCGGCATTCACCGCCACCGAGTCGTACCCCTGCAGCAGCGGATAGAGAAATTCATGCAGCGCGATCGGTGTGCCGCTGCCGTAGCGCTTGGAGAAGTCGTCCTTGGCCAGCATCTGCCCCACCGTTCCGGTGCCCAGCAGTCCGATCACCGCCGGCAGATCCATCCCCTCCAGCCATTCGCTGTTGTATCGCACCTCGAGGCGTCCGGGGGTCTCGAAATCGAGCAGCGCCGTTTCCTTGGGCTGGTCCTGCCCCAGCTGACGCAGATAGGTGGAGGCGTTGGCGGCTACATCCGCCTTGCTCAGCTGCACCCGGGTGCTGCTCTTACCGGTGGGATCGCCGATGCGGGCGGTGAAGTCACCGATGATCAGCACCGCCGTATGGCCTGCGTCCTGAAACGCCCGCAGCTTGCGGAACAGAATGCTGTGCCCCAGATGGATGTTGCTGCCGGTGGGGTCGATGCCCAGCTTCACCCGCAGCGGCCGACCCTCGCGCTCGGCTGCGGCGAGCCTGGCCTCCAGGGCCTGGTCGGCATCCTTGGGATCCCCCGCCGGGAACAGATCGGCCATGCCGCGCGCCAGCCAGCTCGGCAGGGACGGGGTGGACTCCGGCATGGGGCGCTGAGGGCGTGCGCTGGCGATCGTACGGGTGCTGCGCCGCTGGCCTCAGCTGGGGCTGTTTCAGCTGGGGCTGTTTCAGCTGGAGGGCGGCAATTCGATCTGAGCCTTCATCCGCTCCAGCGTGGTGTGCATCTGCTCGAACATCTGCTCGGGGGTGATGCCGAACTGGCTCAGCTGCGTGCGCAGCTGCTCCACGGTGAGCTTCGCCTGGAAATCCTCCGACAACTCAAACCGCTTCATGAACACCCGGTAGCGCTCCATCAACTCCTCCATGGTGTCGATGAACTTCTTCTTGCCCTCGCGATCGAACTTGCCGTAATCACTGCCCAGCTGCATCAGCTGCTGGTAATCGCCGAACAGCCGCTTGGCCTCGTCCTGGACGATGTCGGAATCGAAGAAAGCCATCCCCGCAGATTTCATTCTTTAGAGGAGAATTCTGCAGACTTCCGGCAGTCCGTGGCAGTTCGGTTTCACTCCATGGGCAGGTTGCAGAAAGTGCGCATCGCCCCACGTTGTGAATCTCACCGGCCAGCTGCCGCTCATGCGTGAGCACCTTCACCGCAGTCGCCCTGTCCTGCGCCGACGGCGCACGGTGATCGCCAGCGCTGATCGGGTGCTGATCGCCGGTCTGGTGCATCTGTTTGATGACATTGGCCCGCTGGTGGGGGCCACCACCAGCGAACAGGACGCCCTCGCCTGCCTCGACAGCAGCCAGGCCGATCTGCTGATCTGCAGCGATCTGCTCGAGAGCGGCAGCGGGCCATCGCTGGTCGCAGCCGCCAAGACCCTCCAGCCGGAGCTGCACTGCCTGATGCTGATTCAACGCCCGTTGCTCAGCACGATCGAGGCGGCGATCGCCGCGGGCTGCAACGGACTCTGCAGCCGCGAACTGGTGGGCAACGGCCATCTGCTGCGCAGTGTGCAGGCGATGGAAAGCGACGGCATGGTGATCGATCCCACCATCAGCGGCGTGCTGCGCCACAGCCGCCTCAGCCGCGGCACCCCCAGCTCCCTCTCCGATCAGCTGAGTGTGCGCGAAGAGGATGTGCTGCGCGGTCTCTGCCGCGGCCTCACCAACCAGGAGATCGCCGAGCAGCTGCACCTCGCGATCGACACGGTGAAGCATGTGGTGAGTGCGGTGCTGCGCAAGCTCGACGCCCGCGATCGCACCCAGGCGGTGCTGATCGCCTTCCGCAATGATCTGGTGGACCTGCCCACCCCGATGCCCCGCTGGAGCTCCTGATGCGCTGCACAGCTTTTCGGTTCACAGCTCTTCCGTTCACAGCCATCGGTCTGCTGACCGCCCTGGCCATCGCCGGGCTGGCGGGCGGTTCCGTCAGGGCCCAGCAGCCGGATGCCACCACCATCTCCGTCGCCGTCGCCCAGGGCAATGCCCACTGCCTGATCAAGACCGGCACGATGAAACCGGAGAAAGCCCAGTCCATCGCCGATGGGTTCCTGGCTCAGCAACAGATCAGTCCTCAGGCCAGTGACGCGGTCAAGAACACCGCTGGCTTCAGCGATCTGATGAACGCCTACATCGCCGACCAGGGCGGATGCTCGGCGCTGGTGGAGGCTCTGCAGCGGTGACGACCGCATGGGCGCTGGTTAAGGTCGGCGCACGTCTCGAGTCCGAACGGCCCGATGCCCCGCAGCCACTGGTTGGATCCACTGGCGAGGAAGGTGCTGCAGGCCACCGGTCAGTTGCCCGCCAAGCCGCCTGCGGCCCCGCCTCCTGCTCCGGCCTGGACCATGGATGTGAACCGGGCCAGCCGCGAGGAGTGGCGTCAGCTGCCTGGCTGTCCTGAGGACACCGCCGATCTGCTGGTGCGTCTGCAGCGGGGCGGCGTTCAGTTCAGCGCCGCAGCCGATCTGTTTCAGCTGCTCGAACTTCCCGATGAGCTGCGCAGGCTCTGGGAGCCCCACCTGATCTTCCGCTGGCATGGCGACGCTCCGCCCCAGCCCGCAGCCGCCCCACTGGATCTGAACAACGCATCAACCGAGGAACTTCACAGCCTCCACTGGCCCGAGCAACGTCTGCAGGGCCTGCTGCGGGAGCGCCGCCGCGCCGGTTTCCGCGATCTGGCCGATCTGCAGGAGCGCCTCTGCCTTCCCGCCAGCGCTGTGGAAGCCCTGATCGGACGGGTTTGCTTCACGGCGCGCCGGTCCGGCCCCTCCCTGCCCCTCAACTGATGCAGGGGGATCTGTTTGCCACCACCGCCCTCGGCGGTTCTGGCCCCGATCCGGATCTGCCTCTTCAGCAGGATCAACTGCTGCGCTGGCAGCAGCAGTTGCACGCCCATCAGGCCCCCCTGTTCCGTGGGGAGCCGGCAGCGGCCGGGCAGGTGAGCCTGTTCCCGGACGCCCCCGCAGACAACGCCGCCGCCTTCGATCCGCTGGCCCTCACACCGCTGCCGCTGAGTTTCTGGCGCTGGCCGGTCAGCCCCCATCAGGGGGCTGCGATCTATCTGGTGCTCGACCGTCCCGCCAACCTTGAGCAGCCGCTCCTGCTTTACGTGGGCGAAACGATGGCAGCCGATCGCCGCTGGAAGGGGGAGCACGACTGCAAGGCCTACCTGGCCGCCTACGGCGAAGCTCTCCAGCGCTGTTCGCTCAGCCCCTGCCTCAGCATCCGATTCAGCAGCGATGTGCCCCGCAGCACCCGGGCCCGTCGCGCCCTCGAGCAGCAACTGATCCAGCGCTGGCTTCCCCCGTTCAACAAGGAGACCCGCCAGCGCTGGAGCACCCCCTTCACCGCAGAGGTCTGAACGGATGCGCCGCTGTGATCGCCTGATGCGGGCCCTGATCCCGCTCACGGGCCTGCTGCTGCTGCCGTTTCACGCGATCGCCCATGCCGCGACGATCGACGCGCTGCTGCAGACCCTGCAACGGCACGGCTTCCGCATCGAACAGCGCCATCCCCCGAACCGGACGGCCTACGGGCAGTTCATCGCCGCACGCAAACTGCTGCTGATCTCACCGCTGGCGACTGAACTCGGCGTCGCCCGGGCGGTGCTGCTTCATGAAGCTGTTCATGCCGCCCAGAGCTGTCCCAGCGGCCAGCTGCGACCCCTCGGGCTGACCCTCTCGGCAGCACCGGCCGTGGAAAGCAGAATTCGCTACCTGCTGACGCATCACTACGCCCAGAGTCAGGTGGTGCTCGAGGAAGAGGCCTTTCAGGTGCAGGCCCAGCCGAATGCCGTGGCGTTGATCATCGACGCTCTCAATCGCCGCTGTCAGGGTCCCGGGGGGTAGAGGATCACCCACACCAGCGGCGTCACCCCGATCAGCGCCGCAAGGGCGAGCAAGGCCACATTGGCGATCACATCAGCAGCCCACCTGTTGAAACGGTACCGGCATAAAGGGGATCGCTACGATCAATCTTTGTGCAGCGGGCGATTGATGCGGCTCTCCCTCTCTTCCTCCGGCCTGAAGAACTGGGACGGAGATGTGCTTGTGGTGGGTCTGCTGAAGGAGGAGTCGGAACCGCATCGCGCCGAACTGAGTGAACGCTTTCCAGGGCTGGAAGCGGTGCTGGAGCAGCAGGCGTTCCAGGCCAAGCCCTCCGATCAGGTGGTGCTGCATCCCCTGCAGGAGGGCGGCCCGAGCCGACTGATCGTGCTCGGACTGGGAGAAGCCGCCGCCCTCAGCCTCGATGGTCTGCGAGCAGCGGCAGCCCGGGCGGCCAAGGCCTCCATCGGCTGCAGCGGCAGCCTCGGCCTGCTGCTGCCCTGGGGGGATCTGGAGGCGGAAGCGGTCGCGCAGGCCACCGCCGAAGCTGTGCTGCTCGCCAGCTACAAGGATCAGCGCTTTCGCAAGGACCCGGAACCACGCCGTGTGCCGGAAGCCCTCGAGTTGCTTGGTCTGCCGGAGCAAGCCGCCTCGGGGCTGACACCGGTGGCAGCCAACTGCGCCGGGGTGGATCTGGCCCGTCAGCTGGTGGCTGCCCCCCCGAATGTGGTCACCCCGGCCGCCCTGGCGGACACCGCAGCGGAACTGGCCCGTGACTACGGGCTCGAACTCACCGTGCTGGAGCGGGCCGACTGCGAAGCCCGCGGCATGGGTGCCTTCCTGGCGGTGAGTCAGGGCTCCGATCTGCCCCCCAAATTCCTGCATCTGATCTACCGGCCCGCCGGTGAGGTGAAACGCCGGCTGGCCCTGGTGGGCAAGGGGCTCACCTTCGATTCCGGTGGATACAACCTCAAGGTGGGGGCGGCCCAGATCGACATGATGAAGTTCGACATGGGTGGCAGCGCCGCCGTGCTGGGCGCGATGCGCAGCATCGCCGAACGCAAGCCCGAGGGCGTGGAGGTGCACATGATCGTGGCCTCCTGCGAAAACATGGTGAACGGCTCGGCGGTGCATCCGGGCGACATCGTCACCGCGGCTGACGGCACCACGATCGAGATCAACAACACCGATGCCGAGGGGCGCCTCACCCTGGCCGATGCCCTGCTCTACGCCTGCGAGCAGCAGCCTGATGCCGTGGTGGACCTGGCCACCCTCACCGGCGCCTGCGTGATCGCCTTGGGCGATGAGATGGCGGGCCTGTGGAGCAACGACGATGATCTGGCGACAGCGCTTGACACCGCTGCCGGCACGGCTGGGGAAGGCCTCTGGCGCATGCCGCTGCGCAAGTCCTACAAGGACGGGCTCAAATCGCTGCTGGCCGACACCAAGAACACCGGTCCCCGTCCGGGAGGCTCGATCACCGCTGCCCTGTTCCTGCAGGAATTCGTGGCCAGCGGCACCGCCTGGGCCCACATCGACATCGCTGGTCCGGTGTGGAGTGACAAGGGCCGTGGACTCGATCCGGCCGGCGCCACCGGCTATGGGGTGCGCACGTTGGTCAACTGGGTCTGTCAGCAAGCCGCCTGATCGATGAGCAGCTCCCCCACCCGCTGGTACCTCAAGGCCCAGATCGGCGTGCTGCTGCTCCCTGTCGGCCTCTGCCTGTTCGGGGAGGCGGTCAGCCGCCGGGTCGTTCAGCTGCTGGGGCAGGACGGTGGCCCCTGGTTCTGGACGGGCACCCTCAGCCTGATCTGCATCAACGCCGGCATCGGCCTGATGATCGACAGCGGCATGAGTCGGGGTTTTCCAGGCCGGCAGCGCTCCTCCTGATCGGACGTCAGCGCCCTACCGCTCAGGATGCGATGGCATGGAAGCGGGAGGCTTTGCCGGCCCGCTCGGGGGTTTCCAGCGCGTGAATCTGCCAACGGGCACGCTCGGAGCATGTCTGGAGCACACGCTCGAGATCGTCGGACGCGTGCTTCGGTGACGGGTAGGGACCGATATGGCGAGTCCCCAAACCATCCTTAATGGTCAGCAGATACATACATCTTCCCCCCATCTCGATACAGATGGTACGCATGCCGGATGATGACACAACCCCCCCAGAACCCTTCTGTTCACTGAGAACTTCCTGAAACGACCGCCGCCGGTCTCTTAATCTTTTTCTCAGGTTGATGATCGGCTTCTTAAGGATTTCATTCGGAATTCCGTTGCGATCGCCACGGAACTCCACTGCGGGCCGCGCTGTTCCAGACCGCATCCAGGCGACGGTCCCGGCCGCAGCTGAGGCGATAGAAGTTGTACTTCAACGCATTGTTTTCGGCGTAGTTCTGGTGGTAGCCCTCCCCAGGCCAGAAGCGGGCTGCGTCACGCAGCTCCACCTTCAGGGCCGATCGGGGCTGCCCCAGTTCCCGCGCTGCGGCCTGGGCACTGGCTTCGGCCTCCTGAGCCTGTGCCGCATCGGCGGTGAAGATCACCGGCCGGTAGGAATCGCCGCGATCGCAGAACTGACCGCCCCCGTCCAGCGGATCCACGTTGCGCCAGTAACTGCGTAGCAAGGTGCTGTAGCTGATCCTGGCCGGATCAAAACGCACCTCCACCACCTCCTGATGGCCTGTGGTTTCGCTGCTCACCTGGCGGTAGGTCGGTTGGTCCACGTGGCCACCGCTGTAACCGCTGGTGGCCTCCACCACCCCCGGCAGATGCTCAAGATCGTGCTCCAGGCACCAGAAGCAGCCACCGGCCAGCACCGCGGTCTCGATCTCCGCCGCCACAGCTGCCGACGGCGCGATCGCCAGCAGCAGCACAAGAACCAACGCCAGCATCCGTTTCATTCGCTCACCTGATCCAGGATCGCCCGCGCCGCCCGGTCCGTGACGCCCGGCTGGCCCAGCGTGGTGCGCAGCCGTTGATAGCCATCCAGCATCCGCTGGCGCTCAGCCCCGCCCTCCAGCAGGGGCAGCGCCTGGGCCACCAGGGCTTCGGCACTGAGTTCGTCCTGAAGCAGCTCCGGCACCAGCCGCTCCTTCAGCAGCAGATTCACCGGGGAGATGTGGTCCACCTGGAAGCGCAGCAGGTGCCGGGCCACGAACGCCGTCATGCGGCTGACGCGGTAACCCACCACCTGAGGAACCCCCATCAGGGCCAGTTCCAGATTCACCGTTCCGGATTTGCCCAGAGCCAGATCCGCTGCCGCTCCGAGGGTCGTCTTCAGAGCGTCCGCCTCCTTAGCCGCGATCACCCGACCGCGGCGCACTCCCGCCTGCTCCAGGGCCTCGGCCAGGGGCTGCTCGAAGCGGTCCAGTCCTGCCGGCACCAACACCTGAAGCGAGGGATCACGCTGTTGCAGCAGCGCCGCCGCCCGGGCCAGGTGCGGCATCAGATAGCGCAGTTCCTGGGGCCGGGAGGCGGGCAGCAGCAGCAGAACCGACCCCTGCGGATCCAGCCCGAGCCGCTGGCGGGCCTCGAAGCGACTGGGCAGGTTCGTGACACTGTCCAGCAGCGGATGGCCCACCCAGGTGACCTCGGCGCCGCGGGCCGCATAGAACTCCGCCTCCGCCGGAAAGATCGAGAGGATGCGATCGGTGAAACCCAGCAGCTCGGTGGTGCTGCCGTCACCGAAGCGCCAGGCCCACTCCTGCGGGGCGATGTAATAAATGATGGGCAGGTCAGGATGCTGATGCCGCAGCTTGCGACCCAGGCGCACGTTGGCGCCCACGTAGTCGATCAGCACCACAGCATCGAGCGGGCGATCCTGCAGCAACCGGTCCACCCGCGCCTGCAGCTGCAGGGTCGGCAGGATCAGGGGCACGGCCTCCCACAGCCCGATCGCACCCATCGGCGCCGTGTCCGCCAGCAGCTCCGCTCCGGCGGCCTGCATCCGCGATCCCCCCAGGGCCAGCAGCTCCAGGGGCAGGCCCCGCCGCTCGGCCTCCCGCTTCAGCGCAGCGATGAGCAGGCTGCCCTGCAGATCACCGGAAACCTCTCCGGTGCTGATCAGCAGTCGCACCATCAGCGCGTTGTCAGGGCGGGCATCGGTCCCCGACGACCTCGACCGATCGACGCTTCCAGGAAGCTGCAGAGATGCTCCGCGGCAGGCAACAGGGTGTGGGTCCGGGCCTGCTTCAGCCCCTCGGCGATCACCAGGTCCGATCGGTAGATCAGGGTCCAGATCTCCTGCAGCTGCCGGAATTCCTGACCGTCGTGAAGATCAGCCAGTCCTCTGCGGCGCAGACCCACCTTGTTGAGCCCCCGCACCCGGCCGGGGTGCCCCTCCACCAGGCAGTACGGCGGCACATCGCGATCAACCCGGGTCATGCCACCCACCATCGCCATCCCGCCGATGTGCACGAACTGATGGATGCCGAGGCAGCCGCCGATCACCGCCCGGTCTTCGATGATCACGTGCCCGGCCACCTGGATGGCGTTGGACATCACGATGCTGTTGCCCAGCTCGCAGTTGTGCCCGAGATGGCAGTACGCCATCAGCAGGTTGCGATCACCGATGCGGGTGCATTCCCCTTCATCGGTGGCGCGGTTGATCGTGACGCACTCGCGGATCGTGTTGCCGTCTCCGATCACCACCTCGGTGGGGGCGCCGCGATACTTGAGGTCCTGCGGCTCCTGGCCGAGGCAGGCCCCGGGGAAGATGCGGTTGTCGCGGCCGAGGGTCAGCCGACCCTCCAGCACCACATTCGGACCGATCCAGCAGTTCTCGCCGATCTGCACGTCCGGTCCCACCACCGCACCGGGTCCGATCACCACGCCACTGGCCAGCTCCGCCTTGGGATCGACCACTGCCTGGGGATGAATCTGCACCGACCGGGTTTCGTTCATCTCTCTCAGTCCACCAGGGAGAACATCAGCTCACCGGCGCAGACCCGTTCACCCTCCACCGTCGCCTCGGCCTTCACCTTGCCGAAGCGCTTGCGTTTGAGGCTGAGAAGTTCGCAGTGAATCAACAGCTGATCGCCAGGCACCACAGGGCGGCGGAAGCGTACCCCGTCAATGCCGGCGAACACGAACAGGCCCTTGGGCAGATCGGGCATCTGGGTGACGATCAACCCACCCACCTGAGCCATCGCCTCAACGATCAGCACCCCCGGCATCAGGGGCCGCTCCGGGAAATGCCCCTGAAACTGCGGCTCATTGAGCGTCACGTTCTTGATCGCCGTCGCTGAAACACCCGGTTCATGGGCGATCACCCGATCCACCAGTGCAAAGGGGTAACGGTGCGGCAGCAGCCCGGCGATCTGCTCACTGCTGAGCACGACGGCGGAGGTGGGGGAATCAGTCACAGGGCAGCGGCGAGCTCGGTATGGAGCCCGTGAGAGCCCCGGTAGACCAGCACCTGTGCCTGTGGGAAGCCCACCAGGGCCAGATCGCCGATCAGGTCCAAGAGCTTATGGCGCACCGGTTCATCCTCGAACCGCAGCGGTGGATTCAGCCAGTGATCGCCATCGCAGACGAGGGCATTGTCGAGGGCCCCACCCTGAATCAGGCCAGCAGCCCGCAGCTGCTCCACCTGGTCTCGGAAGCCGAAGGTGCGGGCCGGGGCGATCTCCTCCACGAAGCGTTGCGGCGTCAGCTCGATCGCCAGTTGCTGCCGGCCGATGGCGGGTTGAGGAAAGTCGATCATGCCCACGAGGCTGAACCGCTCCGCCGGCGTGGCCGTGATCACGCTGCTGCCGCGATGGCGCACCAGAGGGGCGTCGAGAGTCGGGGCAGCCGGGCGTGGGGTGGCCGCGGGTTGCAAGCCGGCTTCGGCGATCGCCTCCACCCAGTTCAGAGCTGAACCATCCAGCAGCGGCACCTCCTCGCCGTTCACGCGGATCTCCACATGGCTGAGGCCGCAGCCGGCCAGGGCCGCCAGCAGGTGCTCAACCGTGGCCACACGCCGCTCGCCGAGCACCAGGGTGGTGCACAGCGGACTGTCGAGCACCTGATCCGGACGCAGACGGATCGGCTCATCGCCGTCCACACTCAGATGGAATCCAGGCCGTTCACTGGGACGCAGCTCCACGACGCTGTCTCCGCCGCTGTGCAGACCGATGCCTGAACGACCGGTCTCAGCAGCGAGGGTCCAGGCTCCCGTGTAGTCCTGCGGCCAGTTGGTCACTAGAACTTCCAGCCGACTCCGAGATTGAAACGCCAGTCGCCGGTGAAGTCCTTGCTGGCCACCTCCATCCGCAGGGGGCCCACCGGTGTCTTGACGATCACGCCCGTGCCCACCGAAACACCCGAACCGTCCTTGCCCAGCAGCAGTCCGGGCTTGCCGGGAACGCTGCTCTGGGTGTCGAAGTCGGTGCCGGCGTCCACGAACACCTCACCCTGGAAGATGCTGATGATCGGGAAGCGGTACTCGAGGGTGACTTCCCCGAAGGCTTTGGAGACGGCCAGATCACAGTCGTACCAACCGCGGATCGAGTTCGATCCGCCCATGCAGAAGGCTTCGTAGGCGGGCGCTTCACCAAGGATCTTGCCCCCCTTCACCTGGAAACCGATCGCCTGCGGGCAGTCGGCCTGCTCACCGGGCTTGGGACGGCAACCCTTGTGCAGCTTCAGCCAGTTCACCGGGAAGAAGCGGGTATAGCTGCCCCGAAGCCGGTTGAAGGTGGGGGAGTCTTCATTGACACCGATGAACTGTTCGGTGCTGAGGGTGAAGAAGCTGCCCTCGGTTGGATTGCGGGCGTCGTTGAGGTTGTTGTAGGTGGTGGCCAGGCGCAGGCCCACCAGATCATTGGAATCAGCGCAGTTGAAACCAACGCAGATGATGTCCTTGTTCTTGACCTTTCCGTTCTTGAAGTTGCTGGTCGACACGCCGTAAGGGCGGGACTCTCCGGCGAAATTGATCGGCCGCACATTGGCGATGGACAGTCCGGCCAGGGCACGCCATGGGGTCGACTTGAAGGGATCTCCGCCGTTCAGCGGACGGCTGAAGGAGAAGCTGCCGCCGATCCGCCGCAGGGCGACCGCATCACCTTCGTAATCGAACCAGCTGCGGTCGGGGAACTCCTTCTCAGCCTTGTTGACCGAGTTGAACGTGTCGTCCGCCGGATTGTTGTCCTGGTTGATGTTGTACGCGTACTTGTTTCCGTTATCGGCGTAACCGTCAACGGTGCGAATGTTGCCGCTGTCCTCGCTCTGGAACACCTGGGGCACCTGCTGACTGATGAACAGTGAGCCGCGGAAGGAGGTGCGGTGGCTGTCGCCGTAGATCCAGGGGTCGGTGAAGTTGACGTTGGCCAGTGCCCCGTACTGGCCGTAGGTGACATTCAGGCCCAGATTCCAGGCTCGGCCCAGCAGGTTGGTGTCCTGCAGCTGCACCTGACCGAACACACCCTGGCTCTGGCTGTAGCCGAGACCGCCGGAGACCTGGCCGGTGGACTGCTCGACAATGCCGAGCACGATGACGACGTCGCCGGGCTGCTCTGGCACAGGACGCAGAGACACCTTGATGTCACTGAACAGCTGGGTGCCGTAGAGGCGTTTGATGTCCTTCTCCAGCAGGTTGCGGTTGAAGGGGTCTCCCGGCTTGATCGAGATCTCCCGCGTGACCACCCAGTCCTTGGTCTTGCCGCCGATCGGGTTGCCGTTCTCGTCGGTGGTTTCGCCTTCCTTGTTGACGAACTCCACCTCGATGCCGGCCACCTCGCCCTGGGTGAGCTTCAGCGTCACTTCGCCTTCGGGACTCACCCGCTCCGGACCGGAGATACGGGCCAGGGAGTAGCCCTGATCGGAGAACCATTTCTGGAGCTCCTTCATCCGCTTCTGCAGATCGTTGAGGTTCAGCGTGCGGCCGTAATCGGCCCCGAAGGTGTCCTCGATCTGCGACTCCGGCAGGCCCTCGAAGTCGGGCGACAGCACCACGCTGCTGAGGGTGGGGAAGGGCTCCACCTGCACGACCACCCGAACACCCAGAGGGCTGTTCTCCGGGGTGATTCGAACATCGGAGAACCAGCCCGTCGCCTGCACCGCATTCAGGTCGCGCTGCAGTTCAGCGCGGGTGACGCGACGTCCGGGACGCACCTGCATCGCCTCGTAGGCCTCCACCTGCAGGCGTTCTTCCTCCGGATGCTCGCTGAGGCCGACGATCAGCACCTCGGAGATCAGCACCCGTGGCTCCTCGATCACCGTCGTCTCTTCAACCTCCACGGAGGTGACGGGATCCTCGGCGACAGGCACGGACTCCTCAACCGGAGTCTCCTGGGCCTGCAGAGGGGCCGACAGCAGCGGCAGCAACAGGGCCAATCCCACCACACCCTTCCGGACGGAAACCGAGGAGTGGCGGGGGAGGCGTCGGATCATCGAGGCGGGTTCCGGGCTGGAGCCACAAAAACGTCCGCCGAACTTACATGCAGTTGCGGGGGTCGGCGCAGGAGGCTTGGACCCGTTTGAGGACCTCCCCGTAGGCCTCCATCACACCGCCGAGGTCCTGTCGGAATCGATCCTTGTCGAGGATGCGGTCCTGGGCATCGCTGCTGCGTCGGTCCCAGAGCCGGCAGGTGTCAGGGCTGATCTCATCCGCCAGCAGCAGCTGACCCGCAGCGTTGAAGCCCAGCTCCAGCTTGAAGTCCACCAGCTGCAGATCCAAATCGGCGAACAACGGCTGGAGCACATCGTTCACACGGCGCGCGAGTTGTTCGATCGCTGACAGTTGCTCGGGTTCAACCACCCCCAGCAGTCGCACCCGGGCTTCGCTGAGCAACGGATCCCCGAGGCCATCGTCCTTGTAGTAGAGGTCGAGCAGGGCTGGATCGATCACCGTGCCCTCGGCGATCGGGGTCTCACGGCAGAGGGAGCCGGTGGCGATGTTGCGCAGCACCACCTCCAGCGGAATGATCGCGACCCGCTGGACCACCATCCAGGTGTCTGAGGCCAGACCCAGGTAATGGGTGGGGATGCCTTCGGCTTCCAGTCGCTCGAACAGCCGGGCTGAAATCTGACAGTTCAGTCGGCCCTTGTCCGCAAGCTGGGCCCGCTTCTGAGCATTGAAGGCGGTGGCATCGTTCTTGAACTCCACCAGCACCCGGTCCGGCTGGGAGGCCGCATACACCCGCTTTGCCTTGCCCTCATAGAGCAGATCTCCGTGATCAGGGGTCATGGCGCGGGGGCATCGCTGGTGTCTCCTACCGCAGCATGACCACCGCTCCGGCGGCGCCAATAGCCCTCGTGGTCATCCAACCGTGCCGTCAGCTGTTCCAGCCGCTGACGGGGACGGGCTCCATCCCCACCACCCGCCAGCTGCAGCCTCAGTTGCAACTGCAGCAGCTCCACCGCCAGGCTCCAGGCCTCCTCCGTGGCGGCCAGTTCGATCGCCTGCTCCAGCAGCTGGTCGGCCTGGCTGGCCTCCTCCTCCAGCGACTCCGTTTCCGCCAGCAACTCCGCTGCGCGGGCCAGCCGCCGTGCTCCGGCCAAACCTGTGCTGCTGCCGCTGAGCAGCACATCCACCGCCGCCTGCGGACGTCCGGACGCCGCTTCATGCTCAGCCAGTTGCACCAGGCCATTGCCGCCGGGAAGCGTCTCGCGTTCCAGAGCAGCCAGGTCTCCCTTCACCAGCCGCCGCAGTGCCAGCGCCGCCTGGCGGTGATCCAGCGCGGCCGAGGCCGCCTGCCAGCGCAGCAGCAGCCAGGGTCGCCATTCGTCTCCCTGGCCAGGGCTGTAGCGGTTGAGCACCACCCCGGCGCTCTGCGGCGAACGGCAGGTCATCAGGGCCCCGGCATTGGCCAGCACCAGCTCCAGCGTCTCGGGCGTGGGATGCAGCACGAGCAGTCGGTCGCGCAGCTGCTGCAGCCGTTGGTCGAGGCCGAAATCCAGGGCATCACGACAGGCCTGCTCCAGAGCGATCAGATCCC
The DNA here is from genome assembly GCF_045559935.1 of Parasynechococcus sp. Taxonomy (NCBI): domain Bacteria; kingdom Bacillati; phylum Cyanobacteriota; class Cyanophyceae; order Synechococcales; family Prochlorococcaceae; genus Parasynechococcus; species Parasynechococcus sp. Next base: position 16,524 of record NZ_JBJLJL010000005.1, read on the forward strand.
CCTCCAGCAGCAGCTGTTGAAACTCCGGCTCCGCCATCGGAGCGGCAGGCGCCGCCGGAACAGCAGGCACGGCCGCCATCAGCGTCAGAACCAGCGGCAGAGCGGGCATCCCCATGGCGGGCTGCGGTTTACAAAGGAAACCTACGAGGCCCTTCTCGTCCCCCCAGCGCCCATGGCCATGTCGACAGCCCGTCCCAGCACACTCCCCGAGCTGCAGCGCCTGCTCGTTGTCGGTGGAGGCGGTCGGGAACACGCGCTCGCCTGGGCCCTGGGGCGTTGCCCGGGCATCGAGACGGTCTGGGTCAGCCCCGGCAACGGCGGCAGCGGCCCCCATCAGGCGGCGGTGGCCGAAGACGACGCGGAGGGGTTGATCCACCACTGCCGGGAGCAGGCGATCGATCTGGTGGTGGTGGGGCCGGAGGCACCGCTGGCGGCCGGTGTCGCCGATGCCCTGCGGGCAGCCGGTCTGGCGGTGTTCGGTCCCGGGGCCGACGGCGCCCTGCTGGAGGCGAGCAAGGCGTGGGCCAAACAGCTGATGCAGGACGCGGGCGTCCCCACCGCCGGCCACTGGGCGGTGGACAGCGAAGCGCAGGCCCTCGCGGTGCTGGAACAGGTGAATCGTCCGCTGGTGGTGAAGGCCGATGGACTCGCCGCCGGCAAGGGCGTGACCGTGGCGGACACGGTGGCGGAGGCGGAGGCGGCGATCCGTGCGGCCTTCGCCGGCCGCTTCGGCAACGCCGGCTCCCATCTGGTGCTGGAAGAGCGGCTCAGCGGCCCGGAGGTGTCGGTGTTCGCTCTCAGCGATGGCGAGCGTCTGGTGCTGCTGCCGACGGCACAGGACCACAAACGGCTCGAGGAGGGAGACAAGGGGCCCAACACGGGCGGCATGGGGGCCTATGCACCGGCGCCGCTGCTGGATGCAACCGGCCTGGAGCAGGTGCGCCGCAGCGTGCTCGAGCCCACCCTCGCTGCCCTGCGCGCGCGCGGCATCGACTACCGCGGCGTCATCTACGCCGGACTGATGCTCACCGACGACGGACCGCAGGTGATCGAATTCAACTGCCGCTTCGGCGACCCCGAATGCCAGACGCTGATGCCGCTGCTGGGACCGGAGCTGGCTCGGGTGCTGCAGGCCTGCGCCCTCGGTCGTCTCGACCTGGCCCCCGAACTGAGCATCTCCGCCGCCTGCAGCGCCTGCGTCGTGGCTGCCGCTGCTGGTTATCCGGAGTCGCCACGCAAAGGCGACCCGATCCGGCTGAATCTGATCACCGATGAGCAGCGCCAGCTGTTTCATGCCGGCACCAGCCGCGACGCCGCCGGTGCCCTGCACAGCTCCGGCGGCCGGGTGCTGGCGGTGGTGGCCCAGGGCGACAGCTTCGATGCGGCCTTCGCGAAGGCCTACAGCGGGTTGGAGCAAGTGGACTTCGAGGGAATCACCTACCGTCGGGACATCGGTCATCAGGTGCGAACGGACGCATGAGCGACGGCAACGCAGCCATCGCGGACTGGGCCCTTCCCCCGTCAGGTGGGCCTCCCAAGGGTCCTGACACCTTCTGGCGGCGCATGTCCGACTGGTGGGATGAATTCAGCCTGCAGACCAAGCTGCTGGCGATCGCCACCCTGGTGGTGAGCCTGGTGATGACCGGCATCACCTTTCTGGCCCTCAACGGCATCCAGCGGGACGCCGTGATGAACGACACCCGCTACGCCCGCGATCTCGGTCTGCTGCTCGCCGGCAACGTCACCGAACTGGTGGCGCAGGAGCAGGACCGGGAACTCGCGAATGTCGCCGAGAAGTTCTGGCGGTCCAGCCGCAGCGTCCGCTACATCTTCTTCGCCGACCCTGATGGGGTCATCTACCTCGGCATTCCGATCAGTGCCACGCCCACCAGCGGGGAGGGGGAGCTCAGGCTGAGCCGTCGGCTGGAGTTGCCGGAGGAATTGCGCCGTCGCCCTCAGAACCCGCTGGTCAGGCAGCACCTCACCCCCCAGGGACGGGTGACCGATGTGTTCGTTCCGCTGATCCGCGACAACCACTACTACGGCGTGCTGGGGCTGGGCGTGAACCCCAACGAGACGGCCCTCGCCAGCGCGGCCCTCACCCGCGAAGTGACCGTGGCGGTGTTCATCTCCATCTGGGTGCTGGTGATCCTCGGGGCGGTGTTCAACGCCCTCACCATCACCCGCCCGGTGAAGGAGCTGCTGCGCGGCGTGCGCTCGGTGGCCGCCGGCAACTTCCAGGCCCGCATCGATCTGCCGGTGGCAGGCGAGCTGGGGGAACTGCTCACCGGATTCAATGCCATGGCCTCCCAGCTGGAGGCCTATGACGAAGCCAACATCGAAGAGCTCACAGCCGCTCAGGTGAAGCAGCAATCCCTGATCGCCACCATGGCGGATGGGGCCGTGCTGCTGGATGCCGCCGGCTGCATCGTGCTCGCCAATCCCACCGCCCGCCGCCTGTTCCGCTGGGAGGGCCGCAACCTGGAGAACCGGGAGCTGGTGGCGGAGCTTCCGGATCTTCTGGCGATCGAGCTGCATTCACCCCTCGATGCACTGCTCGCCGGCAACGTCGACAGCGAAGATCTGCGCTGCAGCGTCGGGGAGCCGGCCCGCACCCTGCGCATCGTGATGCAGGCCGTGCGCGATGCCAGCGGTGAAAGCCTCAAGGGCATCGCCGTCACCGTTCAGGATCTGACCCGCGAAGTGGAGCTGAACGCTGCTCAGAGTCGTTTCATCAGCAACGTCTCCCACGAACTGCGGACACCGCTGTTCAACATCAAGAGCTATGTGGAGACCCTGCATGACCTCGGCGATCAGCTGACTGAGGAGGAGAAAAAGGAATTCCTCGGTGTTGCCAATGCCGAGACCGATCGCCTCACCCGCCTCGTCAACGATGTGCTCGACCTCTCCCGTCTGGAATCGGGCCGGGCCATCCAACTCGAACCGGTGAACATCCGTCCGGCGATGGAGCAGACCCTGCGCACCTACCGGCTCAATGCCGACGACAAAGGCGTCAAGCTGGAGCTCGACGCCCGAGCCGACCTGCCGGAGGTGGTCGGGAACTGGGATCTGCTGCTTCAGGTGCTCGACAACCTGGTTGGCAACGCCCTGAAATTCAGCCGCAGCGGTGGTGTGCTGGCGATGCGCGCCTACCTATGGCCCGACACCTGTCAGGTGCGAGCGCTGAACGGCGTCACCGATGACGGGCCCACATGCCCGCTCAGTTCCCCACTGCCACGGCTGCGGGTGGAAGTGGCCGACACGGGCTGCGGCATCAGCGATGCCGACCAGGTGCGCATCTTCGATCGCTTCTTCCGGGTGGAGAACGCCGTTCACACAGAGGTGGGCACAGGGCTGGGGCTCTCGATCGTGCGCGGCATTCTCGAAAAGCACAGCGCCCGCGTGTTCATGGCCAGCGAGCTTGAGGTGGGCACCACCTTCTGGTTCGACCTGCCCCTGCAGCAGTCGGATCTCGACGAGCTCCAGCTGCAGGCCGATCGGCGCAGCAGCATGGAGCAGCTGGTCTAGTCCTCGCTGGAGACGCCGCGGGCGATGCGGGAGAGCTCACTGCGCTCATCGGTGCTCACCCGATGGGGGACACCCGAGATGATCCGCTCGAAGTTGGAGAAGGAATCCTTGATCTGCGGGCCGTTGCCTGTGATCACGAACTCGCGGATGCCCTTGTCGTGCCAGGAGCCGCGCATCTTGAACACGTTCAGGGCCCGGGCCATCTCACCGCGGATCTCCACGTACTGCAGCAGCAGGATCGTGTCGGTGATCGTGGAGATATGGGAGTCGGTGATCGAATGGCTTCCCATGAACTCCTCGGAGGTGTTCGTGAAGAAGCCGGCGATCTCCTCCTGCTTGGCGTAACCGGTCACGCCGATCACGAACTGGCGGAAGGCGTTGTGGCTGACACCGCGAGCCAGAGCGGAGAGCGAATCGATCGCCATCCGAGAGGGCTTGAACTGGCTGATCTCGGTCTTGATGATCTGGAGGTGATCCTCCAGGCCCGTGGATTCGGGATAGGCGCAGATGATCTTGAGCAGACCGTCCTGCTCCATCTGCTCGAAGTCGATGCCCCAGCTGGTGCCGTTACGCAGCAGCTGAGCCCGGGATTCCTCGTAGGCGAACAGGATCGCCCGCTCCTTGTTCCGGCAGGCATCCTCGATGAATTTCGAGACCAGCAGCGTCTTGCCGGTCCCCGTGGCACCGGTGGCGAGGATGATCGAATCCTTGAAGAAGCCGCCGCCGCACATGTCGTCGAGCCGCGGCACCCCGGAACTGACCCGCACGTTCGAGGAGCGCTGGGTGAGCCGCATCGCCCCGAGCGGGAAGACGCTGATGCCATGGGTCCCCATCGTGAAGGGGAATTCACCCTTCATATGGGTGGTACCGCGGAGTTTGAGGATCTCCACCGTGCGCCGCCGCCGCTCACCCTCCAGCACGTTGCGCAGGATCACCACATTGTCGGAGACGAATTCCTCGACCCCGTAGCGGGCGATCGGGCCGTATTCATCGATCCGTTCGGTGGTCATCACCGTGGTGACGCCGATCTCCTTGAGTCGTGCGATCAGCCGGAAGATCTCACGACGCACGACGAACACAGCGTCGTACTGCTGGAACACAGCCGTGATCGAATCGATCGCCACCCGCTTCGCCTTGTACTTGCGGATGGCGTAGTTGATCCGTTCGATCAGACCGGAGAGGTCGAAGCTGCCCGCCACATCCTGACCATCGGGGTCGGGGGAGGCATCGAGGATGAACAGCTTGTCCTGCTCCACCATCTCCTGCAGGTTCCAGCCGAAGCTGGCCGCGTTGCGCAGGATGTCGAGGGGCGACTCCTCGAAGGTGACGAAAATGCCGGGCTCGTCAAAGTGCTTGACGCCGTTGTGCAGGAAATGGAGCGAGAAAACGGTCTTGCCGGTACCGGAGGTGCCGCTGATCAGCGTGCTGCGTCCGATGGGGAGACCGCCCTGGCAGACATCATCGAAGCCCTCGATCCCTGTCGGGAGCTTCTGAACCTGCATCTGAGTCGAGCCGCTGGCTGGAGGGAACTGCATGGCTGGGACTTATGAACAGAACGTAGTGAGATCCAACCGGCGAAGGCGAGTGATCACCATCTCGCTTAAGAATCCACGCCGGATGTGACGTCGTTCTCATCGACGGTGTCGATCAATCCGGACCCGAGCGCGTTGTCGGTGAGCTCGTCGTACAGAAGATCGAGTCCGATCAGAACCCGCTCCCGGTCGGAGAGGTCACCGATGATGCGACGCACCGGTGGCGGCAGGATCTTCGACAGCGTTGGTGTGGCGAGGATCTTGTCCTCCTCCGCCAGCTGCGGATTCTTCAGCACATCAATCACCTTCAGGGCATAGACACCGCGGAATTCCGTTTCGAGGATGTTGCGCAGCGTCTTGAGCGCCCGCATCGAATTGGGCGTGTTGCCGGCGACATAGAGCTTGAGGATGTAGGTCTTGCGGGGACTCATGTCGACACCTCCGGCGCCTCAGGGAGATCAGGCTCCCGACGGAAGCGGGAGGATCCCGTACCGCTGAGAGGGATGTCCGGCGGGATGGAGCGCCGATACATCTCACAGAGATGGGCCATCACATCCAGAAGCGCAAGGCGGTAATCCTGTAGAAAGTCGTTCTTGTGGCCTTCCAGCCGCAGCTGTTTCCAGAACTCATCAATCAGATCCACGTGGATCTCCACCGTGCGGGTGATCGGCAGATCAATGAAGAACGCGGTGTTCACAAAGCTTTCCAAGGCCTGGTTGGCGGCTGCCGGATCGCTGAAGTAGCTGATCAGCAGATCCCGGTAGGTGCGTTGCAGCGACTCCAGCAGCTCATGCCGTTCGTCCGGCGGCAGGCTGCCGAGGAAGCGGGCAGGATCCCGCTTGTAGAAGACCCCCAGATAGCCGAGCCGCTCCTGCAGGCGACGGGACAGCGTTCCCACCGCCCGTGAAGCCGCCTCATCGGGCCGGCCATCCACCCGCGCCTGGCGCAGATAGCGGGAGATGGCGGCATCGATGTTGTAACCGAGCTGCGCCAGCTGATCACTGGCCAGATGCAGCTCCTCGGAGTGGTAATCCACACCCCCCTTCAACTCACCCACCACCACGGCGGGGAACAGCAGCCCCGTGCTCATCAGCTGGTCCCGGGTATCGGGATCGAGCAGCTGCTGCTCCACCACCACGGCATCAATCGCTTCCCGTTGCTGCTCGAGTCGGGAGACCAGATCGGCCTCGCCCTCCATCGGCAGCACCATCAACTCGTAACGGTTGCTGGGAAGCCACTGCCGACAGACATCGACCAGTTCCGAGGTCTTCAGAAGCAGTGCGATGGTGAGGGCCGGCCCGGCCATTCGTCGTCAGGATCATTTCAACATCGGAATCTTGACGGAGGGGACCTCCAAGCACGAGGATCTTTGTTTGTCTTTCGATTGCGGCTCAGGCCGAATCGGCTTCGGCCGAGCCTGACCGCGTCCTGCACTCCATGGCCGAGACCAAACCTGCTGCCGACGCAGCTGCGACGACCACCTCTGAAGAAGCACCGGTTTCTGCAGAGCGTCCTGAGATCCAGACGGAACCCACCGCCAAGAAGGCTGCTTCCAAGGTGAAGGCGGAATCCGCCGATGCCGAGGTCGCTCCCTCCTCATCCGATGCCTACGCGATCGTCGAGGCGTCGGGCACTCAGGTGTGGCTGCAGGCCAACCGTTACTACGACCTCGACCGCATCCATGCCGATGTGGACGCGACCATCACCCTGGACAACGTCCTGCTGGTGAAGAACGCCAAGGGCACCACCCTCGGGACGCCCTACGTGAAGGACGCCAGTGTCTCCCTGAAGGTCATGGCCCACCGCCGCGGCCCCAAGGTGATCGTCTACAAGATGCGTCCGAAGAAGAAAACCCGTAGCAAGAATGGTCACAGACAGGAGCTCACCCGGGTGATGGTTGAATCCATCTCCGTGGGCGGCAAGTCCATCAGCTGACGCTCCAACGACACCCCCCGCCCAACACCGCTTCCCCACCCCATGGCACATAAGAAAGGCACAGGTTCAACCCGCAACGGTCGCGACTCGAACTCCAAACGCCTCGGCGTCAAGGCCTACGGCGGCGAGACCGTCACGGCCGGTTCGATCCTGATCCGTCAGCGCGGCAGCTCTGTTCTGGCCGGCGTGAATGTCGGCACCGGCAAGGACGACACCCTGTACGCCCTGACCGACGGTGTGGTGAAGTTCGAAAGCATCCGCCGCGGCCTGCGCAACCGCAAGCGCATCAACATCACCGCGGCTGTCTGAGCGGATATCCGGATCGAAGAGCCCCAGCACCAGCCGGTGACTGGGGCTTCGTCGTGTCAAGCCGGTCTGTACAGACGGGCGGTGATCAACAGCGGATGGAACACCTCGAGGAACTGAGCCTGGAGGGTGCGGAAGAAGCGATCAACCAGCTCCGGATCATCGAAGTGGAAGGGGTATTCACCATTGTTCCCCTTGAAGAAATACCAGTTCAGCAAGGCGATCGCGTCGGGTGCCATACGCCCGTGAAATTCCAGCAGCTGCGCTGAGGGATCCGGCAGATGTTCCAGCACGTCGAGGCAGACCACCGTGTCGAACGCCACGTCACCGGTGCCGCTGAGGTCCCGGTGCACCGAGAGCTTGTGCGCCAGCCCCAGCGCTTCGGCCCGCTGCTGCACAAAGGCCTGGTTGTGGGGGTTGAGATCCACGAACCACACATGCTCCACCTGGGGCAACGCAGCCGCTGAGAGCGCATGGGTGCCGATGCCGCCTCCGAAATCCAGCACCTGCCCCCTGGCCGCCATCCCCTGGAGCCGCAGGGTGTCGGCGATGTAGTCCGCACTGGAGAGATGCCAGGCCGCCAGTTCCAGCAGATGACCGGTGCCGACCGTGTCCTCGTAGAACGTCGTCGCATCCTCGGCTCGAAACGCCCCGGGATGCAGATCAGCCAGGTCATCCGTGCTGCGCGGCAGCCGCTGCTCCACGACCTCCAGCGACAGATCCAGGTAGCGGCTCAGATGCTCCTTCACGGCCAGGGCGTCCTGGAGAAAGGAGCTGACGTCCACATCGCGGCTGCGACGAAGCTGAGGCATGGGGGCGGCGCACCGGCTGGATGCAACAGTCTGGAGTCACGCTGACCTGCAGCTCGGATGGCCCCTGTGGATGGTCCCTTCGGCTTCGTGGTGATCGACAAGCCGGCCGGTCTCACCTCCCATGCCTGTGTCGGTCGCCTGCGCCGCTGCTACGGCCTCCGACGCATTGGCCACGGCGGCACCCTGGATCCCGCCGTCACCGGCGTGCTGCCGATCGCCCTCGGACCCGCCACCCGCCTGTTGCCGTATCTGCCCGGTGACAAGACCTACCGCGGCCAGATCCAGCTGGGGACCACCACCAACACCGATGACCTGCAGGGCGAGCCGCTGCATCAGACGGCCTGGCCGGAGCTGCCGATCGCGGCCCTGGACGCGGCCCTGACGCCCTTCCGCGGAGCGATCCGGCAACGCCCCCCGCAGGTCTCGGCGGTGCACGTCGACGGGGAACGGGCCCACAACCGGGCCCGGCGAGGGGAGGTGATGGACCTGCCGGCACGTCCGGTGACGATCCATCGCCTGACGCTGCTGGCCTGGGATCCGGCGAACGGCCGACTCGAGCTGGAGGTGCACTGTTCCGCCGGCACCTACATCCGTTCGCTGGCCCGTGATCTGGGAGAGGCCCTGGGCTGCGGCGGCTGCCTCGCCCAGCTGCGCCGCACCCAGGCACTCGGTTTCCATGACCGGCAGGCCGTGGCGCTGCCTGAGCCGGACGACGCCCCCCCTGCGCCTCTCTCACCGCTGCAGGCGCTTGCCCATCTGCCCCGACGCGATCTGACCGACGCGGAACTGACCGACTGGCGCTGCGGCCGCCGTCTGTGCATGCCGGACGGCCCGGAGGAGTCCATCGTGGTCTGCGACGCCGACGGGGAGATCGTCGGCATCGGCCTGCGGGAGCCGGGGGAGCAGCTGCGTCCGAAGGTGGTCTTCGGCGCTGCCGGCTAGAAACGTGCCGAAGCCCTGAGTACCCTGCGCAACCAGCGAACGCTCCTGCTCTGCAGCGATGGCCGGCCACAGCAAATGGTCACAGATCAAGCGCACCAAGGCCGTGGTGGATGCCAAACGCGGCGCCGTGTTCACCCGGCTTGGGCGGGAGATCATGGTGGCGGCGCGGGACGGGGCGGATCCGGCCGGAAATTTCCAGCTGCGCACGGCGATCAGCAAAGCCAAGACGGCCGGGGTGCCGGCCTCCAACATCGAGCGGGCGATCGCCAAGGGCTCGGGGCAGGGTGCTGAGGCGGCCCAGTTGGCGGAGGTCCGCTACGAGGGCTACGGGCCCGGCGGTGTCGCGGTGCTGGTGGAAGCCCTCACCGACAACCGCAACCGAACAGCGGCGGATCTGCGCCTGGCCTTCAGCAAGAACGGCGGCAACCTCGGGGAAAGCGGCTGTGTTGCCTACCTGTTCGAACACCGCAGCGAGGTGACGATCAGCGCCGATGGCGACGTCGAGGAAGCTCTGCTGGAGAGCCTGCTGGAGCTCGACGCCGACGGCTACGACCTGATCGACGACGGTGTTGTGGTGCACGGCCCCTTCACGGTGCTCGAAGCCCTGCAGGATGGCCTGCGGCAGCAGGGCTGGACCGTGCGCGATTGGGGCCACAGCTGGCATGCGAGCACCAGCATCGACATGGCTGATGTCGACACCGCAGGTCAGTGTCTGAAGCTGCTCGATGCCCTCGATGGTCTGGACGACGTGCGCAGCGTCAGCTGCAATCTCGGGGAGATCCCTGAGCAGATCGGTGCGGGAGCGGCATGATGCGCGCAATGTCGTCGCCGTCATGGGTGCATCGCGCACGATCGCGCTGGCCGCAGCGCTGCTGAGCCTGGCCGGATGCCAGTCCGAGCCCTCCTCCCCTCCGGAACAGGCGGATCCGATCAGCAGGGTCCGGATCGAACTCGACGTCAATGCCCCGGCGAAGAGCACAGGGATTCTCAGTGGTGCCGGTCTCAACCACGCCTTCCACGTCGGCTACGGCAAATACGGCATCGCCTGTGAGGGATCGCGCTTTGAGGAGGGCGTCACGCCGCTCGGCACCTTTCGCGTCAACGCCGTGCTGAGCGACGACATCTTTGAGATGGAGCCGGAGCTGATCGAACAATCCGGACGCACCCGGGACAATCTCAAGAGCACGCTGTTCCGCAACATGAGCGCCATCGACTTCAAGGGCGATGGTGAAACCGGCGAATACGGCAACGGCTACATCAGTCTCGCGCCGGTCCCGGCCACGCCGCAGCCCTTCGAATTCAACGAGTACGCCGGTCAGTTCCGCTGGTACAGCTTCGCCATTCATGGCACCAACGACGAACGCCGTGTCGGCACCAAGGACACAGGTGGCTGCCTCAACGTCAGCGACAAGGATCTGAAGGTGCTGCTGGAGAATCTCTCCATCGGCGACGAAGTCGAGATCACCGCCAACGGCCCCTGCAGCAGCTGAGGGGCCTCAGCGGAACTCCTGCCAGATCGCTCGCAACTCCTCCGGTTCCACCGTGAGCAGGTGAATCCTGGCCTCATTGAGCACGGCCTTCAGGCGACGCTCCTGCCGGCACGGGAGCAGGTCCTCCATCCGATCGAGGATGTCGAGGTACATGGCAAAGGTGGAGACGTTCATGACAGAGACGGGCTGATCTCTGCAATCTCCCGACGCCGCCGCCGATTCACATCGCTCAGATGGGGGATCATCACTCCTCCGCCGGACGCTGGCGGATCATCGTCGCCAACATCTCAAGCTTGGAGTTTTCCGATTCCGAGGCCCGGTTCGCCATCCAGGAGTTGGCGGCTTTCTGCTGCGACAGCTGCTGCACGAGAGCCAGAGCGGCCTCCCGCAGCTGCTCGATGTCCTGACAGTCAAGGATGAAGCGGTTGAACCGCTCCATCTCGAAACTCTGCTCCAGGCGAGGCTCCAGCGGTTCGATGCTCATGTCAGGGCTGTCAGGCCGAGGTCTGAACGGCCCGATCAAGCTAGGGGGGGTGCCAGGGCTGCTGCATCAGCCCACAGCCAGACCCGCGAGTGACGCAGCAGCCAGGAGGCCGGCAGCTGCGGATCGGGCTGTGTCGCCGCCAGCAGCCGGCGCAGGATCGCCGCCTTCGCGGCTCCGGTGACCACCAGATGGATCTCCTCGGCGGCGAGGATCTCCCGCAACCCCAGGGTGATCGCCGACGACGGCACCGCTGCGGGATCCCCGCCGAACATCCCGGCGTTCTGCTGTCGGGTGGCGCTGGAGAGAGACACCACCCGACAGGGCAGATCCGCTTCGCAGGGGGGTTCGTTGAACCCCACATGACCGTTGCTGCCCAGCCCCAGAAGCTGCACGCCGATGCCACCGCAGCGAGCCAGTGCGGCGCCGTAGGCGGCAGCGGCTCCATCGCCATCGGCGGCGGAGCCATCCGGCAGCCGTAAGGCGGCATCCGGGATCTGCAGCGGCCCCCCGAGCTGTTCGGCCATGAAGCGGCGGTAGCTGCGCGGATCCGAGGCCGCCAGGCCTCGGTACTCATCCAGGTTGAAACTGCTCCAGCAGGCCTTCAGAGCGGCCAGCTCGTCCGTGCGCCAACCGTGCAGACGCCGCACCAGGGCGGCGTACAGCGGCTCCATGGTGCGTCCAGTGGCCAGGCCCAGAGGGCGATCGCCGCAGCGCCGTGCCCGCAGCTGATCCTCGAGCCGTTCCGCCAGAGCGTCACACAGGGCTTCCGCGGTGGAGCGCTGCTCCAGCTGATGGGGGAATCCCGACACGCCTGGGGGCCTGGCTCAACCTCTCCAGAGTGGCGCTGATGGCACCAGCTGCGCCATGGCGGGATCGTGATACGGCTGGAAGGGCACCACATCAGCCCCCCGGTAGTAGTGCCCGAGGATCGCGCGGAAATCCGCACCCTGCTCCGCCAGGCCATGGGCTCCCCACTGACTCATCCCCACGCCGTGCCCGAAGCCCTGACCGCGCACCAGCAACTGGCGGCCGGCCGCAGCAGGACGGGAGCGGGCGGCGGCGCCGAGCAGGTCCGGAGTCGAGGCCCTCAGCTGCCGCCTCGGCTGTGGACGTGACTCTTGTGGGTGTGACTCTCGTGGGCGTAACCCCGTCGGCTGACGAGCGACGCTGGCGGTGATCCGATCGATGCGGGAGCGACCGGAACCCGACTCTGCATCGGGGCTGGCGACCGCCGGCAGCGAAACAGGAGCCGGACGACTGCTGGCAGCGACCATCTCGAAGTTCACCAGCGTGCTCTTGAGGCCGAGGCGTCGGCGCAGCTCGTTCCCGGTGAGCATCAACGTGCCGCGGGGGCCACGCACCCGGGCCTGACGCACCCGGCCGCTGCGGCTGCGACTGAGCACCTCCACGCCATCCAGGCCGCCGGTCTCCGGCCAGGTGCGGCGCAGCATCATCGGATCGAAGCGTTCCTGCCAGCGGTGGACAGGGCTGTGCTGGTCGTGATCGGGAACACTCACCAGATAGGGCAGCTGGTTTCGCCACACCATGCCGCTGGCTTCCGTGACGCCGCCGGAACTGCTGTGGAACACCGCATCGATCAGCTTGCCGCCGTGCACGAGCACCAGGGAACGGGTGCTGGCCACCGCTTCACGGGTGCTGGCGGTCTCCGCCTCCACCCCGCTGTAGACCTGGCTGGCCACGGTGGCCTTCACATCCCAGCCACCGCCGCGGCTGCGCTGCTTCAAGGCATAGGTCCGAGCCGCCACCGCCTGGGCCTGCAAAGCGGCCAGGGGCCATGCATGGGGCATCTCGCTGCCCACCACACTCGCCAGATAGGTCTCGATCCCAAGCTCGTTCACCGCCCGCAGGGTGCCGCCGCGGCCACTGATGCGAAGTTCGCCCCGGTAGCGACGCTGACCGAGCCAGATGCCACGCGGGTCATCGTTCATCACCGACAACACGGCAGCAGCACCCAGCCAGCGCTCGTCGCCATCACAGTCGACCAGCAGGCGCCCCCCGCGCAGGCTCACCTCCAGACGCCTCCAGCTCCCCTCACCACCAGGCAGACCACGCACCCGCAGCAACTGCTCGCCATCAGCCCGCAGAAGCAGGCGCGGACCTTCATGCAGCAGCACCCGCATGCGCGGCTCCATCATCCGCGGCACGGCCACCGGCGGATGCAGCAGCGACAGTCCGGCAAGGCCTAACAGGGCGGCGGCGCCGAAGACTGGAGCGGAACGCACGGATCGATTCAGAGGCAGCCCAGTGTGCCCCGATCACCCCGGCGCTGCCAGATGGCAGCATGTCAACTGAGGATCAGCGGCCTTGCAGGTCACCTTTCTCGGTACGAGTTCCGGCGTCCCCACGAGGGCCCGCAACGTTTCAGCGGTTGCGCTGCGGCTGCCTCAGCGGGCTGAAATGTGGCTGTTCGACTGCGGTGAGGGCACCCAGCACCAGTTCCTGCGCAGTGACCTGCGGCTCTCCCAGCTGCGCCGGGTGTTCATCACCCACATGCATGGGGATCACGTGTTCGGCCTGCCTGGCCTGCTGGCCAGCCTCGGGCTGTCGGGCAGCTGCAACGAGGGAGTCGACCTCTACGGCCCCGATCCCCTGGAGACCTTTCTTCAGGGGGCCCTCAGCAGCAGCTCCACCCGCATCGGCTATCCGCTCCAGATTCACCGGGTGCGCCCGGCGGCTGAGCAGGGAACCCTCGTGTTCGAAGACGACGCCCTGACGGTGCGCTGCACACCGCTCACCCACCGGGTGCCGGCCTATGCCTACCGGGTCGAGCAGAAGCCACTCGCCGGCCGTTTCGACATCGAACGGGCCCGTGCCCTGGAGATTCCTCCCGGCCCGGTCTACGCGCGGCTCAAACGGGGTGAGACCGTCACCCTCGAGGACGGTCGGGTGATGGACGGCACCAGCCTCTGCGGCCCGGACCGCCCTGGGGTGAGCGTTGTGTACTGCACCGACACCGTCTTCTGTGAGGCCGCCGTGGAGCTGGCCCGCGGCGCCGATCTGCTGATCCATGAATCGACCTTCGCCCACGCCGAAGCGGAGATGGCCTTTCAGAAACAGCACTCCACCAGCACGATGGCCGCCCAGACCGCGGCGGAGGCTGGGGTCGGCCAGCTGGTGCTGACCCACCTGAGTCCCCGCTACGCCCATGGCAATCCGGTCACACCGGACGACCTGCTGGCGGAGGCGAGGGCGATCTTCCCGGAGACCCTGGTCGCCAAGGATTTCATGACCCTGGACGTGAAGCCCCGCTGCAACAGTTCGTGATTCCGCCACGGAGCGACTCTCCCCCGTGATACAAGGGCTTGGTGCGGTGAATCCGTCAGTCCCCGGCATCCTTCATGGCCTCTCCTTTCTCCTCTCTCCGACGGTCCCTCAGCGGACTGCTGATCCTGGTGCCGGTGCTGATCGGCCTTTTTGTCGCGGCACCCGCTGAAGCGGCCCGCTGGGATGCAGAAACCCTCACGGTCCCCAGCAGTCCCGACGGAGCTCTGGTGACCTTCAGCGAGCAGGAGATCAACGCCGGCCGCAAGGTGTTCAACACCAGCTGCGGCACCTGCCACGCCGGCGGCATCACCAAGACGAACCACAACGTCGGCCTCGATCCCGAGACCCTCGCGCTGGCCACCCCGGCCCGCGACAACGTCGATGCGCTGGTGGATTACATGAAGGACCCCACCTCCTACGACGGTGAATACAGCATTTCGGAACTGCACCCCAGCATGCGCAGCGCCGAGCTGTACCCCGCCATGCGCGACCTCGACGACGAGGATCTGCGCCTGATGGCCGGCTACATCCTCGTGTCTCCCAAGGTTCAGGGAACTGCCTGGGGCGGCGGCAAGATCTACTTCTGATCCGGCTGCGTTCAAGCTGATCGGCTGACCCCAGTGGCCCTCAGGCCGCTGGGGTTTTTGATGGCTCAGCAGGGGTGCAGTTGTCCGCCTGCATCGAGCGGGGAAGACGGCTGTACCACCACTCCTGCAGCTCGCGGCTGAAGGTCTGGGAGAACAGCGTCAGAACGGTGGCCGTGGGGCGCGAGCCCGGCTGAAGCAGCTCAACGGCATAGGAGGGGCAGCGACGGGCCGCCAGATCGGGGACAAAACGCCTGCCGACGCGGCGCCAGCTCGGCTCCTTGCTGCGCCACGCCAGGCGGCAGCAGGGCCAGGGCAGTTCTTCGCGATCGAACAGACGGCAGCAGGGCCCGATCACACGGAAGCTGTACTGGCCTCCCGGACTGGTGTGAACACTGCCGCAGGCCAGCAGCTCCTGGGCTTCAGAACGGCTCAAGTCGACAGCTCTGCGATGGACTCATGGAAGACGGACAGGCAACAAAAAACCACCCCCAAGGGGGTGGTTTTCCATCGGATCCCGATGGAGGTGAAGGGCTCAGTAGAGCTCTTCCTCGGCGTGGGTCTTGATGGTGCAATCGGAGGTGGGGTAAGCCACGCAGGTGAGCACGAAACCAGCTTCGATCTGGTCGTCGTCCAGGAAGCTCTGGTCGGACTGATCGACGGTACCGGCGGTCAGCTTGCCGGCACAGGTGGAGCAGGCGCCGGCGCGGCAGGAATAGGGCAGGTCGATGCCCTGCTCTTCAGCAGCATCGAGGATGTACTGGTCATCGGGCACTTCGATGGTCTTGTTCAGACCTTCGCTCTCGCTGACCAGGGTGACCTTGTAGGAAGCCATGATTGGTGAATGCGTACAGGTCCCCGGAGATCCGAGCCTGCAGGACCAGACGTTTTTACTGCAAATGGAGCCTCTTGCAGCCGCTTGAACCACTCGGCGGGGCAAGGTCCAATGGGAGGCCATACACAGATAAGCCAGGCTTATGGCGTCTCCGGGCTCCGGCGGCGGATGCACAGCAGCCCCCAGCGGCCCTGAGAGGCGCTTTCACTGACCTGCCATCCCAGCGCTGCCAGCACTTCCGTCAGCCGTGGCGCCTGGTCCACCAGCAGGCCGCTGAGCAGGGCCCGGCCACCGGGAGCGATCAGGCTCTCGAACCCCGGTGCCAGTGCCTCGATCACCGGCGCCAGGATGTTGCAGAGCAGCAGATCGGCCCGCTGGCTGCCGAGCAACTGCTGCAGGGTCTCCACCGAGCCGAGATCGACCGCCAGCTGCTCCGGCCTGCGCTGGTTCAGATCGCGGTTCTCTGCCGTGGCCCGCACCGCCAGGGAGTCGGTGTCGGCGGCCACCACCCGCTGCGCCCCGAGGTGGAGGGCCGCCAGACCGAGCACACCGCTGCCGCAGCCGAGATCTGCCACCAAGGCACCCTGGGGAGGCTGCTGCTCGAGGGCCTCCAGGCAGAGGCGGGTGGTGGGGTGACTACCGGTGCCGAAGGCGCTGCCCGGATCCATGCGGATCACCAGACGCTCACGGTGCTCGTCCGGCACCTCCAGCCACGCCGGCAGGATCAGCAGAGCGCGGCCCACGGGATCGGGCTGCCAGTGCTGCTTCCAACTCAGACTCCAGTCTTCGTCGTCGACCTCATCCCAGTGTCCCTGCGGCAGGCTGAGGCCGAAGGGATGGGCCAGGGGCGCCAGGCTCGCCAGCAGTTCGTGGCGATCGGTCTCCGGCCATTCCGGCTGCGGCAACCACAGCAGCAGCGTGCGCTGCTCCGGAGTCTCCGGAGCATGCTGCACCGCATGGCGATGAAGCCCGAGATCATCCAGCTTCCAGAGCAGCGATTCCTCGAGTTCCGCAGGACAGGGCAGCGACAGACGCCACCACATCAGAGCGTCACCGGATGGGCTTCCTGGATGCCCTCAATCGCCGTGATCGTCTGCAGCAGCGTCGCAGGAATCGGGTCATCGATGCTGAGCACCATCACCGCATCGCCGCGAACGATCTTGCGTCCCACCTGCATCGCCGCGATGTTCACGTTGTGCTCGCCGAGCATCGATCCCAGCTGGCCGATGATGCCGGGCATGTCCCGGTGGCGCGTGAACAGCATGTGGCTGCTTGGGGTCACGTTCACCGGGAATTCGTCGATGCTGGTGATCCGCAGATCTCCATCGGCGAACACGGTTCCTGTCACGCTGCGGCTGCCCTGATCACCACGACTGGTGATCTGCAGTGAGCCGCCGGCGAAATCGCGGCTGGCTTCGTCCTTCACCTCCAGCACGCGGATGCCACGGGCCTTGGCTTCGAGGGAGGCATTCACGAAATTGATGCTGTCCCCCAGCACCGCTCCCAGCAGTCCCTTCAGGGATGCGATCAGCAAGGGCTGCGAGGGATGGCTGGCGAATTCACCCTGGAGCCGGAGCTCCAGCTCCTGCACCTGACCGCCTGACAGCTGACTGACGAGCCGGCCGACGGTTTCCGCCAACTGCAGGTGGGGCTTGAGCCGCTCCATGATCTCGGCACTCAGGCCGGGAATGTTGACGGCGCTGCGAGCCGGCAGCCCCAGCAGCACATCCCGGATCTGCTCGGCGACATCCACCGCCACGTTCTCCTGGGCCTCCTCCGTGGATGCACCGAGGTGGGGCGTCAGCACCAGGCCGCGTTCCACCGCCCGCAGCGGCGAATCCTCCGCCAGGGGCTCGCTGGCATACACATCCAGGCCGGCGCCGGCGATCACACCGTTCTGAATGGCCTCGGAGATGGCCGACTCATCGACAACGCCGCCGCGGGCGCAGTTCACGATGCGGGCCGTCGGTTTCATCGTGCGCAACAGCTCCGCATTCACCAGGTTCTCGGTGTCCTTGGTGCGCGGAATGTGCAGGGTCACGTAATCCGCTGTGCGGAACAGCTCATCCAGATCGGTGAGCCGCACCTGCATCTGCTGGGCGCGGTCGGCGGCGATGAAGGGGTCGTAGGCGATCACCTCCATGCCCATGGCCCTGGCGACGCGGGCCACGTGGGAACCGATCTTGCCCAGACCCACCACACCGAGCGTCTTCTTGTAGAGCTCGTTGCCGACGTATTTCTTGCGGTCCCACTTGCCGGCCCGCATGCCCGCATGGGCCTGGGGCACATGCCGGGACAGCGAAAGCATCATCGCCAGGGCATGCTCCGCGGCCGCGATGGTGTTGCCCTCCGGCGAATTCACCACCAGGACTCCCCGCTGGGTGGCCGCGGGCACATCGACGTTGTCGACACCGACGCCGGCACGGCCGATGATCTTGAGCCTGGACGCCGCGGCGATGACGTCGGCCGTCACCTGCGTGCCCGAACGGATCATCAGAGCGTCGTAGTCGCCGATGCAGGCCTTCAAGTCCTCGGCCGACATGCCGGGGCGCTCATCCACCTGCGCCACCTGACTGAGAATGTCGATCCCGGCCTTGTCAATGGGATCGGAAACCAGAACTTTCGTCATGAAAGGGCGCTGAACAGCCGCGCCGAACTGTAGTGATCAGCACCCACACCCCCAGTCGTTCAAAGGACAGGGTTCAGAATTCAGCTTTCCGGTGTGAGGGGATGGCGATCTGTGTGGTGGTGCTGGCCGATCAGGCTGCGGCGGATCAGCTGACCGAGCAGCTGAACGACCCGCAGCTCCGTCTGAGCAGGAGCATCACCATCCCGCCCGAGGGGGACAGCATCGACCGGGTCGAACTGCTCAGTCCCAACCTCACGCGGCAGCGGCGGCAGAAGGCGATGGCCCGCTGGCTGATGCCCTTCGGATTCCTGGCGGGGGTGACCTTCACCAAGATCACCAACCTGACCACGTTCGCCAGCTTCGGTCCCTGGGGCGAGACCCTGATCGGCGGGCTGCTGGGCATGGGATCCGGCCTGATGGGCAGCTATGCGGCCGCCGCCAGCGTCAACTCCGAGAACGAGGACGGCGTTCGGATCCTGCGCAACCGCCGCGAGGAAGGTCGCTGGCTGCTGCTGCTGGAGACACCGACCGGCATCGATCTGCCCTGGCAGACGGTGCAGCGCTGCCGGCCGCTGCAGGTGGTGCGCCTGAGCGAACTGTGACGCTGCCGCGCGACCAACTGCTTGAGGGAAGTCAGGACCCGGAGGGGCTCGAGCCTCTGCTCGACCTGGCCGAGGAGGTGCTGCGCACCTGGCAACCCCGGTGGAGTGGATTTCTCTCCGCCCCGCTGCAGGAGGAGGCGCTCGAACGGCTCGGCCACCTGAGTGAACTGCAGTGGGAGCGCCAGGGCGGCCATGCCGGCGCCGAGCGCTGCCGACTGCTCTGTCACCGCCGCGATGCCGCTCCGGACGAGCCGTTGCCGATCGAGGGGCTGCTGATCGAGGGCAACTTCCTGTTCGACCCCCTCAGCCCCGCCGATCTGCGTCAGGCCCTGCAGGCGATGGGCGCACCGGCGGAGGGACTGGGGGACCTCTGGGTGCGCGGTGACCGCGGTGGACAGGGGCTGTGCACACCCCCCTGCGCCGAGCTGCTGGATGCTGGCCACGGCCAGGTGCGGGACGTGCCGATCCGGTGCGAGCGGCGTCCGCTGGAGCAGTTGCAACTGCCGGCCATCCGGGCGCCCCGGACGCTCAGCAGCGTGGAGGCCTCCTGTCGCCTCGACGCCATCGCCTCCGCCGGTTTTGGCATCTCCCGCTCGAAGGTGATCAGTCAGATCAAGGCCGGCCGGTTGCGGCACAACTGGCAGCCCATCCGACTCGCCAGCCGTGAGCTGGTGGTGGGGGACCGGCTGCAGCTTCAGGACCGCGGCATGGTCGAGGTGCTCTCCCTGACGCTCACCAAACGGGAGCGCTGGCGCGTTGAACTGAAGCGCACCTGAGCTGAGGACTGCGGACCGACTGCTACTCTCCTAACTCGATCAAACGTCGATCCGAACAGGGACGAATTGTTGATCAGCTGCGGGCGATTAGCTCAGGGGTAGAGCACTACATTGACATTGTAGGAGTCACTGGTTCAAATCCAGTATCGCCCACTCCCCAGTCAGGGAAACGTTTTTGATGGATCGCACGATCGTTGTGGGGCTGGGACGCTCTGGCATCGGTGCGGCTCGTCTTCTGCACCACAACGGCATTCCCGTCAGCGTGATGGAGCGGGGAAACACCCCGCAGGATCAGGAGCGGGCTGCACCGCTGCGTCAGCAGGGAATCGAGGTGACTCTGGGGCTGCCGCTGAAGCCGGAGAGCTTCCAGCCCTGGCACGGACGTTTCGACACGGTGGTGATCGGCCCCGGCATCGCCTGGGATCACCCCACCCTCCACAACCTGCGCTCGCAGGGCATCCGGGTGCGCGGTGAGATGGACCTGGCCTGGCAGGCCCTGCGCCACCTGCCCTGGGTGGGCATCACCGGCACCAACGGGAAGACCACCGTCACCCATCTGCTCAGCCACGTGCTCGAGTGCGCCGGGCTGCGCGCCCCCATGGGCGGAAACATGGGGGTCTCCGCCGCCGAGATGGCCCTGCAGCTCAAGCAGGCATCCGGGCCGGAGCCGGACTGGATGGTGATGGAACTCAGCAGTTATCAGATTGAAGCGACACCGGACCTGGCCCCCCGGATCGGTCTCTGGACGACGCTCACACCGGACCATCTCGAACGCCACGGCACCCTCGACGCCTACCGGGCGATCAAGCGCGGCCTGCTGGAGCGCTCCGAACTGGCGATCTTCAACGCCGATGACCCCGACCTGCGCCAGCAGCGCGACAGCTGGCAGCAGCGGGGGATCTGGGTGAGCGCCGCAGGGCCCCGTCCCGATGGACAGGACGCCGATCTCTGGATCGATGCCGAGGATCAGGTTCGCGCTCCAGACGGACCGCTCTTCCCCGCCACAGCACTGGCCATGCCGGGGCTGCACAACCGCCAGAACCTGCTGATGGTCACGGCGGCCGCCCGGCGCATCGGCCTCCCTGCCGCCGAGATCGAGGCTGCACTGCGCCGGTTCCCCGGTGTGCCCCATCGCCTCGAACTGCTGGGAACCGTGAACGGCCTGAGCGTGTTCAACGACAGCAAGGCCACCAACTACGACGCAGCGGAGGTGGGCCTGCGGGCGATGACGGCGCCGGTGGTGGTGCTGGCGGGGGGCGAGACCAAGCGGGGCGAAGCCGCGGGCTGGCTGGAGCAGTTGAAGCGGAGAGCCTGCGCCGTGGTGCTGTTCGGAGCCGGAGCCGAGGAGCTGCACGAGCTGATCAACGCCAGTGGATTCCCCGGTGTGGTGCACCGGTGCAGCGACCTGCCCGAGGCCGTTCCGCTCGCCCTGGCGGAGGGCTGCCGCCTGAAAGCCGCCAGCCTGCTGCTCTCCCCGGCCTGCGCCAGCTTTGATCAATACACCGATTTCGAAGCGCGCGGCGACCATTTCCGCCACCTGATTCAGGCATCCACCGGGGTGAACTGAGCCGGATCGACCAGAAATTCAGCAGGTCCCCCCTCTCGATCCGATGATGTCGACACCGACGCGGTTGTCGTGGCGTACTGGCTGATGAAGAGCGAGCCCGATGCCTACGGCATCGACGACCTGCGCCGGGAGGGCACCACCCTCTGGGATGGCATCCGCAATTACCAGGCGCGCAACTTCATGCGCACCATGACGGCTGGTGACAGGGCCTTCTTCTATCACTCCAATTGCAAGCCGCCGGGAATCGTGGGGCTGATGGAGGTGACCGAAACAGCTCTGGTGGACCCCACCCAGTTCGACCCCGCCGCCAAGTACTACGACGCCAAGTCCAGTCCGGACGCTCCGCGCTGGGATTGCGCCCGGCTGCGCTTTCTCGGCGCCTTCGAGACCATGCTCAGTCTCGATCAGCTGCGGGAGCTCTACGACGTCGATCAGCTGCCGGTGATCCGACGCGGCAATCGGTTGTCCATCCTGCCGGTGCCGGAGGAGACGGCCCACGACCTGCTGGAGCGGCTTGGCCCCTTCCACTGAGCTGCCACTGCTGCGGGCCCTGCCCCGGGCCTGGGTCGCCTTCGGCCGAGCACCGTGGCGCTGCGTCGGCCTGGCTTCCCTGGTGCTGCTCAGCGGCGCCGGCCTGGCGGTGATCGGCGAGGACCTGAGACGACTGGGGCTGGCACAGCTGGGTGATCTCGCCGTGGTGCTCAGCCTGCTGCTGCCGCTGCTGCCCCTGCTGGGGCTGCTGCAGCTGGCCGATACCCTGCTGCCCCCCCAGCAACCGCAGCGTCCAGCGGGTCGCCGCAGCTTTCTGCTGCGGCAGTCCCTGGCACTGCTGCTGATGGAGATCCTGCTGCCTCTGGGAGGCATCGCCCTGATTCAGAGCCTCAGCTGGGTGATGGGGCGGATCAGCACGACCCTGGCCGGACTGGTGGTGATCGGAGGTGGCCTGCTGCTGCTGAGCTGGTTGTTCAGCCAGGTGCTGGCCCTGCCGCTGCTGGTGCACCGCCGTTGCCGGGCCCTGCAGGCCATGGATCAGAGCCTTCAACTGGTCCGCAGCAACTGGCTCAAGGTGCTGGCTCTGCTCGGCCTGCTCGGGGGGTTGAATCTGCTGGGTCTGCTGGTGGCCAGTGTCGGGCTGCTGATCACCCTGCCCTTGAGCGCGCTCGTCCTGATGGCCTGCTGCAGGGCTCAGACGCCCGGCAGCAGCGATGCCCGGCGGAACATGTTGCCGACGTAGACGCGGGTGATCTCGCGGGAATCGACACCGTTCTGCACAAGAAAGCCGGCGAGCGCGGCCTGCACCAGGCGGTACTGGTCCCAGTTGGGGTGCTGCTCGATGAAGTGGAGCATCGCCTGCTGCAGGGGCAGCGGCAGTTCCGACTGAAAACTCACCACGCTTTCGCTGCTCACCTGAACTGAATCGAGCGTTGTCTGCATCACCCCTCTCCGGAACGTCCACTACTTCTCCACAACTCGGAGAGCGCGTCAAGGGTGTCCCAGACAACACCAGTCCAACCGATCTCCCCATGAGACTCCAGCTCTGACCGCACTCCTGCACAGGGAACTCAGGCGACCAGGCGGCAACTCAGGCCCCAGGGCCGCGCGTCAAGAGGAAGCCGCAGGACATCACCACTTTCCACAGCTTCAAGGGAGCGAGCCGCTTTCGCGGCAAACCCTGTGGAAAACCTGTGCAGAGCGTGCGCTGAGGCCGTGGAGCAATCAATGGAAGCGTTTTCCATAAGCCCCGCTGATCAAGCCATGGTGTCCAACAGGGTTCTCATGGCCGCGACCATCGCCGCGGCCGCCGGCGCGGGCCAATGGCCTTCCGCCCCGCGGTTCTGTAGCGGTGACAGCAGCACGGTCAGCGCCCAGCTGTGGCGATCACCACTCAGGCAGCCCCACCAGACGCCGCGTTCGAGCTCCAGCTCGATGGCCTCCTGCTCCATCAGTTGGTCCACCAGCTCGCGATGCTGACGCTCCAGATCCGACACGAGATTCCCCAGATCCCGCCACTCCGATTCGGTGAGCTCGATCGCCCACCCCTCTCCTCCGATGAGCACCGGGTAGGTGCCCCGGGAGGGATCCCTGGCCAGTCGCCAGCCGGGTCCCTCCTGCTGAACCATCGCCTCAGCCAGGCAGCAGGTCGGGCTGATCCTGCTCGTCGCTGAGCTCGACAATGGCGCGCTGCACAGGCTTCACGCTCGATTCCTCCAGCAGCCCGTCGAAGTCATCGAAACGGCGTTGCTTGGCCCGGAAAGCGATCCGAACGGTGGTCAGATAGCGGTTGCTGGACTGACGGATCAGGCTTTCTCCCCGCTTGGCGAGGTCCTGGGAATCCACTCCTGCAGAAATCACAGCTGATCCACGCGTTAATGAATGATTTTAAAGGTTGATCTCAAGCCAGCTGATCGCTGGTGAACGGAACGTGCATCGGGTAACTGCGCTGACGGGAACCGGGAACCCTGAGCACGATCTGTCGTCCCAGCCCGAGGGCAGCCAACGGCAACCGCAGGTAGGTCAGCAGATCACTCACCTCCTCCAGATGGGCCATGTCAAGACACTCGATCCGGATGCTGCCCCAGCTGCGACGCATGCGACAGTCCCGCAAAGGTTCCAGCAGCTCCTCCACACGGGGATCTTCGCGATAAAAGGAGAAGATCAGCTGCTGCAGACGGTCCATCTGACCCGATCCCCGTAATCTCGTTCTCACTTCAACGTGCCCATCAGCACGGCTCTCGCCTGCGTGGGAGAAGAAAAGCTTCAGAATTCAACCCTCGCGACCCTGGCCATCGATCTGGGGAGCACCACGACCGTGGTGGCCATCCAGCGTCAGGACGACCCACGCCCGCAGCTGCTGGACCTGCCACCCATCAGCCTTCGCCCCGGTGAGGTGCCCAGCCTGGTGTGGGCGGGTGAGCCCACGCCCCTGATCGGCCGGCAGGTGCTGGAGGCTGGCCTGGCGGACAGCACGGGGCCGGAGCTGGCCCGTGATTTCAAACGCGGCATCGGCGCCGGAGCGGTTCCGGGCGCAGCCGAACGGGCCGGGGAACAGCTGCTGTTGCAGATCTGGGACCGCCTGCCCCCGACCCTGACGATTCAACGCCTGGTGCTCACCGCTCCGGTGGAGACCTACCAGCCGTACCGAAACTGGCTGCTGCAGGCCTGCGCAGCCCTGCCTGTGCAGGAGATCGCCCTGGTGGATGAGCCGACGGCAGCGGCCCTCGGGGCGGGCCTGCCGGCCGGATCGCGATTGCTGGTGGTGGATCTCGGCGGCAGCACCCTCGACCTGGCGCTGGTGTCACTGGAAGGGGGCGAAGGCCGGGCTGCCCCGATCGCCCAGCTGCTGCGGCTCCACGGCCGCAGCCTCGGGGATCGCAGCCGCCAGAAACTCCGCACCGCCAGGGTGCTGGGCAAGGCGGGCCTGCGCCTGGGCGGCCGGGACATCGACCGCTGGATCGTGGCCGCCTGCTGCCCTTCATCCGCGCCGACCACAACCCTGCTGAATGCCGCCGAGCGGCTGAAATGCCGCCTGAGCGATCCGGATCTCGGCCTGGATCAGGACCTGCAGGAGCCCGCTGATGAACAGAGCCTGCAGCTCTCAAGGCGGCAGCTCGACAGGCTGCTGGAAGAGCGGGGGATGGACGACGCCTTGGAGCGGCTGCTGGAGGAGGCCCTGACCGGAGGGCGCCGCAACGGCTGCGATCTGGAGGATCTGCAGGGGGTGGTGGCCGTGGGCGGCGGTGCACAGCTGCCCTGGCTGCGCCGCTGGCTGCAGGAACACACGGCCCCGGCTCCGCTGCTCACCCCGCCACCGGTGGAGGCGGTCGCCCTCGGAGCCCTGCAGCTCACCCCGGGGGTGCAGGTGCGGGATGTTCTGCAACACGGCGTGTCCATGCGGACCTGGGATCAACGCAGTGGGGCGCACCGCTGGCACCCCCTGTTCGTGGCCGGTCAGCCCTGGCCCAGTCCAGAGCCCCTGGAACTGGTGATGGCGGCCAGCCGCAGCGGCCAGGAGCAGCTGGAACTGGTGCTGGCCGAGCCCCAGACCGAAGGGCGTCATGACGTGGTCTTCGTGGAGGGGATTCCCACCCTGCGCAGCAGCGACGCCGGGGAGGTCCGGCACCAGCCATGGCCCGGCAACCCTGCGGTGCTGCCCCTGGATCCACCGGGGGAAACGGGCCAGGACTGCCTGCGCCTGCGCATCAGCATCGACGCGGATGCGGGACTGATCGCCGAGATCCACGATCTGCGCAGCGGTCGCGAGCTCCCTGCCCTGCAACTGGGAACCGTCCGCTGATCACGCCGTCCACAGGGGATGGGAGCGACGCCAGGAGATCCATAGAACAGTGGCAGTGCGTGACCTTGAGATCCTTGGCGCCCCGACGCCACCTGCTGCTTCGGCTCTGGGTCGTTGCCACCGCCGGTGTCGTGATGGCCATTGCGGCCGGTGCGTACTGGTGGGAGGGTCAGCTGCCCGGAAAGCTTCGACAGGCTTCCCGTGATGGTGATCTGAACGCCTGCCTGCGCTACAGCGAGCAGTTGGCAGCCCTGCGCTGGCTGGGGAAGGGTGCTCCGGAGGAACAGGCCCTCTGCCGCCGTGAGCAGGCTCAGCGGTTGTGGGATCGGGGCGAGCGTCACGCTGCCCTCGCCCTGCAGCAGCAGCTGGTGCAGTCCGGCCACGGCGATGCAAGCCTGGATCGCAAGACCCTGAACCGCTGGCGCGACGACCTGCGTGAACAGGCACTGGAGCTGTTCCGCGACGGCGAGCTGGAGTCGGCCATCGCTCTGCTGGCCCCCCTCGACCAGGGCAGGCCCGCCGGCAGCGGACGCCTGGGTGAGCAACTGCAGGAGGTCTGGAACCGCAACCGTCTCGAGAACGATCGGCTGGAGCAGCTGATGGCCGATCAACGCTGGTGGGAAGCCCTCGACAGCCTCAACCGTCTCGATCACCCTTGGTGGCAGGACCAGGCCAGCGGCAGCCGGCGCACGATCGAAAGCGCCATCAACGCCCTGCGCAGCACCCAGGAACACCAGCAGCATGGCGCTTCCGATCCCGATGTGATCGCCGGCGCCGAACTCGATGAAGCGGTGCGCGACCGCCTCGTGAGCGGCATGGATCCCTGGGAAGCGTTCCAGGAAAGCTGCAGCAACCTGGGCGGAGCCGTGGAGGAGGACGGACCGGAGAGCTTCTGCCTGCGACGCCCTGCGGAGGGACCGTGACAAAATGCACGAACTGACGACGCGACGACCATGCAGGTGGGAGACAAGGTGACGGTCGACACATCGGTCGTGGTCTTCAACCACCCTGAACATCGCGGCGAGGCCTTCGACATGCAGGGCCAGAGCGGCGATGTGGTGAATGTGCTGAACGACTGGAAGGGGCGAGTGATCAGCCCGACGCTTCCGGTGATCGTGGCCTTCGGTCGCTACAAGGCCCACTTCCGCGCCGACGAGCTCAAGTCGGCCGGCTGAGCCGCCGCAGGAACACCCCTTCTTCCCCGTCCACATCCCGCAACCGCAGCTCGATCGTCTCGCTGCGTCGGGTGGGCACGACCCGACCGCAGAAATCGGGCTGAATCGGCAGCTCGCGGTGGCCCCGGTCGACGAGCGCCAGCAGCATCACCCGCTGCGGACGTCCCCAGTTCTGCAACGCCTCCAGGGACGCCCGCACCGTCCGTCCGGTGAAGATCACATCGTCCACCAGAACCACCTGGCGATCCTCAACGCTGCTGGGCAGGGTGGTGAGCTGGGGCAGACGGGTGCCGATCCGCTCCAGATCATCCCGATGGAACGTGGGATCGATCGCGCCCTGGGCGATGGCATGGCCACTGAGCCGCTCCAGCTCGCGGGCCAGCACACGGGAGAGCTGGACGCCGCGGGTGGGAATCCCCAGCAGCATCAGGGTGCGGCTGTCCTCCACCGTCTCCAGGATCTGCGTGGCCAGCCGTGCCAGGGTCCGCCCCAGCTCCCGCTCGGAAAAAATCTCGATCCGTTCGTTGTCGGCCGTGGAAGACATGAAACGGTGACGTTGTGGTGAATCCGGGAAAGTGAGGCCTGCAGACGGATGGAGCGTTAGGTTGATTCTGCAAAAGGTCTTAAGAACCCACCGTCACGGGTGAACGTGAACAAAAGCTCTACCAGCGGTTCAGGCCAGACCGGAACAGTCGCTCCGGTGGTCCTCACCATTCTTGATGGCTGGGGCCATCGGGAGGACTCCGACAACAACGCCATCCGCTCGGCTGAGACGCCGGTGATGGAGGCCCTCCGCCATGCCTATCCCAGCACTCTGATCCAGGCCAGCGGTTCCCACGTCGGACTGCCGGACCAGCAGATGGGCAATTCCGAGGTGGGGCACCTCACCATCGGTGCCGGCCGGATCATCCGCCAGGAACTGGTGCGCATCAGCGACACCGTTCGCGATGACCAGCTTCGTCACACCCCGGCCCTGAAGGAGCTCGCCGAGCGGGTGAAGAGCAACGGCGGCACCCTGCATCTTCTCGGTCTCTGCTCCGACGGTGGAGTGCACAGCCATGTGGATCACCTCTGCGGCCTGATTCGCTGGGCCGCCGACAGCGGCATCAGCCGCCTGGCGATTCACGCCATCACCGACGGCCGCGACACGCCCACTCAGAGCGCTCTGGGGTACATCAACCAGGTGCAGGCGGCGATCGACGCCGCGGGTGTCGGGGTCGTCGCCAGCCTCTGCGGCCGTTACTGGGCCATGGACCGGGACAAGCGCTGGGAGCGCACGGAAAAGGCCTACGACCTTTACACCGATCCCGATCGCCCTCGGACCGACAGCAGCCCGGAACAGGTGCTCAGCGCCAGCTATGCCGGCGGAACCACCGATGAATTCCTCGAGCCTGTGCGCCTGCAGGACGTGGTGATGCAGGACGGTGATGCCGTGCTGCTCTTCAACTTCCGCCCCGACCGCGCCCGTCAGATTGTTCAGACCCTGTGTCTGCCCTCCCACGACGGCTTCCAGCGCCGCCACACCCCGAAGCTCGATGTGGTCACCTTCACCCAGGTGGAGCAGGACCTGCCCGTGGTGGTGGCCTTCCCCCCCGAGCCCCTCGACGACCTGCTGGGTCAGGTGGTGGCCGGCCAGGGGCTGCGCCAGTACCGCACGGCTGAAACGGAGAAATACCCCCACGTCACCTATTTCATGAACGGGGGCATCGAGAAACCGCTGGCGGGTGAGGATCGCCACCTGGTGCCCTCCCCCCGGGTGGCCACCTATGACCTCTCACCGGCGATGTCCGCCGATCAACTCACCGACAGCTGCGTCACCGCCATCGAGAAGGGGATCTACACCCTGGTGGTGATCAACTACGCCAACCCCGACATGGTGGGGCACACCGGCGTGATGGAAGCCGCCACCGAAGCGATCGCCACGGTGGATCGCTGCATCGGCCGTCTGCTCGACGCCGTGGGCCGCATGGGAGGAACGATGCTGATCACCGCTGATCACGGCAACGCCGAACTGATGCAGGGTCCTGACGGTGCCGCCTGGACCGCCCACACCACCAACCCGGTACCGGTGATCCTGGTGGAGGGGGAACGGCGCAAGCTGCCCGGCCATGGCAATTCCATCCAGCTGCGCGGTGATGGTGGCCTGGCCGACATTGCCCCCACCCTGCTGGAGATCCTCAGCCTGCCTCAACCGGAAGCGATGACAGGCCGCAGCCTGATCGAGCCGATGGCTGGGGTCGACCGCGACGCCATCTCCGCCCGTCTCCCCCTGACCGTCTGAACGCGATGCTCATCACGATTCTGTCCTGGACCTGGATCGGCACCGGCCTGCTGCTCATCCTTCTCGTGCTGCTGCACAGTCCCAAAGGGGGCGGCATGGGCGGGCTGGCGGCGAGCGGCAGCTCGATGTTCAGCAGCGCCAGCAGCGCCGAAGCCACGCTTAACCGCGCCACCTGGACCTGCCTGGCGGTGTTCCTGAGCCTCGCCGTGATCCTCAGCGCCGGCTGGCTGGGTTGAGCCGCTGCGAAGCCGGCAAGATCTTCCTGCTCGGGGTGGGAGCCCAGAAATGCGGCACCACCTGGCTGGAGTCGGAACTGTCGGGGACCTCCTGGTTCAGCAACGGCGGGATCAAGGAATTCCACGTGTTCAACAAGCTGGTCGCCCAGCGCAGGAACAATCCGGCGAAGGCCATGATCCGGCGACGCCGCAAGGGAAAGCTGGACCTGATCCGGTTGCAGGAGGCGATGCGCCTCTCACCGGAGCTGTACTTCGACCATTTCGACTACCTGCATCTGCGGGAGGCCGCAGTCACCCATGTCGGCGATATCACCCCGGCCTACTCGATGCTTCCTCAGAGCAGCTTCGAGCTCATCCGCGAAGGGCTGACAGCCCGGGGATTCACGATCCGGGTGATCCTGCTGATGCGCGATCCCGTCGAACGGGCCTGGTCACAACTGCGCATGCGCAACCGGCTGCGGCATGAACGGCAGAACGCAGCCAGAGTCACAGCCGAGCAGGAAGTGAGCCAGCTGCGCAGCTTCTACCGCAAACCCAACTGCCGGTCGCGCACCACCTACGAGCAGATGGCCGAGACCCTCGAGGCGGTCTTTTCCTCGGAGGAGATCTTCTACGGCTTCTACGAAACATTGTTCCAACAGAGCGAGATCAACCGGCTCACCGACTTTCTCGAGGCTCCTGCCCTGACGCCTCAGTTCAGCCGCGTCGTGCATGCCTCACCCAAGCAGAGCGAAACAGTGGAGGGGCTGGATGCGGTGTTGAACGACATGCGCGCCTTCTTCGCCCCCACCTACGACTGGGCCCGCCGACGGTTCGGCCCACGCGTGCCCACGGGCTGGCGCTGACGGCCGCAGCCATGAAAAAAGCCCCCGCAGAAGCGGGGGCCGGATGATCACCAGGTTGATCGACTGGATCAGTAGTCGAAGTCGCCGCCGCCCATGCCGCCGCCGGCGGGAGCTGCGTCCTTCTTCTCGGGCAGGTCAGCCACGATGCACTCGGTGGTCAGCACCATGCCGGCGATGGAGGCGGCATTCTGCAGACCGGAGCGGGTCACCTTGGCGGGATCGACGATGCCGGCAGCCAGCATGTCGACGTAATCACCGGTGGCAGCGTTGTAGCCCTCGCTGATGGAGCGGGACTTGACGTTCTCGGCCACGACGGCGCCGTTGGCGCCGGCATTTTCAGCGATGCGCATCAGCGGAGCGGTGAGAGCCGCAGCCACGATGTTGGCGCCGATCAGCTCCTCACCGGAGAGGTTGCCGTTGGCCCACTCCTCGAGAGCTGGAGCCAGGTGGGCCAGGGTGGTGCCGCCGCCAGGGACGATGCCCTCCTCGACAGCCGCCTTGGTGGCGTTGATGGCGTCCTCAAGACGAAGCTTCTTGTCCTTCATCTCGGTCTCGGTGGCTGCACCGACCTTCACCACAGCAACGCCACCGGCCAGCTTGGCCAGACGCTCCTGCAGCTTCTCCTTGTCGTAGGTGGAGTCGGTCTCATCCATCTGCTTCTTGATCTGCTCGCAGCGGGCGCCGACAGCCACCTCGTTGCCCTCGGCCACGATGGTGGTGGTGTCCTTGTTGATGGTGATGCGGCGGGCCGTGCCCAGCATCTCCAGCTTGGCGTTCTCCAGCTTGAGGCCGGCGTCCTCGGTGATCAGCTGACCGTTGGTCAGCACCGCCATGTCCTCGAGCATGGCCTTGCGGCGGTCACCGAAACCGGGAGCCTTGACGGCAGCCACGTTCAGCACACCACGGATGCGGTTCACCACCAGGGTGGCGAGCGCTTCCTTCTCGATGTCCTCGGCGATGATCAGCAGGGGCTTGCCGGTGCGGGCGATCTGCTCCAGAACAGGCACCAGGTCCTGCACCAGGCCGATCTTCTTGTCGGTGAGGAGGATGTAGGGCTCGTCGAGCACCGCTTCCATCCGCTCGGTGTCGGTGGCGAAGTAGGGGGAGATGTAGCCCTTGTCGAAGCGCATGCCCTCGGTGACCTCCAGTTCGGTCTCCATGGACTTGCCCTCTTCCAGGGAAATCACGCCTTCCTTGCCGACCTTGTCCATGGCGTCGGCGATCATCTGGCCGACTTCCTCGTCGTTGCCGGCGGAGATGGTGCCCACCTGGGCGATGGCACCGCTGTCAGCGATGGGCTTGGCCTGCTCCTTGATCTTGCCGACCAGGAAATCGGAGGCCTTGTCGATGCCCTTCTTGAGGGTGATGGCGTTCGCACCGGCAGCCACGTTGCGCAGACCCGCCTTGACCATGGCGTGGGCCAGAACGGTGGCCGTGGTGGTGCCGTCACCGGCGGCGTCGTTGGTCTTGGAGGCGGCCTGACGGATCAGGGCGACACCGGTGTTCTCGATGTGATCTTCGAGCTCGATCTCCTTGGCGATGGTGACACCGTCATTGATGATCTGAGGAGCGCCGAACTTCTTCTCCAGCACGACGTTGCGACCCTTGGGTCCGAGGGTCACGGCAACGGACTCGGCCAGGATGTCGATGCCTTTTTCGAGAGCGCGGCGGGCGTTCTCGTTGTAAATGATGCGCTTGGCCATGGAAGGCGTGTCCTTATGAATGAAGTGGGGTGATCGGAAAGTGCTGGGCGTCAGCGGACAACCGCGTCAGCTGACGACAGCCAGGATGTCCTTCTCGGACAGGAGCACGTACTCGTCGCCGCTGAGCTTGATGTCAGTACCGGCGTACTTGCTGTAGAGCACCTTGTCGCCGACGCCGACCTCGGGGGCCTGACGACTGCCGTCGTCGTTGCGCTTGCCGGGACCCACCTGGACCACTTCGCCCACCTGGGGCTTTTCCTGGGCGGTGTCGGGCAGAAGGATGCCGCCGGCGGTGGTCTCTTCGGAGGCGGACACCTTGATGAAGATGCGATCACCGAGAGGCTTGACGGTCGAGACGCTGAGGGAAACAGCTGCCATGGGTTCTTGCAGGGGCAGGGACAGGGCGCCGCAGCGCCACACATCGACACGAGCTAGCACTCGATGCCAACGAGTGCCAACGTATTCATTCGCCCTGCCCCTCCACCAGCACCCTGACTGTGCGGGTGACCGAACCGGGGAGGGTCCACCACAGCAGTGGTATGGTTGCGCCGCTCCGAATGGGCCCGAGCGCGCTGCGCCTGCTCCCGAATCCCTTCTTCTTATGGTCGCTTCTGCTCCTGCATCCGCCGGCACCAAGGGCGTGGTTCGCCAGGTGATTGGCCCGGTTCTGGACGTGGAATTCCCAGCCGGGAAACTGCCGAAGATCTACAACGCTCTGCGCATCGAGGCGAAGAACACCGCCGGTCAGGACGTCGCTCTGACCGCCGAGGTTCAGCAGCTGCTGGGCGATCACCGCGTCCGCGCCGTTGCCATGAGCGGCACCGACGGTCTGGTGCGCGGCATGGAAGCCGTCGACACCGGCTCCCCGATCACCGTGCCCGTCGGAGAAGCCACTCTCGGCCGCATCTTCAACGTTCTCGGCGAGCCTGTTGACGAGCAGGGCCCCGTCAACGCCTCCGCCACAGCCCCCATCCACCGCGAAGCTCCCAAGCTCACCGAGCTGGAGACCAAGCCCCGGGTGTTCGAGACCGGCATCAAGGTGATCGACCTGCTGGCTCCCTACCGCCAGGGCGGCAAGGTCGGCCTGTTCGGTGGTGCCGGTGTCGGCAAGACCGTTCTGATTCAGGAACTGATCAACAACATCGCCAAGGAACACGGTGGTGTGTCCGTGTTCGGCGGCGTGGGTGAGCGCACCCGTGAGGGCAACGACCTCTACGAGGAATTCAAGGAGTCCGGAGTGATCAACTCCGACGACCTCTCCAAGTCGAAGGTGGCTCTCTGCTACGGCCAGATGAACGAGCCCCCCGGCGCCCGCATGCGCGTGGGCCTCTCCGCACTGACCATGGCGGAGCACTTCCGTGACGTGAACAAGCAGGACGTGCTGCTGTTCGTCGACAACATCTTCCGCTTCGTGCAGGCCGGCTCCGAAGTGTCCGCTCTGCTGGGCCGCATGCCGTCCGCTGTGGGCTACCAGCCCACCCTCGGCACCGACGTCGGCGCCCTGCAGGAGCGCGTCGCCTCCACCGTGGAAGGTTCGATCACGTCGATCCAGGCCGTCTACGTCCCTGCTGACGACCTCACCGACCCCGCTCCCGCCACCACCTTCGCCCACCTGGACGCCACCACGGTGCTCAACCGCGCCCTGGCATCCAAAGGCATCTATCCCGCTGTGGATCCCCTGGATTCCACCAGCACCATGCTGCAGCCGGCCGTTGTGGGTGATGACCACTACCGCACCGCCCGCGCTGTGCAGTCGACCCTGCAGCGCTACAAGGAGCTTCAGGACATCATCGCGATTCTCGGTCTCGACGAACTCTCCGAGGAGGACCGTCAGACCGTCAACCGGGCCCGCAAGGTGGAGAAGTTCCTCTCCCAGCCCTTCTTTGTGGCCGAGATCTTCACCGGCATGTCCGGCGTTTACGTGAAGCTGGAGGAGACCATCTCCGGCTTCAACCAGATCCTCTCCGGTGAGCTGGACCACCTGCCCGAGCAGGCCTTCTACCTGGTGGGCAACATCGATCAGGCCAAGGCCAAGGCCGAGAAGATCGCTGCTGAGGCCAACTGATGAGCGGTTCTCTGACCCTGCGCGTTCTGGCCACGGACCAGAACGTGTTTGACGGCAGCGCTGATGAAGTGATTCTGCCCAGCACCACAGGCCAGCTCGGCATCCTGCCCGGCCATATCTCTCTGCTGACGGCGATTGATGTCGGTGTTCTCCGCGTCCGCACCAACAGCGGCTGGAGTTCCATCGCCCTGATGGGAGGCTTCGCTGAGGTGGATGCCGACGAGGTCACTGTTCTGGTGAACGGCGCCGAACTGGGCAGCAACATCGACGGCAACTCCGCCGAGGCAGAGTTCCAGTCCGCCAGCAGCGCGGTGGCCGGCATGGAAGGGAAGCCCGCATCCCCCGAGAAGCTGAAAGCCCAGCAGCAGCTCAATGTCGCCCGCGCCCGCATGCAGGCCAGCAAGGTTGCTGGCTGATCGTCCTTGCGTTCATTGATCTTGTCCCCGGGAGCGTTGCTTCCGGGGTTTTTTATTGGCCAAGATGCCAAGCACAAAAAAGAGCACAAAAAAAACCGGTCCACTGCAACAGCGGACCGGTGAAAGAACGTTGATTGCAAAGAATCAAGCGGTACCGCAGAAGGTGACATCAGGGAACTTGAGCTTGGCCTCATCCAGGCTCTTGCCCTTGCCTTCCTCCTGCCAGTAGTTGATCACTTCCGTGGCCTTGTTGAGCACCTCAACGCGTTCGTTGTCGGTGATCCAGCTCTTGCCTTCGAGTTCGGTCTTCAGGGTCTCCCAGGCATCCTCACGGGGCCAGAAGAAATACGACGTCAGTGGGCTGGGACCACCGCCCACGATCTGATCGACCGCCAGGGCGACGTTGTCCGGCAACCAGAGAATCTTCAGGAGGAAGCGTCCTTCATCCGCCTTGGGGGTGTAGCCGGAGGGCACGCCATCGGCGTCGATGGTGGCGGATGCCAGCGCGGCATGCCCGCCCCGCAGCACAGGCCGGCTCTCGCCCTCGTTCTCGCCGGTCGGTTCCTTCTCTGTCGTTGCCTCCGCAGCAGCGGCCGTCTCGACAGCAGCCGTTTCAACCGCGGCCGTCTCGACGTCCTGTTCAGGGGTGGCGGCGCCTTCGGTGACCGTCATGCTGTCAGCGCTCAAAAGATCAGTACAAACAACTAACCTACCAGCCGCTCTTCCCTTGCAGGCCCTGGGTTCGTTCACCATCCTGCTGTTCGACATCGACGGGGTGATCCGCGATGTGGCGGGCAGCTACCGCCGTGCCCTGCAGGAGACGGTGGCCCACTACAGCGGCTGGCGGCCGGACGCCAGCGACATCGACCGGCTCAAGGCCGAGGGGTCCTGGAACAACGACTGGGATGCCAGCCTCGAACTGCTGCGCCGCCGCGGTGGCAGCGTGCCCGACCGCGACGCCCTGATCGAACGATTCAGCGGCTTCTACTTCGGTGGGGATCCAGAGGGAGACCCGGGCAACTGGCGTGGCTTCATCGGCGATGAGCCCCTGCTGGTGGAAGCGCAGCTGTTCGAAGACCTCAGCGCCGCCGGCATCCGCTGGGGCTTCGTGAGTGGCGCCGAACCTCCATCCGCCCGCTTCGTGCTGCAGCAACGGCTGGGGCTGGTGGATCCCCCTCTGATCGCCATGGGCGATGCCCCGGACAAGCCGGATCCGACCGGCCTGATCCGCCTCGCCGAGCGACTGGCTGCCGGCGAGCGGCCCGGACGGATCGCCTACCTCGGCGACACGGTGGCCGACGTGCGCACGGTTGTCCATGCCCGACTCGCAGCGTCCGGACTGGCCCTGGTGCAGCCTGGCGGTGGCACCACCGCATGTGACGGAGCGCGCCGCGTATCACGAGCAACTGCGGCAGGCCGGGGCGGACCACATCCTTGAGGCGAGCCGGGGCGTGCTGCCGTTGATCAAGGACCTGCCCCATGCCTGAGGCGGCCGCGCGCCGCGACCGCTCCGGCAGCCTGCTGACCCTGCTGCTGCCGCTGCTGATCGGCCTGGGAGCCCTGGCTGCGATCGAACTCGGCGGAACCATGACCTGGTTGCTCGTGCAGCCGACGGCGACGGTTCTCTCCGGCCTGGTGCTGCTGAGCAGCGTGGTGTTGCTGCTGTCGAACAGCGTGGCCGCCCAGGCGGACCGGGTGGCCGAACTGGTGGGCCAGCCCTATGGAACCCTGGTGCTCACCGGGGCGGTGATGACGATCGAACTGGCCCTGGTGGCCAGCACGATGCTCACCGGCGAGGCCAACCCCACCCTGGCGCGGGACTCGATGTTCTCCGTGGTGATGATCGCGCTCACCGGCGTCACAGGCCTCTGCAATGTGATCGCCGCCCTGCGCAGCCGCAGCTTCTTCGTCAACGGTCGCCTCGACTCCAGCCAGCTGGCGGCCCCCAACATGCTCGGAGCCCTCACCTACTTCGACCTGATCACCACCATGTGCGTGCTGGCGCTGGTGATTCCGAACTTCAGCCCCAGCACATCGGAGGCCAACTTCAGTCCGGCTGAGAACGCGGTGCTCGCCGTGGTCGCCCTCGGTGTCTACATCGTGTTCATCACGGCCCAGGTCGGCAGTTACCGCGACCTCTACACCGAAGTGGAGGGAGCGCAGGACGGGAACGCCGGCAGCGGCAAGGCGGAGGCGCCGATCGACCTGCCGCTGGGCCAGGCGACGCTTCTGCTGGCGGCGGGGCTGCTGGTGGTCTGTCTGATCGCCGAGTCGATGGGCCGCCTGATCGAGACCGGTATCCACGATCTGGGACTGCCCAGCTCCCTGGCCGGTGTGCTGGTGGCCCTGCTGATCCTGGCGCCGGAAGCGTTCAATGCCATCAGGGCCGCCTCCCAGGGGGAGGTGCAGCGCTCGATCAACACCCTTTACGGCTCTGTGGTGGCCACCGTCAGCCTCACGGTGCCGGCGGTGCTGCTGCTGGGAGCCATCACCGGCACGGATGTGATCCTCGGCCTGGATCCCCTCAACATGGTGCTGCTGGTGCTCACCCTGATGATCCTCAACCCCCGTGCCCGCCTCACCGGCATCGAGGGAATGATGAAGCTGGTGATCTTCCTGTTCTGGATCCTGCTTCAGGTGGCCTGACGTTCCATGGCCGCCACGCTTTTGAGGGCCGCAGCCGTGAGCACCTCATGGCCCTCATCGGTCACCGCCACATCGTCCTCGATGCGGATGCCGATGCCCTTCCAGCGCGCGTCGATCGCCGGCTGACCCTCCGGCACCGCCAACCGGTCGCTCACATAAAGCCCCGGTTCCACCGTGAGCACCATCCCGGGTTCGAGCGTCGCGGGTTGCTCCCCGAGGCGGTAAGCCCCCACATCGTGCACATCAAGCCCCAGCCAGTGGCCGGTGCGGTGCATGTAGAGATGCCGGTAGTCGCCGCGCTCGATGATCCCGTCGGGGTCTCCTGCCAACAGCCCAAGCTCCACCAGCCCCTCCACCAGAACCCGCAGAGCGGTGGCGTGCACCGCCTCCGCCGTTCCCTGGGGCTGCACGGTCTCCACCGCGGCTTCCTGGGCCTCCAGCACCAGGGCGTAGAGCTCCCGCTGCTCTCCGGAGAAGCAGCCGTTCACCGGGAAGGTGCGGGTGATGTCGCCGTTGTAGTAGTCCTCCAGCGAGCAACCGGCGTCGATCAGCAGCAGGTCACCGTCCTGCAGCGGAGCGGTGTTGGCGGTGTAGTGCAGCACGCAGGCGTTGTCGCCGCCGGCCACGATCGAGCCATAGGCCGGTCCACGGGCCCCGCGGGCGCGGAAATGGGCTTCGATCGCCGCCTGCACCTCCGCTTCGTTCATACCCGGCCGGGTCATCTGCCGGGCCAGCTCATGGGCTTCAGCGGAGATCCCGCAGGCCTGACGCATCCGCTCCAGCTCATGGGGCTCCTTGCGCAACCGCAGGCGATGCAGGATCGGCGTCGGCGCCACCAATCCCATGGCGGCCTCTCCGCTGCGGGAATAGCTGTCCAGCTGACGGCCCCAGGTGCTGAGCACCAGCGGTTCCACCGCCGGATGGCGGCCGACCCGGAAGGCGATCGCCTCGGCACCGGCCAGAAACTCGGGCAACCGGGCCGGGAGCTGATCCAGCGGATAGGCCATGTCGGCGCCGTATCGCTCGACAGCCCCCTCCGTTCCCCAGCGGAATCCCGTCCACACCTCAGCGGCAGGGTCCTTCGGCTGCACGAACAGCACGAACCGCTCCCCCTCGGGCCGATGCGGCAGCAGCAGGGCCACCGCATCGGGTTCGTCGAAGCCGGTCAGGTAGAAGAAGTCGCTGTCCTGCCGGAACGGCCACTCGCAGTCAGCGTGATGGGTGGCCAGCGGTGCCGCGGGAATCACGGCTGCCGCCTCCCCCAGATGCTCCAGAAAACGCTGGCGCCGGACGGCATGGATGCTGGGGTCGAACGCCATCACACCTGCGGTTGCTCAGGCCAATCAGGATGGCAGTTCAGCGACCGGATCGGACTTCGCCGATACGATGATCGCCACGTCATGCCTCAATGCGTTCCGACCTGCTGGTGCTGCTGCTTCTGGTGGTGGTGGTGCTGCTCGGCTCAGCCCTCTGTTCCGGCGTGGAGGCAGCCCTGCTGACGGTCAACCCGATCCGGGTGCATGAACTGGCGGCCCGCAGCCGTCCGCTGGCCGGAGCCCGCCGTCTGGCCCAGCTGCGGCAACGGCTGGGACGCACCCTGTCGGTGCTGGTGATCGCCAACAACGGCTTCAACATCTTCGGCAGCCTGATGCTGGGGGGTTACGCCGCCTGGGTGTTCGAGCAGCGGGGCATCAGCGGCATCGCTTTGCCCCTGTTTTCAGTGGGCCTCACCGTGCTGGTGATGCTGCTGGGGGAAATCCTGCCCAAGGCGCTCGGCAGTCGCCTCGCCCTGCCCGTTTCCCTGGCGGCCGCGCCGCTGCTGCATTGGCTGGGACTGCTGCTCAGCCCGCTGGTGCTGCTGCTGGAGCGGTTGCTGCCGGCGATCACGGCCGAAGCGGAGATCACCACCAATGAAGAGGAGATCCGGCTGCTGGCCAGACTCGGCTCTCAGAAAGGCCAGATCGAAGCCGACGAAGCGGCGATGATCGGCAAGGTGTTTCAGCTGAACGACCTCACCGCCCGCGATCTGATGACACCGCGGGTGGCGGCACCGACCCTCGATGGCAGCCTCAGCCTCGAAGCGCAGCGGACCGTGCTGCTGGGCAACAACGCCGACTGGTGGGTGGTGCTCGGCGATCAGGTGGACAAGGTGCTCGGGGTGGCCAGCCGCGAGCGGCTGCTCACCGCCCTGCTTGAGAACCGTGGCCTGCTCACCCCGGTGGATCTGTGCGAGCCGGTGGAATACGTGCCGGAGATGATCCGTGCCGACCGGCTGCTCACCGGATTCCGCCGCGACAGCGGCGGTGTGCGGGTGGTGGTGGATGAATTCGGTGGCTTCGTGGGAGTGATCGGTGCGGAATCGGTGCTCGCCGTGCTGGCGGGGTGGTGGCGCAAGCCGGCAGCATGAGGGGGATGAGCCAGGCCCTTCCGACACCGCCCTCCAGCACCGTCCGCTGCCGCCAGCTGCTGCAGCGCTGGCGCAATGAGCTGTGTCTCGGCGCCCGTGAGCAGGCCTTGCTGGCGGGTGAACTGCGTCAGCTCGACAGGCAGCTGCAGCGCCTCGAGAGCCGCACCCTGCGGGTGGCCGTCTTCGGCCGGGTGGGCGTCGGCAAGTCCAGCCTGATCAACGCCCTGATCGGCGAGCCGCTGCTGGCCACCGATGTGGCCCACGGCTGCACCCGCCGCCAGCGGGCCGTCCCCTGGCCCCAGGCGATCGACGGGCTGGCGGCCGTGGAACTGGTCGACACCCCCGGCATCGATGAGATCGAAACCGCCGGGCGTGCCCGCCTGGCGACCCGGGTGGCGATGGGCGCCGATCTGGTGCTGCTGGTGATCGACAGCGATCTCACCCGCATCGACCGCGACGCCCTCGACACCCTGCTGAACTGCGGCAAACCGGTGCAGCTGGTGCTCAACCGCAGTGACCGCTGGTCGGAACAGGAGCTGCCGGCTCTGCTGCGCAGCATCCAGCAGCGTCTGCCCAAGGAGCTGCCCCTCACCGCCGTGGCCGCCGCCCCGCGCCGGCCGGTGCTGGATGGGGAAGGCCGCGCCCGCAGTGAGCCGGCGCCGCCACGCATCGCGACGCTGAGCCAGCGTCTGATCCGGCAACTGAGCGGGGGAAGGGGAGCTGCTGCTCGCCCTGCATTGCCCTGAGGCTGGCGGATCGCTTCCAGCAGGCCCACCAGCAGCTGCGGCTGCGCCAGCATCGCCGCTCCGCTCAGGGGCTGATCGGGCGCTACGCCGCCGCCAAGGCCACCGGTGTGGCGATGAATCCCCTGATCGCGATCGATCTGGCGGGCGGCCTGGCCTGCGACACCGCCCTGGTGATGCAGCTCTGCCAGCTCTATGGCCTGCCGATGGCGCCCACCTCAGCCCGCAGGTTGCTGCGCTCGGTCACGGCCCAGAACGCCCTGCTGGGCGGAGTCCAGCTCGGTCTGAGTGCCCTGAAGCAACTGCTGCTGCTGCTGGTGCCGTTCAGCGGCGGAGCCAGCCTGGCGCCAGCGGCGCCGGTGGCTCTCGCCCAGGCAGCGGTGGCCGTGCACAGCACCCGCCGCACCGGCGTGCTGGTGGCCGAACAACTGCTGCGCCGCCGCGGTGGTCAGCCCGGGGCGCTGCTGCAGCGCCTTGCCCAGGCCGATCCGGTGGTGGCCCACTGGTTGCAGCGCTGGCCAGCATCCGCGGCCTCCGATCTGCAGCCGTTGCTGCCCTGATCCGCCATGGCCGACCCCATCGCCCTGCTCGGCACCAGCGCCGACCCTCCCACCCGCGGCCACCAGGCCCTGCTGGAAGGCCTGCTCGGCCTTTACGGAGAGGTGGCCACCTGGGCCAGCGACAACCCGATGAAACAGCACGGGGCCCCCTTGCGCCTGCGGGCCCAGCTGCTTCAAGCCCTGGTGAACGAGATCGGTGATCCCCCGCCTGAGGCTGTGCCAGGAGCTGAGCAGCCCCTTTGCCCTCGCCACCCTGGAGCGGGCGCACACCCTCTGGCCCGGGAGGGATCTGATCTTCGTGGTGGGCAGCGATCTGGCCGGTCAGATCCCCCGTTGGCGGCAGGCTGAGCGATGGCTCCGCCTCTGCCGCCTGGCGATCGCCCCCCGCCAGGGCTGGCCGCTGCAACCGGCCGCGCTCGATGCCCTCAGAAGCCTGGGAGCCCAGATGGATCTTCTCGATCTGACGGTGCCTGCCAGCGCCAGCTCGGAGCTGCGGCAGGCACCGGAGCCCGGACAAGTGCCGACCTCCGTCTGGCCGCTGCTGCTGGAACACACTCTCTACGGCCTCACCCCAAGCCGCTGCTGATGCGCCTCGCCCTCGGCCAACTCAATCCCCTGGTGGGCGATCTGGCCGGCAATGCCCGCCGCATCCTGGAGGCCGCACACCAGGCCCAGAGGGACGGGGCAAGGCTGCTGCTTACGCCGGAACTGTCGCTGTGGGGTTACCCGCCGCGGGATCTGCTGCTGCAACCGGCCCGCCTGAACCGGCAGCGGCAGGTGCTCGACTGGCTCAGCCAGCAGCTCAGCGGCGAGCTGGGACTGCTGGTGGGCATCGCCCTGGAAGCCGACGACGGACGCGCTCCTGCACTGCACAACGCCATCGCCCTGGTGGAGCCGGGCCGCTGGCGAGCGGTGGCCCGCAAGCAGCTGCTGCCCAGCTACGACGTCTTCGATGAACGGCGCTACTTCCGCCCCGGGGACGGCCCCTGTCTGCTGACCCTGTCGAGCGGCGAACGGCTGGGGCTGACCATCTGTGAAGACCTCTGGGTGGAGGACGCCCTGCAACGGGAACGGCTGGTGGGCCCGGATCCGATCGCCGCCCTGGCACCGGAACGGCCGGATCTGCTGATCAACCTGGCGGCGTCCCCCTTTGACCCGGCCAAACCGGCCTTGCGCCGTCAGCTGGCGGCGGAGGCGGCCCGGCGGCTGCACTGCCCCGTGCTGTATCTCAATCAGGTGGGCGGCAATGACGAACTGGTGTTCGACGGGGCCAGCTTCGTGCTCTCCGCCGATGGCCAGGCCCTTGTGAACCTGCCCAGCTGCCGGGAAACCGTCATGGTCTGGGGACACCAGCACCCCGGCCGCGCCCCCGGCGCCGCTGCCGGAGGAGCCGGAGCAGCTGTTCCGGGCGTTGGTGCTCGGCGTGCGCGACTACGCCGCCAAGTGCGGCTTCCGCCAGGCGCTGCTGGGGCTGAGCGGCGGCATCGATTCCGCCCTGGTGGCGGTGATCGCCGCTGCAGCACTGGGGGCGGAGCAGCTGAGCGCGCTGCTGATGCCCTCGCCGTGGAGTTCCGCCGGCTCGATCGATGACGCGGCGGCCCTGGCGGACCGCCTGCAGCTCAGCACCAGCACCCTGCCGATCGCAGAGCTGATGCAGGGGTTTGACGCCACCCTCACCCCGGCCCTGGGCCAGGAACCGACGGGGGTGACCGCCGAAAATCTGCAGTCACGCATCCGCGGAACCCTGCTGATGGCGGTGGCCAACCAGCAGGGGCAGCTGTTGCTGACCACCGGCAACAAATCCGAGCTGGCCGTGGGGTACTGCACCCTGTACGGCGACATGAACGGCGGCCTGGCGGTGATCGGCGATCTGTACAAGACCAGCGTCTTCGCTCTCTGCGACTGGCTCGACAGCGAAGCCGCAGGCCCCTGCCGCCGCGACCTGGGCTTGCCGCCGCAGGGGGAGCTGGTGGGACGGGCGATCCGGGGCAAACCCCCCAGCGCCGAGCTGCGGCCGGATCAGAAGGACAGTGACTCGCTGCCCGACTACAGCGAACTCGATGCCCTGCTGCGGGCACTGATCCAGGAGCGCATCAGCGCTGAGGCGCTGGTGGAGGCCGGCCATGAGCCGCAGCTGGTGGAGCGGGTTCAGCGGCTGTTGCAGCGGGCCGAATTCAAGCGGCGACAGGCTGCACCGCTGCTGAAAGTGAGCCCACAGGCATTTGGCAGCGGTTGGCGGCTGCCGATTGCTGCCCGCTGAGCCACATTGAAGGGACCGTCCCATTGAGGGCACCGCGTCCATGGCAGCCTCCGTTCTGACCGCCCCGATGGCCAGCATCGGCGTGCCGAAGGAGATCAAAGCCGACGAGCAGCGGGTGGCTCTCACGCCCGATGCCGTCCGGGATCTCGCCAGCCACGGACTGGAGGTGCGCATCGAGAGCGGTGCCGGAGCCGGGGCGGGCATCGGCGATGACGCCTACGCCGCAGCCGGCGCTCAGGTGGTCGACCGAGACCAGGCCTGGAGCGCCCATCTGGTGGTGAAGGTGAAGGAACCCCAGCCGGAGGAATTCGGCTTGCTGCGGCAGGACATGGTGCTGTTCACCTACCTGCATCTGGCCGCCTATCCCGAGGTGGGTGAAGCGCTGCTGAGCGCCGGCACCACCGGCATCGCCTACGAAACGGTGCAGCTGGAGAACGGCAGCCTGCCGCTGTTGGCGCCGATGAGCGAGATCGCCGGCCGGCTGGCCGCCCAGGTGGGAGCCCATCTGCTCGAGCGCCCCCACGGGGGGCCGCGGGGTGCTGATGGGGGGCTGCACCGGGGTGCAGCCCGCCCGGGTGGTGGTGCTGGGGGCCGGCACGGTGGGC
This sequence comes from Parasynechococcus sp., assembly GCF_045559935.1. NCBI lineage: Bacteria > Bacillati > Cyanobacteriota > Cyanophyceae > Synechococcales > Prochlorococcaceae > Parasynechococcus > Parasynechococcus sp. Next base: position 60,067 of record NZ_JBJLJL010000005.1, read on the forward strand.
TGGAATGCGGCCCGACTGGCGGCGGCGATGGACGCCGAGGTGCTGCTGCTGGATCGCTCACCGGTTCGGCTGCGACGGCTGGAGGCGGACCGCCGCGGCCGGCTGACGAGCGTGGTCAGCAGCCGCGGGCTGCTGGAGCGCCTGGTGCCGACGGCAGACCTGGTGATCGGGGCCGTGCTCACCCCCGGCGGTCGCGCTCCGACCCTCGTGGATGAAGGGATGGTGGAGCAGATGCGGCCGGGGTCGGTGATTGTGGATGTGGCGATCGACCAGGGGGGCTGCGTCGCCACCAGCCGCGAAACCACCCACACCGATCCAACCGTGAACATCCACGGCGTGCAGCACTACGCCGTCGGCAACATGCCCGGGGCCGTGCCGTTCACCTCCACCGAGGCGCTGGTGAGCGTCACCCTCCCTTACATCCTGGGCATGGCAGGACGCGGCCTTGAAGAAGCGGTGACTGAGAAACCGGAGCTGCTGTCGGGCCTGAACACGGTGCAGGGGGGCCGTCTGCCACCCCGGCGTGGCCAGGGCCCTGGGGGTGCCGCCGCGCCACCCGATGGCCTGCCTTCGCTGAAGCGGCACGATACTTACACCAAATAAACACCAAAATTGCACGATATCGTGCTACTCAAGCGGTTCTTCGAGGGCGCGGATGTACAGCCACACGCCATCGGAGCGACCGTCGCGCCGCTGAAACAGAGAGGTCTCCCGCAACACACCCCCCTGATGACGCGCCTCGAATCGCACGACGCCCTCCAGATCCTGGGGCCCGCCTGCGCGAACCTCCCGGATCGTCAATCCCAGCCAGCGCAGCTGGCGGCAGCTCCGCTGCAACTCCCGGCGGCGCCAGGCCACGGGCAGCCCGGGCTCGGGGTGGGTCGCCAGCAGATAGTCGACCTCTCCGCGCACAAAGGCGGAATAGCGGGAACGCATCAGCTGCTCTGCCGTCAGAGCCTGACGCTCGCCGCGGTGCATGGGGGCGCAGCAGCGCCCATAGCTCCCTCCGCCGCAGGGACAAGGCTGCTGATCGCTGGCAGTGGGGTTGGCGAATCCTCCCGGCATCAGCGCAGCCGGGGCAGCGGCCGCTGCAGCGACGCCGGGGCCAGCCCCTCGCGCAGGGCCAGCACCAATCCGGCCGCCTCGCTGTAGCTGGCGGCCGGCAGCACAGCCTCCGCCAGCCCCAGCGCCTGAGGGGTCACCGCCAGCACCGAGGGATTGGCCACCGCGATCACCGGAACGTTCCGCGCCACAGCGGCCAGCAGCGCCTCGCCGCCGAGCGCCCCTTCCGGCACCACCACCGCCCCAGTTGATCGGCAGCCACCTGATCGGCCTGCCGGCAACAAGCCGGCTTCACAAGATCCGTCACCAGGTCCGGCGCCCGGCTCAGGCCCACCAGCACACAGGCCAGAAACGTGTACCCCAGCTCTTCGGCGGCGGCGCGGGGATCCAGATGCGGATCCAGAGGCAACGGCCCCAGGGCGGGTGCATGGGCGCAGGGGATCTGCAGGTGGCGCACCAGCAGATGGCTGATCACCGCTTCCGCTCCCGCCAGGGCATCCACGCCGCTCCCCTGGCGGTAGGCCGCCAGGGGAGCACTCTGCGGATCCTCGGGGAAACGGGCCACCACGGCGATCGCCGTCGCCCCGGCATCTCGCAGACGCTCGCCCGCCCGCAGCAGCGCATCGGGGCGCTCCAGGCTGCCCCAGCTGGCTCCGCTGGCGCCCTGCTCCAGATGCACTCCCAGCGGCACATCGGTGCTCAGCACCGGACCGATGTCCAGCCCCAGCGTCGCCCGGCAGGCCTCCGCCACCTGGATCTGGCGCTGGGCCAGCTCCGGCTCGATGCTGGCATCCAGCAGCAGGCCGATGCGCTGCCGCCGGACCGGCCGCAACAGCCACTCCCCAGCCGCGAAACGATCCAGGCCATATCCCTCCACGTAATGGATGCGGGGATCGCTCCAGTAGAGCGACGCACCGTTCAACACATTCGGGTGGGTGATCAGGCAACCGCTGGCGGCGGCCAGCAGCCGGGCACTGGGCAGCGCGTCACCGGCGTAGCCGCCGATGGCACAGCCGATGCCCGTGGGCACCAGCATCAGCGTGGGCATGGGCGCTGCGGTCATGGGCCAACCAGCAGAACAGCCTCCAGCTGCAGCCGCCGCGTCCCGTCGGGCAGGGTCTGAACAGCGGTGATGGCCCAGCGCAGCGGCTCTCCTTCCAACTCCAGCTGCTGCTTCAGCCAGCCGTGCAGCTGCCGCGGAGCCACGTCAGCGGGCCATGGCCGTTCCAGCGCAACGCGGCACAGCCCGCTCACTTCTGGTATTGACCGAACTGGGCTTCATAGAGGGCATCTTCCTGACCGGCCTTGAGGATCAGATCAGCCCTGGGGAACGACACGCACAGCAGCGCATACCCCTGCTGCTGCAGTTCCGCCTTCA
>NZ_JBJLJL010000006.1:0-142054 GCF_045559935.1 Parasynechococcus sp.
GCCTCTTGTTTGTGGTGAGCAGCAACCTGCGTCAGGAGCGGCGACTGCAGGCCCATCAGCAACAAGCCGATGCGTTGATTGAACAACAGCGTCTGATTTCTTCTACAGAGCCTGAACTCTCTGGCCTCGATCTTCAGCTGACGCTGCTGGACAGCGGCACGGAGTCAGCTCCTCAGCTGAAGTTGGATGCGGACGGTTCCGCTTGGATGGTCAGTCGTCAGTGGCTCAACAGGCCTGGTCGTTCTCCCCTGGTGGAGGTGCGCCAGAACATCACAGAGCAGTGGCGACAGGATCGTACGGATCAGTTGCTGTTGGTGGCGGCGGCCGGTGGATCGATGTTGTTCACGGCGCTGTTGCTGCGGCTGGTGTTGCAGCGGGGCTTGATGGTTCCTCTTGCTGCACTGCGCGAACAACTCAACCGGCTGGAGGCGGATTCGTTGAATCAGGCCCCGATCGCCTTGAGCCATCAGCCCCGCGAATTGCAACCGATTGCCGAGGCCTTCAATGCGTTGCAATCACGCCTGGCGAAGGCCTGGCAGCAGGAGCGCTTCTTTGTGGATGGGGTGGCCCATGAACTGCGCACGCCGATCAGTGTGATCTCCGGCCATGCCCAGCAGTTGAGCGACCAGCCCTTGCCGCCCACTCTGCAGCCACCGGTCGCCCTGATCGAAGCAGAAGCCCGGCGCATGGGGCAGCTCCTGCGGGTGTTGCTGGAACTGGCGCGCAACGACAGCGGTCGTCTCAGCCTGGCGATGCAAAAGCTGGATCCGGAGGATCTGCTTTTAGTGGCCTATGAGCGTCTGCTGCCGTTGGCTCCGGATCGTTTACAGCTGGCGGCTCCTTCACCAACGGCGCTGATGCCGATTGATGCCGACCCCGATCGACTGCAGCAATGTCTGGCGGCCTTGGTGGAGAACGCCATCGCCTACGCCTCAGGCCCAATTCAGTTGTTCGTCACCGCGCAGCCTGAGCGGATCGTGCTGCATGTGCAGGATCAGGGGGCTGGAATCTCTGATCAGGAGAAAGCCAAGGTGCTGGAGCGCTTCACCCGCGGCAGCACCGCCACGGGCACCCGCGGCAGTGGCCTGGGTCTATCGCTGGTGCAGCAGTTGATCAGCCTGATGGGAGCCGATCTGGTGATTGCTGATGCGCCGGCAGGTGGCGCTGATGTGCAGCTTCGGTTTCAGCGGCTGGAGACGACAGCCGGAACAGCCATCGCCGCGGGCTCGTCGTAGGGGGGCAGCACCGCCACGGTGAACAACACCACGGCCGGCAGCACCACACCCAGAAGCATGGAGGGGATCAGATCGCGCATCGCGCTGGTTGGTCTTGTTTCACCCTTAGCCATCGTCTACCCCGTTGGCTGGTGGATCAGCTTGGATGTCGATGAGGATTCGCTGATGATCAGACGTTGGCGTCGCCGTTTCGCGCCATGAAGCCAACGCCACGGACGGTGTGCAGCAGCTGCGGCTGCCCCGGTTCTTCGATCTTGCGGCGCAAGTAGCCCATGTACACATCCAGGGTGTTGGGATCGCCCACGAAGGGGCTGCCCCACACCCCCTCGAGAATCGCCTGGCGGCTGTGCACGCACTCCGTCTCCTGCACCAGGAAGCAGAGCAGCTCGAACTCCCGCTGCGACAGGTTCACCTCCCGCTCACCGCGGCGCACGCTGCGGCTGAACAGATCGATGCTCAGATCACCGAGGGTCAGATCGGCCGGCCGGCGGGCATCGGCCTCATAGCGGCGCCGGCGCAGCTGGGCGCGCACCCGGGCGTTCAGCTCCTGCAGCTCGAACGGTTTGGTCAGGTAGTCATCAGCGCCGGCATCCAGCGCCGCGATCCGCTCCTCCAGGGAATCGCGGGCGGTGAGCATCAGCACCGGTGTGTTCAGCGCCGTGCGGCGCATCCGCCGCAGCACCTCCACCCCTTCCAGATCCGGCAGGGTCCAGTCCAGCAGCACCAGTTCGAACTCCCGCTGGCGCAGATGCAGCAGTGCCTGCTGCCCGTCGGCGGCTGGTGTGCACTGGTGCCCCGCCTGCTGCAGCGTGTCGATCAGCAGCTTCAGCAGCTCCGGATCGTCATCGACGATCAGCACCCGATCGGGTTGGTCGTTCAGGGGAGCCGCCATGGCGCGCAGGGTAGAGCTGCCACCGGGGAATGCTCTGAAGCCGTTGACGTTCACCGCTGCCATGGCGCTGCCCACTGCTTCTCCGTACTGCTCGCCCGCCCTGTTGCCGTGGCTTTGTGCTGCCGTTGGCCCTCAGCGGCTCCGCCCTGCTGCTGCTCTCCAGCCTGTCGCTGCAGACCCTGGCGATGCACCAGCTGCAGCGCAGCCGCCACCGCCTCGAGCGGGTCTCCCGCGCAGATGCCTTCCTCTCGGCTGCCATGCAGTTCGCCCAGCGCAGCGGCGCCGCCCAGGCCTGCCTGTTGCCGTGGCCCTCCCAGCAGTGGGATCAGCCGTTGCTCTGCCCCGGCGCGGATCCCCGGCTGCTGCAGGCCGGCAGCGCCGAGGGGCTGCAGTGGAGCCTGGAGGCCTGGCAGCCCCAGGGCCATCGCGGCCAGCTCACCCTGCGCCTGCCGCAGCGGGGTGTCGCAACGCTCCCGTTGGCGATCACGGCCGCAGGCGCGCAGCTGCAGGAGGCCGTCTGATGACCCTCAGCGAAGTGCTTGTGTCTGCGGTGATCCTGGCGATCAGCACCCACACCTCCCTGCACAGCTGGGCGCGCATCACGGCCACCACGCAGCGCCAGACCGCTCTGGAGCAGGCCCTGCAGCAGGCCGATCAGCAGCTGCTGGCGGCGCGCCGGTTGCTGCGCCGCAGCCCTGCGGCTGGCTGTGCCCTCTCACCGGCCCATCTCGACCAGCAGCTCGCTCCACTGCTGCCGCAGACCCCGGGGCTTCAGCGCAGCTGGCAGCAGGATCCGCTCGCCGGCGGCCTCTGGCTTCGGGTGGCTGTGGAGGCCGGCGCTGATCAACCCCCGCTGCAGCGGCGTCTGTTGCTCACCGCCGCCGGGCTTGGTCTCTGTTCGCCGGCGCAGGCATGAATCGAGGCTTCACGCTGGTGGAACTGCTGGTGACCATTGCGGTGCTGGGCCTGCTGGCCGGCACGGCCGTGGCGGGATCCGGCCGCGATCAGGCCCATCTGGAGCTCGAGGTGGCCCTGCGGCGGCTGCGGATCGGCTTGGATCGGGGCCGTTTGGCGGCGGAGCGGCAGCAGCAGCCCTGCGGGCTCCAGCTCAGTGCCCGCGGTTGGCAGGCGCCTGCAGATGCCGCGCTTCCGGCCTGCCCAGCGGTCACCCCTCTTGCCGAGACCGGAGCGTCCGCCATCAGCCTGCACAGCAACCTGCCGCCCCCTGGTGCGTTTCACCGCCAATGGCCTGCTGCTCGATGGCGGCGTGGTGGTGCTGGCCCATCCCCGCCTGCCGCAGCGCCCCTGCCTGGTGATCGGGCTGCCGCTCGGCATCACCCGCAGCGGCACCTATCAGGCGCCACTTGAGGAGCGTCTGAGTGCGACCCATTGCCGCCCGGCCGATGCGGCCTGAGCCTTCCGCCACCGGATTCACCCTGGTGGAACTGCTGCTGGCCGCCGCCCTCGGGGTGCTGGTGTGCGGTGTGGCGTTGCAGCTGCTGATCGGTGATGCCGCCCGCAGCGGGGCCCTGGCCGAAACGCTGCGGCTGCGGCGTCTGCAGGGCCGCACGCTGGCGCTGTTGCAGCTGGATCTGGCCCAGGCCGGCTCCTGGCAGGTGGCTCCCGTTGTTGATCCGGCCTGGCCCTGCTCGATCGGCACACGGCAACCTCTGATCGCCATCACGCCGCAGAACGGCACCGATCCGGTGGTGTACAGCCTTGGAACGGCCCCCTCCGGCCTCTGGCGCGGCCGCGTGCTGATGCGCTGCGGGCCGGCCTTCGATCTGCAGGGACAACCGAGCAGTCACGGGGCCTATCTGAACCGGGTGGTGCTGGATCGCGTTGAGGCCTTTCGGATCGAGCAGGATCCGCAGCTGCCGCTTCTGCACCTGGAACTGGAGCAACGCGGCCGCGGTCGCGATCAGCTGGTGCGGTCTTCCGCGGTGGGCTGAGGTTCCAGCAGGAAGAAGGCCACCACGCTCAGCTCCGACACCGCCAGCAGCACGTGATCGAGCCAGCCGAATTCCACCCCCATGCCCATGGCGGTGATCCAGCTGTTCACCACCACCAGCACCACCGCGAACACCGCCAGCAGCACCGCCGGCAGTTTCACCAGTTGCTGCCGGTCTCCCCACAGCGTCGTCAGCAGCGGAATCAGCAGCACGGTGGAGATGCCGTGCAGGATCCGCATCGAGAGATCGCTGTGCATGTGAGGGGTGATCGCCGCCCAGAGATTCACTGGAATCAACAGGGAGCAGAACACCAAGTAGCTGATCATCGCGGCAGTTGAACGGTGAAACGACTGCCTTCGCCGAGGCGGCTGCAGACGCTGATGCTGCCGCCCATTCCTTCCACCAGCAGCTTCACAACGGACAGTCCCAAGCCTGATCCGGTGCGTTCCGGGGCATTGCTGGCCCTGTGGAAGCGATCGAAGACCGTGTCCAGCTCGTCCTCCGGGATGCCGATGCCCTGATCGATCACATCGATGGCATGGGCTTCCGGCTCCTCGCGCATCACCAGCCGGATCGGTCGATCCGCCGGGGAATACTTGTCGGCGTTCTCGATCAGATCCAGCAGCACCTGACGCAGCCGACCCGGATCGGCCTGGGCGATGGCGTCCCGCTGCTCCACAGCCGCTGGCAGCTCCAGATGCAGCGGCCGCTGAAGCGTGCTGCGGGCCAGATCGGCCACCTGTTCCAGCTGATCCGCCAGCCGCACCGGTTCGCTCTGGATGCTCAATTTGCCGGAGTCACCCCTGGAGAGGTCCAGCAGGTCGTCCATCAGCCTGCGCATGCGGATGCTTTCCTCCTCGGCGGTGCGCAGTCCCCGCACCTGGGCCTCGGTGAGGTTGTCGCCCCGCTTCACCGTGCGGTTCAGGTAGCCCTGCACGATCGTCAGCGGCGTGCGCAGTTCATGGCTCACGGCGCTCACGAACTGCCGCTGCTGGCTCCACGACTGCGACAGACCGCTCCAGCAGGGCGTTGTAGGTGCGGCCCAGCTGCATCACCTCCACCGGACCACGCTCCAGCGGCAGCCGCGCCGAGGCCAGCGTTTCGGCGGTCACCTGAGCGGTGGCGGCATTGAGCTGTTCCAGGGGCTGCACGATCCGTCGCACCAGACTGCTCACCGCCATCAGGGTGATCACCAGGCAGCCGCTCCAGATCAGGATCATCAGGGCCAGGTAGTCGTTCAGGGCCCGCTGGTTCGTGCTCACCTCCTGGCTGATCCACAAACGCGCTCCGTTGGAGAAGCGCTGCACCAGTTCGCTCAGATACAGCTGTTCGCCGAGGCGGATCAGTTCCTGGCGACCCACCACCCGATCCGGGTTGGCGGCCATCGACGACTGGATGGCCTCATCGGAGATCTCCAGGTGGTCGCTCTGGGGCAGCACCAGGGACGCGTCGGAGTTCTCCACCCAGAGGCTGGTGCGCATGCTCGAGTGCAGCAGCAGTTCCTGCTGCACGAAGTCGCGGTCGTCGGCGCCTCCTTTGCGCATGCAGGCCTGGATGGCCTCGGCGCTGCGGCGCAGTTCCTTGGCGTTGTTCTGGATCAGATTGCGCTGGCCGATCCACAGCCCCACCGACGACGCCCCGGTGAAGCCGAGAAACACCGCGAGATAGGTGGCCAGCTGAAGTTGACCCTGAAGACTGCCGAGCAGCTTGGTGCGCCAAGAAGGGGAGAGGGCCATGGCGGCATTCTCCTGGCATTCGGGAGACAATGCAGCGAGCCGCGGCGGGTTCGCCCCCTTGAGCATCAGTCTTTCCACACGCATGGCCCGCTGGGGCCTGGTGATCGTGGCCATCTACGCCCTGGTGGCGCTGCTGACGCCGTTGCTGGTGTCGCTCGGGGTGCTGCCGGATGTGAACACCGGTCTCAGCAACCCGATCTACGACCCTCCCACCTGGAGCCACTGGTGCGGCACCGATCGCCTCGGCCGGGATGTCTGCGTGCGCACCATGGCCGGCAGTGGCGTCGCTCTGCAGGTGGTGCTGCTGGCGGTCGGTGTGGCCCTGCTGGTGGGTGTGCCGCTGGGCATGGTGAGCGGATACCTCGGGGGTGCCGTCGACCGGGTGCTGGTGCTGCTGATGGACACCCTCTACACCCTGCCGGTGCTCCTGCTCTCGGTGGTGCTCGCGTTCCTGCTGGGCAAGGGCATCCCCAATGCCGCCGCCGCCCTCTGCGTTGTGTACGTGCCGCAGTACTTCCGGGTGGTGCGCAACCAGACGGCGCAGGTGAAGAGCGAGCTGTTCATCGAGGCGGCGAAGTCGCTGGGGGCCGGTCCTCTGTGGATCCTGCGCCGTTATCTGTTCCGCAATGTGATCACCTCGGTGCCGGTGCTGCTCACCCTCAACGCCGCCGATGCCGTGCTGGTGCTGGGGGGTCTGGGATTTCTCGGCCTCGGACTGCCGGAGACCGTGCCCGAGTGGGGCGGCGATCTGAACCTCGCCCTGGCGGCCGTGCCCACCGGCGTCTGGTGGACGGCGCTCTATCCCGGCCTGGCGATGTTCATCCTGGTGCTCGGCCTCTCCTTCCTCGGTGAGGGGATCGAAGCCTGGGTCAGCGGCGGTGACGGCCGGCCGGCGTCAGACTGAATCCACTGACGACGACAACGCCCGTGCCCTGGTGGACCAGCTTCAGCCTGATCGGCGTGGCCTGCCTGCTGTGGTTGTCGGGCCGCCGCAATCCCGATGATGTGATCGGCCTGCTGGAGAAGCTGCTGGCCGTCGTCTTCGGGATCGTGGTGGTGCTGGTGAGCCGCAACTACCTGCTGGAGGCTCTCGGGCTGATCCTGGCGTTGCTGCTGGTTCCAGGCGATCGCCGGCGCAGCCTGATCTCGCCCCACGAGGATGACCTCGGGGGGGGCGATCGGTACTGAGTGCAGCCGGTTGCCGCAGCCGTCAGCGGCCGGGGCTGTTCTTCACCTCCCGGATGGAGATCCGGCAGGAGCTCGGGAAGATCGCATGGGCCGCCTCGACGGCATGGCCGAGATCGACGGACTGGAGAATCTCCTCACCCCATTCCTCGCCGCAGTGATAGGTCACCGCGTACTGGTGCAGAGTCGGGTCGTCCATGGCGTCCGCGTCGCTGACGTTGTTATGGCCCAGCGTTCGCTGGGATACAACACTTCGCCGCTGTTCAGCAGCGCAGCTTCACGTTGCGGGGCAACTCCTCCAGCAGTTCCCCCTCCTCACTGAGGGCTGGGTAGGGGCGACCTTCCCGTTGGCACCAGGCCGCCACCTGCGGATAGGACCACTCGAACAGCAGTTGCCGGTAGTGCTCCGGTGTCAGTCCTTCTCCCTGGGTCGGGGCCAGACCGGCCGCCTGGCGCTGGCGCAGGGCCTCGAACAGCAGGGTCGCTGTGGCCACCGAGACGTTCAGGGACTGCACCATGCCTCGCATCGGAATGAACAGGGCTTCATCCATGCCGTCGCGGGCGGCATCCGTCAGTCCCCACTTCTCAGCCCCCAGCACGAAGGCGGTGGGGCCGGTGAAGTCGCAGTCGCGGTAGTCGCGGGCATCGACCCCGAGGTGGGTTCCGTACAGACGGAACCCGCGGTCCTTCAGCTGGCGGATCGCCGTGCCGATGTCGGGGTGATCATGCAGGGCGACCCATTTCTGGCTGCCCTGAGCGGTGCTGTTGAACGTGCGGGGTCGTCCCTGCAGGCTCACCGCATGGGCCTCAAGAGCCCCCACCGCATCGCAGCTGCGCAGGATGGCGGAGAGGTTGTGGGGTTTCTCCACATGCTCGAGCAGCACCGTCAGGTCCGCCATGCGCTGGTTCAGAACGGTTTTCAGCCGCTCGAATCGTCGCGGCAGCAGGGGCATGGGCGATCGCAACTCCTTGAACTCGAGGGTATGGGATGCCCTGGTTCCGCCTCAGGCCTCAGAACCAGCCGGCCGCGTCGATCGCGTCCTGTTGAGCGGCGCTGCTGAGGTTCACGATGCTGGAGGGCTGCGAGAGCGACGCCGCCATCCGATCGCTTGGCAGCGTCTGCCCGGGGAAGGTCCCGAGGGAATCGCGCAACACGGTTTTGGCGTCCTGGATGTCGAGCATGCCGTTGCTGTTGCTGTCCAGTGCCGCGTCCCCGATCCTGCGCTTGATCTGCTCGCGAATGTCGGAGGAGCGCGTGCGTCGTCCGGCGGGATTGATCACGGCATCGATCAAGCGCGGATTGAATCGTGCAGGCTTTTCGATCAGGCCGGCAGCCATTTCAACGGCCATGGACGAGGCCGCAATCAGCAGGCCATCCCGGAAGGGATGCACCCGATCATCGCCATCGAGATCGGAGGGGTCAGTTGGCCTGCTGCCGTTGGGCGTGTGGAAGACTCCGAGACCATCAAATCGCAGCGCCTCACTGCTGCCATCACCGGCCGCATCAGCCAGTTTCTTGGTGCCGTAGAGAGGCGAGGAGCCATCAATCGAAAACGGCTGGGGGATGGTGCTCCAGTCGATGGCGAATCCGCCCATGGGAGCCATCCACGTGTCCCGGGTCACGGGATGGATGAAGGATTCCAGGGCCTGGGTGTACATCCCGTCCGGTCGACGGTTGTCCTTCATCCAGCTCGGCATGTCCTGCGGTGACGTCCAGCCAGGGGTTGAACGATGGATCAACCGTTCCCCATCGCGTGAGACGTCCGACAGGAAAGACCAGATGAGCTGATCCAGGTTCTTTCCATCCACCGAAAGGTCAAACCAGTCGTGACCACCACCGTGGATCACATAACTCTGAACCGGTGTTTCGCCCGTTTCCAACGCATAATCCGATCGTTCGATGGTCAGACCGGATCTCTGCTCGAGGTTCACCGTTTCAGCAAGATCAGCCTCATTCACGTCAGACCAGTAGGCCAGCATGTCGTCCACTGATGCGAGATGGCCATCGACGCCGTCCATGCTTCGCTCGGCGTCTTCCGTGCCGTTGAAATGAATCAGGGCCACGGGATGTCCATCCGAATCTGACCGTGCCAGGTCCTCCGACATCAGGCCGGAAACCGGAGCAATGGCAGCAAATCGTTCGTCCAGGTGGTGGGCCAGGCCGTAGGCCATCCCGGCTCCATTGGAATAGCCAGTGGCGTAAACACGATCGTTGTCCACGGCATACCGCTCGGATAAGTCGTCGATCAAGCTGCTGATGAAGCCAAGGTCATCGCTGCTGCTTTTGTTGTCTGCCGATGCCGGATGAGGATTCCAATGGGGGCTGCCGCTCTCCAGCTCTGAGCCCTGCGGATAAACAACGATGACCCCGTCTTTCTCTGCGATCCGGCGCCAGTCGGAGGTCAGAAGTTGCCCCTCAGCACTGCCTCCGAAACCGTGGAAGTTGAACACCAGAGGCGCTCTGGTGTCACGTTGATAACTCGTCGGTATGTAGAGCAGGTATTCGCGCTGCGCTCCGGCATGGATGAGCGTTTCCCGTGTCAGTTGCTCGTCCTGCTCGACAACCTTCTGGTCGGCCTTGTTGCCGTCAGCACCATCGTCTTTGTCTTTCTCTCCCCAATCAGCTTCTTTGTCTTTCTCGCCCCAATCAGCGTCCTTGTCCCAGGCCCACCAGGCCCAGTCGTCATCCTTTTCGCCCCAGTCTTTGTCGTTGGCCATTGGTATCTCCTACTCCTCAGCGGCTGCTGCGGCAAGATCCGATGTGCTCCCACGAACCTCGGTAGCGCCTCTGTCCGGTTCAAGAGGAAAGACCGCGACCGCTGGTGTGAGACGGTCGCGCTCAGGAGCCAAGATCCCTCAACCCCTGGAGGCTTCTTAACCGAATTTTTACCAGCCGTACTGTGATATCGATCACTTCTCAAGCTGTTTTCCCTGCTCCGATGTGCGCTGTCCCGGACTCCAGGGCCCAAGCCAGAGCTGGGTTCGATCGAAGGGTGTGGGAGCAGGTCAGCCGCATTCCCTGCGGACAGCTGGCGACCTATGGCCAGATCGCTGATCTGATCGGTGCTTACGGCTGTGCCCGACAGGTGGGCTGGGCCCTGCGGCGTCTGAAGTTGCCGTCGCAGGTGCCCTGGCATCGGGTGGTGAATGCTCAGGGGCGCATCGCCATGAGCCTCAGTCGCGAGGGCAGCGACTGGATCCAGCGGGAGCTGCTGATCGCCGAGGGCATTCCTGTGGATGCGGAGGGGCGTCTGCCGCTGCGTCAGTTCCTCTGGCGACCGGGCGCTATGTCTGGTGAATGACGAGAGCGGTGTTTGAGCCAGTCCACAACCACCGGTCTTCCGTCGCGACGCCTGGCCTGGGAGGTGCTGCAGGCGGTGGCGGCGGGAGCCTATGCCGATGTCGCCCTGGAGCGGGCGCTGCGGGATCGGCCTCTGCAGGGGCCTGACCGCGGCCTGGCCACCGAGCTGGCCTATGGCGCCATCCGTCAACGGCGTCGGCTGGACGGCTGGCTCGATCGGGTCGGACGGGTGCCGGCGCAGAAGCAGCCCCCCAAGCTGCGCTGGCTGCTGCACGTGGGGCTGTATCAGCTGTTCTGGATGGAACGGGTTCCCGACTCCGCGGCCGTGAACACCTGCGTCGAGCTGGCGAAAACCCATGGGTTGGCACGGCTGGCGCCGGTGGTGAACGGCATGCTGCGGGCCGCCCTGCGGGCGCGCGATCAGGGCGAGAGCCCGTCCTGCTCCGGGGATGCGGCGGTGCAGTTGGCCTTCGAGCATTCACTGCCCGACTGGTTGGCAGAGCTCTTGCTGCAGTGGCGCGATCAGGAGGGGGCAACGGCGGTGGCCGCCGCCTGCAATCAGGTGCCGCCCCTGGATCTGCGGGTCAATCGTCTGCGGGCGACGCCGGCGGGCGTGGCGGAAGCGCTCGCGGAGGCCGGCCATGCCACGGCACCGATCCCCGGTTGTCCCGATGGACTCACCCTGCTCGGCTCCAGTGGTGATCTGCGCCGTTGGCCCGGATACGACGACGGCCATTGGTGTGTGCAGGACAGGGCGGCTCAGTGGGTGTCCCCGCTGTTGGCCGCACAGCCCGGTGAGCGCATCCTCGATGCCTGCGCAGCGCCGGGCGGCAAGGCCACCCATCTGGCGGAACTGCTGGGGGGTGATGCCGAAATCTGGGCCGTGGACCGTTCGCCGGGACGCCTGAAGCGGGTGGCGGCCAATGCCTCGCGGCTGGGGGTGGATTGTCTGCAGGCTCTTGCCGCGGACGCCACCGATCTGTTGCGCGAGCGCCCGCACTGGAGCGGATATTTCCAGCGCATCCTGATCGATGCCCCTTGCTCCGGCCTGGGAACCCTGGCGCGCCATCCCGATGCCCGCTGGCGCGTCAGCCCAGCGTCCATTCAGGAGCTGTTGCCGCTTCAGCAGGCCTTGCTCGATGGTCTGTTGCCGTTGCTGGCGCCCCATGGGCGGCTCGTCTACGCCACCTGCACGATCCATCCGGCCGAGAACGGCGATCAGATCGCGGCGTTTCTGGAGCGGCATCCGCAGATGACTCTGGTTCAGGAGCAGCAGCGCTGGCCCGATGATCCGCAGGGAGGGGACGGCTTCTATGCCGCGATCCTGCAGAGGCAGTCCTGATCAGCGGTTCTGGATCTGAGGTTTGAGCCAGTTGCGCGGACCCTCCTCGACCTCAGGTTCCGGGGCCGGTGCCGGGGTTGGTGGCGGCTCATCGATGGGTTGTGGTGCGGCCCATTCCGCTGGTGCCGGGTCGTTGTTGGGACGCGGAACGTCCTGACCCCGCTCCGGGCGGTAGGGCTCAGGCTCGAACCGCTGGGGTGGGTAGTAAGGCCGATCGTCCCAGGGTTGATCTCCGTTGTAGGGATCCGGGCGGTAGTCGTAGCCCTGATAGGGAGCTGATCGGGCCTTTTTCTTGGGTTTCTCCTTCCCGGGAGGCTTGAACTCCCGGTTCAGCACAGGCTTGGGTGGGAAGGTCTCCACCGGCAGCCCCCCTTTGATCTTGGTCATGTACTGGTTCCAGGCCCAGGCGGCCTGACCGGAATTGCTCTTCGTCTCGCGATTGTTGTCGTACCCGAACCAGATACCCGTGGTCAGCTGCGGAATCGAGCCGATGAACCAGAGATCACGCGCACCTTCCGACGTCCCTGTTTTGCCGGCGACCGGGCGATCCGCAAGTTTGGCTGCGATCCCCGTACCACCATCAACCACCCGTTGCAGCATCCAGTTCATGGCATCGGCCACATCGCTGTCGAGGGCGCGACGCCCTCGATCACCATCCACTCTCCGGCTCCAGATCACCTCTCCTTCCGGCCCCAGGATTTCCTGGAAGGGAGTCGGTTTGACGTAGACGCCGCGGTTTGTCACAGCGGCATAGGCGGCTGTCATCTCCAGCACCGTCTGCTCGTAAGCACCGATGGCCATTGGATAGAACTTGCCAAGCGGACGTTTGGTTCCAATGTCGAAGCCATTGGCGGTTTCGATGATGGCGTCAAATCCCACCTTGTCCTGCAGCTGAACAGCAACGGTGTTCAGGGAGTTCTTCAGGGCATCAGCCAGTGAGATGGAACCGAAATACTTTCCTCCGAAGTTCTTGGGGCAGTAGCCCTTCCAGCACCGTTGCTTGTCGATGAACGTGTCCTCTGGCTTCACGCCCCGATCCACAGCAGCGGCGTAGGGAAACAGCTTGAACGTTGAGCCCGGAGAACGCAGCGCTTGGGTGCTTCGATTGAACTGACTTTTGTAAAAGTCCGTTCCACCGATCATCACCCGCACCAGACCGGTTCCCGGTTCGATCGACACGATGGAGCCTTCGAGATCCGCATAGGTGTTTGTTTTGATCACCTCGCGTGCCTCCCGCTGCCAGGCGAGATTGAGACTGGTGCGGATCTTCAGCCCGCCGACTTCCAGTTGTTCGGTGCTCAACAGCTTCGGGAGTTCCTGAGCGACCCAGTTGGTGAAGTACGGCGCCAGGCTCAGGAAATATTTGGGCGTCGACGGTTTCAGATTCAGCGGAACCTGTTTGGCGGTGTTGGCTTCGGCTGCGCTGATGAAACCTGACTGCTGCATGCGCTCCAGCACCACGGCGCGTCGCTGCCTGGCCAGCTCTGGATTCACCAGCGGTGAATACACCGACGGTGCAGGCGGCAGGCCGGCGATCAGGGCAGCCTGATCCAGGGTGAGCTCGTTGGGTGTCTTGGAGAAATAGATCCAGGCCGCATCAGCGATGCCGTAAGCGCCCGAACCCAGATACACGTAGTTGAGGTATTGCTCGAGAATCTGTTGCTTGCTCAACTGACGCTCAAGCTTCAAAGCCAGGGCTGCTTCCTTCAGCTTTCGCGTGATGGTGCGGTCCTGACTGAGAAACACGGTTCTCGCCAGTTGCTGCGTGATGGTGCTGGCCCCTTCACGCACTGAACCCTCGCGGATGTTGGTGATCAGGGCCCGGGCAACGCCCCAGCCGTCAACGCCGTCGTGCTGGAAGAACCGCCGGTCTTCCGCGGCGATGAAGGCACGCTGCACCAACAGCGGCATTTCACCGGCTTTCAGTTTCTCCCGGGTCGCCGGTCCAAGCTTCTGGATCACCTGGCCGTCGCTGGCCAGCAATGTGATCGTGCCGGGACGGTTGAAGTTGGAGATGCCTCGGGCGTCGGGCAGGGTGGCGTCCGCCAGATTGGTCAGGACACGCGTGCCGAGTGCCGCGCCTGCGCCGATCGCTGCTGCAGTGGCGCCGATCAGGACCCAACGCAGATGGGAGCGATTCACATCACCTGGGTGAGGGGACTGTGGCCGATGGCCAGAGCGGTCACCAACATGCCGAGAACGAGAAAGGGTTGCGCGCTGGCCTGGTACTTCACATCGAACGCCACGGGATCGCGCAGCAGCCAGATGTCCTGGAAGGTGATCTGGGGCACGATCAGGAGCACGAGAAGAACCGCAGCGAAATGCTGGCCGATGGCGATCAGCACGGCAACCATCGCCAGCTGAAACAGATCGATCATGCCGGCGCTGATCCAGCTCGCCCGTTCAATCCCGAACACGACGGGAAGCGATTGAAGCCCGAGCTCACGGTCGCCTTCCACGCTTTTGAAGTCGTTCACCACAGCGATGCCGAGTCCGGCGAGGCTGTAGGCCAGGGTCAGCAGCGCCGTGCTCCAGGTGAGGGTCCCGAACAGGGCCTGGCCGGCCCACCAGGGCAGGGCGATGTAGCTGGCACCGAGGGCATAGTTCCCCAGCCAGCCGTTCTGCTTGAGCTTCAACGGCGGTGCTGAGTAGATGAAGCTCACCAGAGAACCGCCGAGGGCGAGCAGCAGCAGCACCGGGGTGGTGTGACCGGCCCAAAGATCGAGTCCCCATGACACAGCCAGACCGGCGAGCAGCAGCACCCAGATCTGAACCTTCACCTGTCCGAGGGAGATGGCGCCGGAGGGAATCGGTCGATAAGGCTCGTTGATCGCGTCGATCTCGCGGTCGTAGTAGTCGTTGATCGTCTGCGTGTAGCCCGCCAGCAGCGGACCACTCATCAGCATGCAGGCGAAGGACGCCAGCACGTGGTCGGGTTTCCACTGGAAATTGCCACTGGCCGCGGCACCGCAGACAACACCCCAGATCAGCGGGATCCAGGTGACCGGCTTCATCAGCTGCAGTCGCAGCTTCCAGATGTTGGTGGTGCCGGAGGCACCTTTCATTCCGAGCAGCTGGCGGGCGTCGCTCACAGGGCGTGGCCTCAGGCGGGGGCGATTTCGTCTTCGAAGAACCAGCAGGTGGTGCCGTCGCTCAGCTCAACCACCACGCCGATGCCCTTTCCATCCACGGTGCGGAAGTCCTTCACGGTGCCGCTGGGGTTGGTCTTGAGCAGAGTCACCAGGGACTGAGGGATGCGATCGCGCACGCGGGTGACACGAATGTTCGATCCGATGGTGATCGCAGCAGCCTGGGACATGGCCTGCAAGGCTATGGAAGTGGCGCAACACTAACAGTCGCTTTTGCGCCGGATCGATGGTCGCTCTGCGTCTGATTCCCTGTCTGGATGTCGCCCGCGGTCGTGTGGTGAAAGGGGTGAATTTCGTCGGCCTGAGGGACGCCGGAGATCCTGTGGAGCTCGCCTGCCGCTACAGCGGTGCCGGGGCTGATGAACTGGTGTTTCTCGACATCGCCGCCAGCCATGAAGGTCGCGCCACGCTGGTGGATCTGGTGCGCCGCACGGCTGAGGCCGTGACCATTCCGTTCACGGTGGGCGGCGGTATCTCCACGGTGGAGGGCATCACCGAGCTGCTGCGGGCCGGGGCAGACAAGGTGAGCCTCAACTCCTCGGCCGTTCGCCGCCCGGAGCTGGTGCGTGAGGGTGCGGAGCGCTTCGGCTGTCAGTGCATCGTGGTGGCCATCGATGCCCGGCGACGGGATGCGGGTGGCTGGGACGTCTATGTGAAGGGCGGCCGTGAAAACACGGGCCTGGATGCGGTGGCGTGGGCCCAGCAGGTGGCTGAGCTCGGTGCGGGCGAGATCCTGCTCACCTCAATGGATGGGGATGGCACCCAGGCGGGCTACGACCTGCCACTGACCCGTGCCGTGGCCCAGGCCGTGCCAGTGCCGGTGATCGCCTCTGGAGGCGCCGGCTGTATCGATCACATCGCCCAGGCCCTCGATCACGGGCCTTCCGGCGGTCAGGCTTCTGCAGCCTTGCTGGCCTCGCTGCTGCATGACGGAGTCCTGACCGTGGAGCAGATCAAACGGGATCTGTTGGCCCGAGGACTGGGGATCAGGCCCTAGCTTTCAGGTGTCATCTCGCTTCGGTGATGCCCGTAGCGCACCCACTGCTGAACTCCACCTGGTCCGGACCTGTCGGTGTTCTGACGGTGAGCGTGATCATCGCTCTGGTGACCTGGGCGTTGAAGCTGATGCAGTCGGCTGCGGATCAGCAGGAGTTCTCCCTGATGCTGGCTGGCTGCATGGTGTGTTCAGCGGCTGTGGGTCTCGCCACGGTTCTGGTGATGACCCTTACAGGCATGCCGCTTTGAAACCGGGGGATCCCGCTGCGGTGGAGCAGCTTTTCGATGAGGTAGCGCCGCGTTACGACCAGCTCAATGACCTGCTGAGCTTCGGGCTTCATCGCCTCTGGAAACGTCAGTTGCTGCACTGGCTTCGGCCTGCTTCCGGTGAGATCTGGCTCGATCTGTGCAGCGGAACAGGCGATCTGGCTCTGGAGCTGGCCCGTTGTGTCCGGCCGGGTGGCCGGGTGACCGCTCTGGATGCTTCAGCAGCACCGCTGGCGCTGGCGGCTGGCCGTGCCCGCCGTCAGCCCTGGTTGAGCCTTGACCTGCTGCAGGGGGATGCTCTGGATACCGGGCTCCCCGAGGCGTCGTTTGATGGCGTTGTGATGGCCTACGGCTTGCGAAATCTCGCTGATCCGGCGCGCGGGCTGGTGGAGATCCGACGGCTGCTGAAGCCTGGGGGCCGCGCCGGGATTCTCGATTTCAACCGCGTGGATTCCACAGGAGTGGCCGGGCGGTTTCAGCGCTTCTACCTGCGTCGTCTGGTGGTCCCGGCAGCGGCAGCGGTCGGCCTGGAACAGCATTACGCCTATCTGGAGGCCAGTCTGAAGACCTTTCCGGATGGACCGTCCCAGGAGAGCCTTGCCCTGGCGGCCGGCTTTCAGGAGGCGGTTCATCGCCCCCTGGTGGCCCAGCAGATGGGAGCACTGCTGCTGAAGGCCTGAGGGTGTGAACGTTTGGGTGTGTCGCTTGCGACGGAATGACCTCGCGTCGTAGGACGTGAAGAGAAGATTAAGGATTGGGCCCCTTGGCGTTTCCTCTCCCCACCCTGCTTCCCACGATTGAGGAGCTGCTCCAGGAGGTGCAGTGGCTGGATGGCTTGATCCTGATCACCGATTCACAGCGGGCCACCTTCGTGTCGTTTTCGCAGGTGGATCCCCTGTTGCGTCGGCTGCGTCAGCGCCCCAAGGGACCGGAAGTGGCTGAAAAGCTCTGCATGTCGCTGCTCGAATCCCACGGAAAGGGGGCGGCGAAGCCTGTGCTGGTGTTCCAGGGGGATGGCAGCTTCTGGCTGGGGATGATGGGGCCTGCCGGCGCCAACCCCCATCGGCATCACGCCATTGCCCACCTGCATCGCTGCTTGGCGTTGAAGGACTGAGCTGGAAGGGTTGAACACGCGATCGAGTCGACGCAGCGATGGCCGTCT
The DNA here is from genome assembly GCF_045559935.1 of Parasynechococcus sp. Taxonomy (NCBI): domain Bacteria; kingdom Bacillati; phylum Cyanobacteriota; class Cyanophyceae; order Synechococcales; family Prochlorococcaceae; genus Parasynechococcus; species Parasynechococcus sp. The sequence goes on from NZ_JBJLJL010000006.1 coordinate 17,218, forward strand.
CCCCACGCATTCGTCTTGAAATCGCTATAAGTTACCTTTCTTAATACTTCACCATGACTGCCTTGGTCGATGAGACCCGGGGTGCCGATCTTGATCGGTCGAGCTTGACATCCGCCACCTCGGATGATCTTTCTGGTCGTGCGTATTACTACTACTCATCTAGCTCGTACGGTTCGAGTCAGACCTCGGATTCCGAATCGGAAACAACTGCATCGGAGGACGCTGAGTCGTCTGATGAGGCTGATGACGACACCATCAAGATCTACGTCAACTCAGGATCATTCCGGGCTCCATACTTCTCCTTCTTCACCGATTCAAGTCGATCGGTCTCGTTCGGAACGAACGAGCTCGATGTCAGTAAAACCTACGAGTTCATCGGAGCTAATTCCACCCACCCCTTCTACATCGGTGACAGCGGCTACCGGCAGGAGAGTTCGACAGCGCTGGTTCTGGATGGGGATGGATCAGCCTCCGGGGGAATCGGTCGTGACCAGTCGTTCACGCTCAGTTTCGCTGCTGATATTGATCTGTCGTTGATCGACAGCATTGATTATTTCTGTACGGCACATTCCTCGATGATCGGCTCCTTCCAGTTGGTGGGTGAGCCTCTGGGTCGTCAGGATGCCAATGACGAAGAGGCCGAGATCGTTGCCCCAACGATCTCGATTTCAACCGATGACACCAGTCTGACGTCGGGCGAGACAGCCCGGATCACGTTCACTCTCTCGGAAGGCTCCACGGATTTCACTGCTGATGACCTGACCGTTTCCGGGGGTGTTGTTTCGGATTTCGAGGCCATCAGTGCCACTGAGTACACGGTTGTGTTCACCCCGGATGTGGAGAGCACCGACAACGGCACGGTGACTGTTGCGGCAGGGAGTTTCTCCAATTCCGCTGGCACAACCAACGACAGCAGTGCATCCCTCTCCATGGGTGTTGACACCCGTGATCAGGTCTCCCCTGTGCTCGAGATCAGCGCGGACGATGAGGAGCTGACGGCGGGCGAAACGGCGACGATCCGGTTCACGTTGTCGGAGGCATCGAGCGATTTCACGGCGGAGGACGTGGAGGTGAGCGGCGGCGAGCTGAGCGGTTTCAGCGGCAGCGGAACGGACTACAGCGCCAGCTTCACGCCGGCGGAGAACAGCACCGATGAGGGTGTGATCACGGTGGTGCGTGGCGCCTTTCGTGATGCGGCCGGGAACATCAATGCGGAGCGGACGTCGATCAGCCTGGAGGTGAACACGGTGCCTCCGGACACCACAGCGCCTGCCCTGGAGATCAGCGCGGACGATGAGGAGCTGACGGCGGGCGAAACGGCGACGATCCGGTTCACGTTGTCGGAGGCATCGAGCGATTTCACGGCGGAGGACGTGGCGGTGAGCGGCGGCGAGCTGAGCGGTTTCAGCGGCAGCGGAACGGACTACAGCGCCAGCTTCACGCCGGCGGAGAACAGCACCGATGAGGGTGTGATCACGGTGGTGCGTGGCGCCTTCCGTGATGCGGCCGGGAACATCAATGCGGAGCGGACGTCGATCAGCCTGGAGGTGAACACGGTGCCTCCGGACACCACAGCGCCTGCCCTGGAGATCAGCGCGGACGATGAGGAGCTGACGGCGGGCGAAACGGCGACGATCCGGTTCACGTTGTCGGAGGCATCGAGCGATTTCACGGCGGAGGACGTGGCGGTGAGCGGCGGCGAGCTGAGCGGTTTCAGCGGCAGCGGAACGGACTACAGCGCCAGCTTCACGCCGGCGGAGAACAGCACCGATGAGGGTGTGATCACGGTGGTGCGTGGCGCCTTCCGTGATGCGGCCGGGAACATCAATGCGGAGCGGACGTCGATCAGCCTGGAGGTGAACACGGTGCCGCCGGTTTCGGTGGCAACGCCACAGAGTGAACCGCCTGTCGAGCTGTTCGTCAGTGCCGGATCATTCGCTGAGCCCTATTACACCTTCTACACCGATGCCGAGGGCAACGAACCTCTGGTGGATCCTGCATTGGATGTTGATTCAACGTATCTGTTCAGACGTCTGGATGATGTGTCGTCTCATCCCTTCTATGTCAGTGATCAGGGTCACAATCAAACCAGTTCATCGGCCCTGATCCTTCAGGGTGATGGCAGCGCCGAACGCGGTATCAAGGGAACAGAGTCTTTTCAGCTCAGTTTTTCGGAAGACATCGATCTCGATGTTGTTGAGACCGTTGACTATTACTGCTCGAGTCATCCTTCGATGATCAGCAGCTTTCGTTTGTTTCGGGGCTCCGATGAGATCCTGGAGTCTGCATCAGATGCCGAAACTGACGATGCCGACGCACCTCTGGGGTTCGCCTTCGCCAGTCAGGATGTCTCGGCCTCCAGCGAGGCAGAGGACGACAGTGATTCAACGGCTGATGTTGCCCTCTCAACGGTTGATGTGCTGACAGGCGATGTCAACAACAACGGCAGTCATGATGTCAGCGACGCGATCTCAGTCTTGAGGAACATCGTTGGTCTGGAGACTGATCTCTCCGAATTCCCGGGGGTTGATCCCGTCACGTTGATGGACATCGATGGCAGTGGCTCCATTGATGTCGGTGATGCGGTGGGCATCCTTCGAGCCATTGTCGGCCTCGAGTCGTTGACCTCGCTCGTGCAGGTTTCACTTCAGGCGCCAGCTGATTTGAGCAACGCCTTGCTGCTGGACCCGCAAGGGTTGCAGGCAGACCCGCTCGCACCCGATCCCTCGGCTCTGCTGCTCTGAATCCGGCGTCGGGCGGCGAGCGGCAGATCAACCTTTCGGCAGAATCCTCAGGCAGGCGCGCGGTTGACAGTGCACTTCCAGGACATCATCAGCACCCTCAACCGCTTCTGGGCAGACCAGGGCTGCCTGTTGCTGCAGCCCTATGACACGGAAAAGGGGGCGGGCACCATGAGTCCGCACACGGTGCTGAGGGCCATCGGTCCTGAACCCTGGGCCGTGGCCTACCCGGAGCCCTGCCGACGTCCCACCGACGGCCGCTACGGCGATAACCCCAACCGCGCCCAGCACTACTTCCAATACCAGGTGCTGATCAAGCCATCTCCCGATGGCATTCAGGAGACCTACCTCGCCTCCCTGGAGGCCCTTGGCATTCAGGCGGCCGATCACGACATTCGTTTCGTCGAGGACAACTGGGAATCCCCCACCCTCGGGGCCTGGGGTGTGGGGTGGGAGGTGTGGCTGGATGGCATGGAGGTCACCCAGTTCACCTATTTCCAGCAATGCGGCGGCATCGACTGCAAACCGGTGTCGATCGAAATCACCTACGGCCTCGAGCGGCTGGCGATGTACCTGCAGGACGTGGAAAGCATCTGGGATCTGAGCTGGAATGCCTCGCGCAGCTATGGCGACATCTGGCTGCCCTTCGAGAAAGGTCAGTGCCAATTCAATTTCGAGGGGTCTGACCCTGAACGGCTCAAGCAGCTCTTCGCCATCTATGAGGCCGAAGCCTCTGATCTGATCGAGCAGCAGCTGCCCGCACCGGCACTGGACTTCGTGCTCAAGTGCAGCCACACCTTCAACCTGCTCGAGGCCCGCGGCGTGATCTCGGTGACCGAACGCACGGCCACCATCGGTCGGATCCGCAACCTGGCACGCAAGGTGGCGGAAGCCTGGTTGGCGGAACGGGAAGCTCTCGGGTTCCCTCTGCTGAGCGAGGTCAAAGCGTCCGAGACGGTGCCTGTGGCCGGAGCGAGTTGAGAATTTGCTTCAGCTCCGAGGGGCTCCTCTGATGAGAGCTGCCCAGAAACAATTCCGACAGGGCTCGTTGATCGCGGCTGGGTTCGCTCCGTTCCACCTGGAAGTGCGACCGCAACCCATGCATTTCCTGATACGTCTGGACCTTCCAGGCAAAGCTCTGATGACGGATCACCCGCTGCACCGGCATCGGCAGGATCAGGGTTGGTATTCCCAGCAGGCAGGCATGGAAAACATGGCTGCTCACCCCTGTGCTGAGCACATAACGGTGCGATCGGAGCAGGTGCAGATGCCGCCAGATGAACAGAGGATCGCAGTGGGAGCCGGCCCCCACCACCTGGAATCCCTCGGCAAGAAAAGGTTCGTATTCGCCCAGATCCCAGTCTCTCCAGTAGGCGCAGATGTGGATCGGATGAAAGCGATCGGGTAGCCCACGGAGGTTTCGGATCAGCTGATCGTCATCCAGCTTCAGTTGGGTGACCCCTGTGGAGTGGCAGCGGAAGAACAGCGATCCTGCAGGCGGCTGAGCCGCTGGCTCGAGGCAGTGGATGGCGTACAGGCTGGCCAGCCCGATCGGAATCACCCGCTTCCCTCCCGTGTTGCGGAAGGCCTCGAGGCAGGCATCCGAACTGGCCAGAACAGTCGGAATCGCATCGATCCGTTCCTGCTCCGGAGCCTGACGCTGGCCATCGATCAGGGGGTAGTTGTGTCCGTGGGGAACGATGGCGTGAATGGATTCCTCCGGCGCGATACCGGCAAAACGCCTGAGGCAGGGCCCGAAGCCGTAGTTGTCGTTCGGTGGATAAACGCGATCGGGATGAGCCGGCCTCCGACGTTGAAACAGCTCCTCCAGATCCGTCTGGTCCGCCCAGGTCTGCGCCAGGGAGATCGGAGGTCCTGGAGTGGTCTCGGGCATCAGCGGCCTTTAGGGGGGAACTCTTCCTGCAGCCTGGCGAATTCTCCTGACCCGTTCATGGCCTGTCTGCAGCATCGCTCTGATGCTGTTTCTGCTGCTTCTGCTGCGCGGTCTGATCTGGGGAGCTCCGCAGCCCGGTGGACACGATCCCTCCGCGGTGATCCGCAGCGGCTCGCGTGAACCCCGGGTCCTCGTCGGGCGGGTGCTGGCGGATGCGCGGCAGTTCGATCCAGGCTGCTCCGTGCTGCTTCAGGTGCAGCGGCTCGATGGCCAGCGCCGGCATGGTCGCACCGAGCTGCAGTGGCGGCAGTGCGGGCTTTCTCTCCAGCAGGGTTGGCGCGTGCGTGCCGTCGGAGACTTGACGCCACCTGCTCCGGGGGCTCATCCCTTCCTCCCGGGAGCAGCGGAGCGGCTGGCATCCCGTGGCAGCTGGAGTCAGCTCAGGGTGTCTCAGCTGGAGGTTCTCGAGCGTCCGTGGACGCCACTGGCGGATGCCCGTCGCTCGATCGCGCGGGGGATGCAGCAGCTGGCCGGCCCCGAACGGGGCGGACTGCTGGCGGCGCTGGTGCTCGGGGGTGCTCAGGTGCAGCTGCCGGAATCCCTGCGTCAGTCCTTTCGGGTGGCTGGCCTGTCTCATGCCCTGGCCGCTTCTGGATTTCACCTGTCCGTTCTGCTCGGGGCAGCACTGTCGCTCGGTCGGTTGTTGCCGCGATCGGGTCGACTCGCTGTAGCGGCCCTGGCGCTGGCGGGCTTCCTGATGCTGGCCGGGCCTCAACCTTCGGTGGTCCGGGCGGTGCTGATGGGAGGGATCGCTCTGCTGATCCGGGAATCCGGGGAACGCAGCCGGGGCTTCGGGGTGCTGTTGCTCACGCTCAACGGGATGCTGCTGTTGCATCCGGCCTGGGCCCGCTCGATCGGCTTTCAGCTCAGTGCAGCGGCCACGGCCGGTCTGATGCTCACGGCGCCTCGACTGGAACAGGCTCTGGTGCGGCGGCTGCCACGGCGATGCCGCTGGCTGGCGCCGGCACTGTCCGTTCCTCTGGCGGCGATGGCCTGGACGCTGCCGCTGCAGTTGCTGCATTTCGGCTCGACCCCGCTGTATGCCCTGCCGGCCAATCTGCTGGCGGCACCATTGCTGGCTCCGCTGACGCTCTCCGCCATCGCCCTGGCCCTGGGAGTGCTGGTGCTTCCAACTGGCTTTCTGCAGCTGCTGTGCTGGCCGGTCCAGCAGCTCGCCGGAGTGCTGATCGTGCTGGTGAGCTGGATCAGCAGCTGGCCCGCCGCTCAGCTGCTCACCGGCCGGCCGCAGCTCTGGCCGGTGCTGCTGCTGGCCGCTGCCTTGCTGCCCTGGTTGATGCCGGCCCCGAACCGGGTCCGACTGGCTGCAGTGCTGCTGTTGCCCGTCGTTGTTGGTTTGCACGCCGGCATGCAGCTGGCGGATGGGCTGGTCTCTGTCCATCGCCATGGCCGGCACTGGCTGCTGGCCCGCCACCGCGGACGAGCTGCGCTGGTGGTCAGCCATGCAGACAAGTCCAGCTGCCGCATGGCCCGCCGCCTCATGGATGGTTACGGCCACCAACGGCTGGACTGGCTGCTTTTGCTGGATCCGGTTCCCTCCGCTGGGGTCAGCTGCTGGCAGGGCCTGGCCCGGCACGTTTCGGCCATGCAGCAGGGCCAGCCAGCTCTGGCTCCGGGGCAACGGCTCATCAGTGCAGGACTGTCGGTGGAGCTGCTCGCGCATCGCGGTGAGCCACTGCTGCTTCGGATCGGCCGTCAGCGCTGGCAGGTGCTGCTCCGCCCTCAGTCCCTCTGGTCGCTGCAGGACGCTGACGTCCTGAGCAGTGGCATCACCGGCACCTGGCTGGGATTCCGCCCTTCATCTCAGCAACGCCGCTGGCTGATGGCCCATGGAGGCAGCCTGAAGGTCGCCGACTAAAGTTCTGAAGCGCCGGATGGCGTCTGGAGAGGTGGCAGAGTCCGGTTGATTGCGCACGACTCGAAATCGTGTAGGGGTCACACCCTCGTGGGTTCGAATCCCACCCTCTCCGTTTTGTTCATGAATGAAACAGCAGCACTAGGCCCTGCTGCACCTGGTGGAATTCACGCTCTTCGCGGCTGAGGTCGAGTCCCACCTTGAGGCCTTCCTGCAACGCATCCTCAAACGGTGGAGTGAGCGGGGGATTGGCATCGATCCACAGGGCAGCGATGCCCACAGCAGTGGCGTGCCACCGGAACCGGCCCGTCGTGCCGATGTCCGGTTCGTTCAGGGCCTCCTCCAGGAGTGCGTTGATCGGCAGGGTTGAGCTGGCCATGACCACCAGCATCGAGACCTGATCCAGCCTCGGCAACGGGCTGAGAGACTTCGTATCGATCGGGTCCGTACACGATGCCGCCGGCTCCAGATGCCCTGCCCCGGCGCATTGCCCTGGTTCACGAGTGGTTCACGCCTCGTTCCAGTGGAGGAGCTGAGCTGGTGGTTCAGGCCATCGATGCTCTGCTCACGGCAGCGGATCGCCAGCCCCAGCTCGCTGCGCTGGTGGATGGCGAGAGCCGACGCCCCGGCAGCTGGCTCGAGCGCCGCTCCGTGCTCACCTCTCCGATCCAGCGGCTGCCCTGGGGCGTCAGCCATGTGCAGCAGTACCTGCCGTTGCTGCCGCTAGCGATCGAGCAGATCGATCTCGGCGCTGCCGATCTGGTGATCAGCAGCAGCCATCTGGTGGCCAAGGGGGTACTCACCGCTCCCGATCAGCTGCATATCAGTTATGTGCATACCCCGGTCCGCTACGCCTGGGACCAGATGCATGCCTATCTGCAGCGCTCAGCCCTGGCCCGGCGCGGTTTCGGCCCCCTGATCCGCTGGCAGCTGCATGCCCTGCGCCAATGGGATCAGCTCAGCGCCCAGCGAGTGGATCACCTGATCGCCAATTCGCGTTTCACCGCCCGCCGGATCCGTAAGTTCTGGGGGCGGCAGGCCGAGGTGATCCACCCACCCGTCGATGTGGGCCGATTTCGCTGGGATGCCCCCCGTGATGACGTCTACCTCTGCCTCTGTCGCCTGGTGCCCTACAAGCGGGTTGATCTGGTGGTGGAGGCCTTCAACCGTCTGAAGCTGCCCCTCGTGGTGGTCGGTGATGGTCCGGAGCGGGCACGGTTGCAGGCCCTGGCTGGTCCCACGGTGACCCTGCTGGGACGCCAGTCCCCTCAGCAGGTGGAAGCGTTGATGGCCCGCTGCCGGGCCTACGTGTATGCGGGGCTCGAGGATTTCGGCATCGCACCGGTGGAGGCGATGGCGTCCGGTGCACCGGTGATCGCTCTGGGCCGGGGCGGCCTGCTGGATACGGTGCGTTGCGCGTCCGCCGGCATGCCCAAGGCCACCGGGGTTCTGTTCCCCGATCAGACGCTGGAATCTCTGCAGCAGGCGGTGCAGTGGTTTGAGGAGCAGCGGCTCTGGCGTCAGCTGGATGCCGAGGTGATCCGGCGCTGGGCGGAACGGTTCGGGCCGGATGCTTTCGCTGCCCGGTTCGAGGCGGCGTTGCAGCGGGCCTGGGCGGCGCATCGCCGAAGCTGTGACGTTGCCGCGAGTGACCCTGCAAAGGTGCCAGGCCTGCTCTCGTGACGTTGAGTGTGGCGAGACGCAGTCTGAGCCTTGACGACGGCCACACGGCCTTCCTTGCGTCAGACCGCTCGTCTGGCCTTCGGTCGTGGTACCTATCGGCCTCACCTGGCGGTGACCACAGCCCCACCGGTCGCTGTGCCGACCGGTCTGCTGATCCGCCAGCAGAGTCGTACCGGCCGAGGCCTCAAGCGCGGCGGCGACATTGTTTTTTCCCTGGCGGTGCTCGGTCTTGGTGCTCCGGTGCTGCTCCTGCTGGCGGCCCTGGTGAAGCTGAGCTCGCCCGGGCCTGTGTTCTACGTGCAGCGCCGGGTCGGTCGCGATTACAGCCGTTTCGGTTGCATCAAGTTCCGCACCATGCGAGCCGATGCCGACGCTGTTCTGGCGCGTGTTCTGGATGAGGATCCTGGGCTGAGGAGTGAGTTCGAGCGGGATTTCAAACTCCGGCGCGATCCCCGCATCACCCGGGTCGGTCAGTTCCTGCGTCGTTCGAGCCTCGATGAGCTGCCCCAGTTCCTCAACGTGCTGCGGGGGGAGATGAGTGTGGTGGGACCAAGGCCGATCGTTGATCGGGAGCTCACCCGCTACGGCGACTACATGGATGAAGTGGCGGCGGTGCGCCCCGGTCTCACCGGTCTGTGGCAGGTGAGCGGACGCAACAACCTCAGCTACAAGAAGCGGGTGAAGCTGGATCTGGCCTATGCCCGCGGACGTTCCTTCAGCCTGGATCTGGCGATCATCCTGCGCACGTTCGGCGTGCTGCTTCTGCCCATGGATCGCGGCGCTTACTGACCTGCCATCAGCAGGGCGACCAGCAGAAACAGGAGCAGCCAAAGGCTTTCCAGCCGACTGGTCAGCACCAGGATCCGATTGACGGCGTTGCGGTCGGCTTGTGGCAGATCCGCTGCCAGCACAGGTTTGTCGATCCATCGCTCCCCATAACGGTTGCGTCCACCGAGCTGCACGCCGGCACAGTGGGCGTAGATCGCTTCGGAGCGGCCCGCATTGGGGGAGGGATCGGGAGCCCCATCCCGCTCGGCGGCGCGCACCAGGGCCGGCAGCTCCCGCCAGGGCTGGCTCACCAGCGGCAGCGTGATCATCACCAGCCGGCAGGGCAGCCAGGTGAGCAGGTCATCGAGCCGGGCTCCGGCGGTTCCGAGCCATCGCAGGCGTCCGCGCCGATAGCCGAGCATCGAGTCGAGGGTGCTGCTGGCCTTGAAGGCCCAGGCCAGGGCCAGCGGTCCCGGCAGCTGCGGTGAGAGCGTTTGAAGCACCACGCCGATGATCATCCAGAACAGCGGTGCGAACAGGCCGTCCACAGCATTTTCCGAGGCACTCTCGGCGGCCGCTCTCAAAATCTCCGGCTCCCTCAGCTGCTGCACATCGCGGCCGACGATCCAGCTCAGCCGTTCGCGTGCCGCCGTCAGATCCCCTTGCGGCTGATCCGGCAGAGCACTGAGGATGGCCGCCACGCTGTCGTGCAGGCTGCGGGCCGCCAGGGCGCTGGCCAGGCCGAGCACCAGCAGGGCTGAGCCAACCGGAGAGGCTCTGGCGAGCTGCTCCACCAGCCAGCCGCAGCTCCCGGCTCCCAGAACCAGCACAGCAGTGATCAGGCCACCGCCGAGGCGAAGGGCCTCAGGCCGGTCACCGCTCAGGCGCTCGACCCACAACCGCAGGCGGCTGATCAGCTTGCCCATCAGCACCACCGGGTGGGGGCACCAAAGCGGATCTCCGATCAGGGCATCCAGTCCGGCGGCAGCCAGGACCGCTGCGGCACCGGACTGGAACAGCAAGGGATCAGGCGTCCTTCAGCCAGCTGAACATCGAGCGAAGACCCTTGCCGACGCTTTCGATCGGCAACGCGGCGTCGCGATCCCGGATGCGCTTCATCTCGGGCTTGCCGGCATCGCATTCAGCCACGAACTTCCTGGCGAAGGTGCCGTCCTGGATGTCAGCCAGCACACGCTTCATCTCCGCCTTGGTGTCTGCGGTGATCAGGCGTGGGCCGCTCACGTAGTCGCCGTATTCAGCGGTGTTGGAGATGGAATCGCGCATGGCGGTGAGGCCGCCTTTCACCATCAGATCCACGATCAGCTTCACCTCGTGCAGGCACTCGAAGTAGGCCAGCTCGGGTTGATAGCCCGCTTCCACCAGAGTCTCGAACCCGGCCTTCACCAGCTCGGAGAGCCCGCCGCAGAGCACGGCCTGTTCACCGAACAGATCCGTTTCGGTCTCTTCCTTGAAGTTGGTCTCCAGGATGCCGGCACGGGTGCCGCCGATGCCCTTGGCGTAAGCCATCGCCAGAGCGCGGGCGTTGCCGGAGGCATCCTGTTCGATCGCGAACAGGGCCGGAACGCCCTGGCCGTTCTGATACTCCCAGCGCACGGTGTGGCCGGGACCCTTCGGAGCGATCATCACCACATCCACATCGGCCGGCGGCTTGATCAGCTCGAAACGGATGTTGAAGCCGTGGGCAAAGCTCAACACCTTGCCGGCGCTCAGGTTGGGCGCGATTTCCTTGTCGTAGACGTCCTTCTGGAATTCATCGGGCAACAGCACCATGATCCAGTCCGCTTTGGCAGCGGCATCGGCAACGCTCAGCACCTCAAGACCGTCAGCCTTGGCTTTCTCGGCGGAGCGGCTGCCGTCATAGAGGCCCACCACCACGTTGACACCGCTGTCCTTCAGGTTGAGGGCGTGGGCATGGCCCTGGGAGCCATAGCCGATGATTGCCACGGTCTTGCCGTTCAGCAGACCGAGATCGGCATCGGAGTCATAGAAGAGCTGGGCCATCCGGAGCGCGCTTGCGAGGCGGTGCAAGCAGCGAGCTTACGCTTCGCTGGGATGGGTGATGACCCGATCGATCAGCCCGTAGTCCTTGGCTTCCTCGGCGCTGAGGAAGTAGTCGCGGTCGGTGTCCTTTTCCAGCTTGTCGAAGTCCTGGCCGCTCATGTCTGCCAGGGAGCGGTTGAGCATCTCCTTCATGCGCAGGATCTCGCGGGCTTCGATCTCGATGTCGCTGGCCTGACGGCGGCTGGTGCCGCCGAGAGGCTGGTGGATCATGATCCGGCTGTGGGGCAAAGCCACCCGCTTGCCCTTGGTGCCGGCTGCCAGCAGAAAGGCGCCCATGGAGGCGGCGAGGCCGACGCAGATGGTCACCACATCGCTCTTCACGTACTTGATGGTGTCGTAGATGGCCAGACCGGCCGTCACGGATCCACCGGGGGAGTTGATGTAGAGATAGATCGGCTTGGTGCTGTCCTCGGAATCGAGATACAGCATCTGGGCCACAAGGCTGTTGGCGATGCCGTCATTCACCTCGGAGCCCAGGAAGAGGATGCGCTCCACTCCCAGACGGGTGTAGATGTCGACCCAGCGCTCCATCTGGCTGCCGGGCAGGCGGTAGGGAACGCTGGGGGTACCGATCGGCATGGGTCAGGACGTGAGAGGGCGAAAAAGGTGGAAATCTGGGATCAGTTGGCGCTGTTGCCGGGCAGCTCCTTGCGGCTGCTGAGCACCCGGTCGATCAGCCCGTACTCCATGGCCTGCTCCGGAGTGAGGTAGCTCATCCGGTCGGAGTCCTTGCTCAGTTCCTCGACGCTGCGGCCGGTGTTGCTGGAGAGGATTTCCAGCATGGCCCGCTTGTTGTGGAGCACTTCCTTGGCGCGGATCTGGATGTCGGTGGCCTGGCCCTGGGCCCCGCTGCGGGGCTGGTGCAGCACGATCGATGAATGAGGAAGAGCGGCGCGCTGGCCTTTCGTGCCCGCTGAAAGGATCACAGCAGCCGTTCCCATCGCCTGACCGATGCAGATGGTGTGCACCGGAGGCTTCACATAGCGGAGCGTGTCGCAGATGGCGAAGGCCTCGGTCTCGAAGCCGATCGCATCGCCCGAATACCAGCTGGTTCCGGTGGAGTTGATGTAGAAGTAAATCGGCTTGTCCGGATTGTCGAACTCCAAATAGAGCAGCTGGGCGATGATCAATTCCGTGACATCGATGCCCATCTGACGTTTGGCATCGTCATCGGAGAACAGAGGCAGGCCGAGATAGACGATCCGCTCCTTGAGCAGGAGTGAAGGCAGATCGGGAGGAGGAGTCCTCATCACGGCGCTGTCGCCGTAATAGGGGGCTGAGGTGGTCATCTACCGCGCACCATCACTGTGTGGCAGGAGCCTAGCGGGGGCTTTCAGGCTTGCGCTCGCTGGTGCGGGGCGGTTTGCCCTGCCCCTTGGATTTGGCCTGCGCTTTGGCTTTCCCTTCGGTCTCCAGCCGAGCGAACACCATCCGGCCGGTGGGGGTCTGCAGAGCTCCGGTGACCACCACCGGCTTCCTCTGGCCGATCAGGGAGCGGGCGTCATTGACCACCACCATCGTGCCGTCGTCGAGGTAGCCGACCCCCTGGCTCTCCTCCTTGCCTTCACGAACGATCTTGAGATTGAGCTCGTCGCCGGGTTGCACTTCCGGCCTCAGTGCAATCACCAGCTCGCTCAGATTCATCACCTTGAGCGCTTTCACCGAGGCCACCTGGGCCAGGTTGAAATCGGCCGTGACCAGCGTTCCGCCCGTGTCATCCGCCAGCTGCAGCAGGCGGTCGTCCGTGCCCTTCCCGTCGTAACGGGTGCTGTTGATCACGAGGCGACGGCCGTAGGTCTCGCGCAGGTCCTTGAGCAGCTTCAGGCCCCGCCGCCCCTTGGCACGTTTCTCGACGTTGGTGGAATCGGAGAGCTGCTGCATCTCATCAATCACCGACTCCGCCACGATCACCTGCCCTTCCAGCAGCCCGCAGGCGAGCATCCCGCGGATGCGGCCATCGATGATCACACTGGTGTCCAGGATCTTGGCGGTGGCTGGGGTCAGCACACCGTCGGCCACCAGCAGGGCTTCACTGCTGGCTGGATTGAGCAGGCGCAGCAGCGTGCGGCCGTGCACTTCGGCCAGATTGCTGCCCAGGATCCCGAAGAACACATTGCTCACCACCGCCAGCAGCGGTTTCAGCAGAACCACCCCACCGGAAAAGGGCAGGAGCAGCACCGGCAGCAGCAGCAGGTTGGCGACGAGCAGGCCCAGAATCAAGCCGATGGCGCGGCTCACCAGCAGGTCGGTGGGCATGGTGCGCACCTGCTGCATCAGGCGCAGCCGCAACCGTTTGAACACCAGTCCAGCGAGAAGCCCCACGCCGCCGCCGGAACCCGTGAGGATCAACCGCAGCTGTTCCGCATCGGTGGCGGGATTCACCAGTTCCGCGGGCAGCAGATGCACCCCCATCCAGCCGGCAGCACCACCGGAGCCGACGAACAGCATCAGGATGAGCAGATCAACCATGGGCTCAGGTCGTGGCAGCTCAATCCGAATGTGCGCAGCATGCCCTATCCCCCTCCTCCCCGCAGCGCCTACCTCCACATTCCGTTCTGCCATCGACGTTGTTACTACTGCGATTTCGCTGTGGTGCCGCTGGGGGATCGGGCCCACGCGGACGGGGGACCGGGAAGCGCCTCCATCCGCGATTACCTGTCCCTGCTGCATCGCGAGATCGCAGCTGCACCCTGGGGTCCGCCCCTGGCGACGGTGTACATCGGCGGTGGCACCCCATCGCTGCTGACGGCCGCTCAGATCCAGGCTCTGCTTGAGGCGCTGCAGGTCCGTTTCGGTCTTCAGCAGGGTGCGGAAATCACCCTCGAGATGGATCCCGCCAGCTTTGATCGGCAGCAGCTGGAGGCGGTGCTCCGGACCGGGGTCAACCGCATCAGCCTCGGTGGCCAGAGCTTTGACGATGACGTTCTCGCCGGGCTCGGCCGTCGTCACCGGCGCGCTGATCTGCTGGAGGCCTGCCGCTGGATGCGGGAGGCGCTGAGGCAGGGCGCGCTGAGGTCCTGGAGTCTTGATCTGATCCAGAACCTGCCGGGACAGACCCGCCTCGCCTGGGAGCAGCAGCTGGCGCAGGCCATCGCCATGGAGTCTCCCCATGTCTCGGTGTATGACCTGTCGGTGGAGCCAGGCACGGTGTTTGAGCGCCGTCAGCAGCGGGGTGAGCTGGATCTGCCGGAGGAGGAGCTGGCGGCGGAGCTGATGGCGCTCACCAGTGATCACCTCGGAGCCGCCGGGCTCGGTCGCTACGAGATCTCCAACCATGCCCGCCCCGGCCACGCCTCCCGCCACAACAGGGTGTACTGGAGTGGTGCCGGCTGGTGGGGATTCGGCATGGGCGCCACCTCAGCCCCGTGGGGAGAGCGCCAGGCCAGGCCCAGAACCCGGGACGCCTATCGCGTCTGGCTGGACCAGGAAGCCGCTGCAGTGCCGTGGCGAGGCACCGGCATGCCCCTGGATGATCTGCTGCTGGTGGGCCTGCGACGCAGGGAGGGGGTGGATCTGCAGGCTCTTGGATGCCCAGCGCCCGACCAACTGCTGAAGCGTTGGCAGCCGTTCATCGCCGAAGGGTTGCTGGTGGGCGAGGCCGGTCGCTGGCGGTTGTCCGATCCGGAGGGGATGGCTCTCAGCAACCGGGTTCTGGTGGAGGTTCTGCTGTGGTGGGAGTCGCTGTCTGACGTTGATCGAGCACCCAGCGCTCCAGAGCCTCCGCGCACAGCTGCCGTCCTGGCAGCAGAGCGGGGCTGAAGGGGGGCTGCTGAGCCGTGAGCCCCAGCAGATCAGCGGTCACCCGCACCTGTCCGTCGCAATCGGCCCCGGCACCGATGCCGATCACCGGAATCGCGAGCTGACGGCGCACCTGCCCGGCCAGCTGGTCCGGCACATGCTCGAGCACCAGCGCGAAGCATCCGGTGCTCTCGAGCTCACTGGCCTGGCTCATCAGTCGTTGCTGCGCCGGAGCATCCACCGCCTGACGCCGCAGGCCGAGGCGATGCACCGCCTGCGGCGTCAGCCCCAGGTGCCCCATCACCGGGATGCCCATGCGCACCAGCCGATCAATGACCCTCACCACCTCCGGTTCGGCGCCTTCCAGCTTCACGGCCGCGGCGCTGGATTCCTTCAGCAGCCTCCCGGCAGCGGCCACCGCTGCGTCCTCACCGCACTGATAGCTGAGAAACGGCAAGTCGGAGATGAGCAGGGGCTGCTGGGCCGGCATCGCCTGAAAGCCGCGCTCCACGGCCTGCGTGTGGTGCACCATCTGCTCGAGGGTGACCGGAAGGGTGGTGGCATGCCCGAGAGCCACCATTCCCAGCGAGTCACCCACCAGCACGGCATCGGCCCCGGCGAGCTCCACCAGGGCCGCAGACAGGCTGTCCCATGCGGTGAGCATCGTGATCGGTCGGCCGTCTTGCTTGAAGCGGATCAGATCGGCTGGACGCATGGAGTGGGCTGAGCCCTTGGTGGCTCCTTGCTAGCATCAATCCGACTCGGACCCATGCGGCTCGGACGCCTAAATCTGGTCAGGACCGGAAGGGAGCAGCCACACGGGATGCTCAGGGCAGGCGTGGAATCCGGGTCACCCCTCTTCAGCTGTCGCTTTGATGCTGGCGCTGACGCAGGAATTCGGGAATACGGGCGCCGTTGTCATCGATCTCGCGGCGGTCACCGCGCTGAGCCTGGGCCGTCAGGGGGCGGCTTGCAGATCGCTCGCTGCGGTAATGCTGACCGTTCTCGAAGCCGGTGGCGATCACGGTGACGTGGATCTCGCCCTCCAGGGCTTCATCCACCACAGCACCGACGATGATGTTCGCCTCGGGATCGACGACGTCGTAGATCACTTCCGACGCCGTGGTCATGTCCTCAAGGGTCATGTCCCGGCCTCCGCTGATGTTGATCACGCAGCCCTTGGCCCCGTCAATCCGCTCCGTCTCCAGCAGAGGGCTGCTGATGGCGGCCTGGGCGGCTTCCACAGCGCGGGAGCGGCCGGAGCCGATGCCGATTCCCAGCAGGGCGGTGCCGGCCTCGGTCATCACCGAGCGCACATCGGCGAAGTCGACATTGACCAGGCCGGGGCAGGTGATGATGTCGCTGATGCCCTTCACACCCATACGCAGCACGTCATCGGCACTGCGGAAGGCTTCCTGAAGCGGTGCGCTGCCGATCGCATCGCGCAAGCGGTCGTTGGGGATCACGATCAGGGTGTCCACATGCTCTGCAAGCCGTGTGATCCCTTCATCGGCCTGACGCATGCGCCTGCGGCCCTCGAAACCGAAAGGCTTGGTGACGATGCCCACCGTGAGGGCTCCGACCTCACGAGCGACCTCGGCCACCACCGGGGCCGCACCGGTTCCGGTTCCTCCACCCATGCCGGCGGCGATGAACACCAGATCCGCCCCCTGCAGTGCTTCGTGCAGGTCGGTGCGGGACTCTTCGGCGGCCTTCTGACCGATGGTGGGGTTGCCTCCGGCGCCCAGGCCGCGGGTAAGGGTCTGTCCCAGTTGCAGACGCGTCTGAGCCTGGGACTGAATCAGTGCCTGGGCGTCTGTGTTGAGAACGCGATAAGCGACACCTTCAAGATCGCTGAGGATCATGCGGTTGACGGCGTTGCTGCCACCGCCACCAACACCAATCACCTCGATGCGGGCGGACTGACTGGGTTGAATGCCGGCGGCATGCTGGGATGACGCACCGCTGACGATCTCCATCTTTTCGACCGATCCGTTCAGGTTTGGCTGCATTATGTCCCTGCGGCTCTGAACCGGGAAAGTTTGGATACGTTCCGTCCGGCGGAAAGGAACGGCAACACTTCGTCAGCGTTTCAAGCTCCTGGCGCCGCTTTCTCAGCGGGCTCGGGCTTCTTGGCGGGTCGCTCCAGTTCCGGTCGATCCGGATTGCTCAGATCAATGGAACCTTGTCCTTGATCGAGCAGATGGGGGGGCATCGTGCTGTTCAGTTGGACGATCGCGTCGATCTGCTGCACCAGTCGGTCGCTGTCGCGCCCCAGATCGATCAGTCCGAGGCTTCGGGTGCGGAGGCTGATGGCGCCATCGGGGTGGAGGACGATGGTCTGAAGACTGTCGCTGATCCGGCCGCGCTGTTCGAGAAGCTTGGCCAGCACAGCCCGTTTATCGGCGCTCCAGCCCTCAACGGTGATGGCCGTCGTCGGGGCCGGGCTGGGAGCTTTGGTGTTCGTCTGGATCCAGTGCCCTTCCCCGTCGACCATTCCCGTTTCCATGCCGCCGGCCAGGCGTCGGGTCGCCCGGGCAACGGGGATCTGACCCACCAGCTGCACGTCGAGTCGCGCTGGCAGCAGTCGGCGGTCCGCCTGGGCGGATTGCACTGGCAGCTCCTGTCGCAGTTGTGATTCCAGGGTCTTGAGGTTGATCTCCAGAAGCGGTTGCGGAAACGAAAACCCTCCGACTTTGGCGACCAGATCCGGTGAGATCCCGGTGTCGCCGCGCACGATCACCTGATTGGTGCCTTCCAGGGTCCAGCCATGGCGCAGCAGAATCCAGCCCAGCCCTGTGCTGAGCAGCAGAAGCACCAGCACGCGCCAGATCTGGATCAACAGCTGCGCACGCTGCTGACGCCGCAGAGCACGCCTGCGTTCCAGCTGCGGTGTCAGGGTCACTGGCTTGCGCTGTCGCTTCGCAGGCGCCTGCTTCGTCACAGATCGCACCGGGCCCGTGCCATCAGCTGATCGCCCCAGCGCCGGGCGCGGTCCGCATCAGCGAAGGGCACGTCCATCTGTTTGTCCTTGCCGACCAGGCGCAGGCGGCAGCGCCCCTGGGATTCGTCTGTCAGGGGGGCATCTCCTGAGGCCAGAGCCATCAGTTCCACCAGCTCCAGCCGGCAGACATCGAACTGCCCCTGATCCTGGAAACGTCCGGCTTCAAAGCTGCTCCAGATCAGATGGCCATCCTTCAGCCGCGCGCCGCCGCAGCCGTCCAGCTTCGCCAGCTCGGCACCCTCCGCCCAGTCGCGGAAGAGGTTCTGACGCCGGCGTTCCAGCCAGCCGAGGGCGGCGAGCAGCACGAAGGCCGCCAGCAGGGGTAACCAGAGCAGGCCGTGGCTCATGGATCAGGCGGGGGTCGACCGTGGGCGTTGCTTCATTCTCCAGCTGTTTCCACCAGTTCGTGCACCAGTTGATCGAGTGTTAAGCCGCTTGCTGCCCAAAGCATCGGGTACATGCTCTGGCTGGTGAATCCAGGAAGGGTGTTGATCTCATTGATCCAGATCGTTCCGGCTGCTTCGTCGTAGAAGAAATCCACACGGGCCATGCCCAGGACCCCGACCGCTTCGCAGGCCTGAAGAGCCTGCTGTCGGATCCGATCAGCGACGCCGTCTGGAAGCGGCGCCGGAATCAGTGTGGAGCTCAGTCCAGCGGTGTACTTGGTCTCGTAGTCGTACCAGTCGGCTTCGAAACGAACCTCCCCGACGACGGAGGCCCTCAGGTCGTTCCGCCCCAGCACGGCGCACTCCAGTTCCCGTGCCGTGACCCCCTGCTCCACCACCAGCCGCGGATCCAGGAGGGAAGCCTTGTGGAGGCCCTCAACCAGTTCCGCCCGGTTGCGCACCTTGCTGATCCCGACCGATGAACCGAGGTTGGCTGGCTTGACGAAGCAGGGATAACCGAGCTGTTCGATGCGCTTCAGAAGCGGGTTGAACGTGGTGTCGTCCTTCAGTTCGCTGGCCTGAACGCAGACGTAGGGCACCTGGGAGAGTCCGGCGGCCGCGAAGGCGGCCTTCATCGCCTGCTTGTCCATGCTCACGGCGGATCCGAGCACACCGGCTCCCACAAAGGGTTGGCGCATCAGGCGGAACAGCCCCTGCACGGTTCCGTCCTCGCCGTTGGGGCCGTGCAGCACGGGGTACCAGACGTCGATGGCCTCACAGTCCTGCGGCAGTCCCCGGAATCCTGCGGGCGGCAGGGGGTGGGGGAGCTGCTCGTCGGTGGCGGCTTCGCCCCTCTCCAGCACCGCGGCAGCGATCCCGGGTCCCCACCAGCGGCCTTCGCGGTCGATGTAGAGCACCGTCACGGCGTAACGCTCCGGATTGCTGCCGCTCGTCAATCCAGCCAGCACCGTGCTGGCTGAACGGATGGAAACCTCATGCTCACCGGAGACGCCACCGAACACGAGGCCGACATGCTTGCGCTGGCTGGTCATTTCGACGCGCTGTGCGGTCTGAGGCGCGCCAAAGGTATCAGCGTTGTTCCGCCACCGGCAGGGGGGTGGCGCTCAGGGAGAACGAACGCACCGCGTCGATCGTCACCCTCACGAGATCACCGGGATTCCAGTTGTGGCCATCCGGCCCTGTTGCGCTGAAGAACGTGAGCCGGTTGGTGCGGGTGCGCCCCATCAGCTGATGGGGATCCTTCGGGTTGATCCCTTCCGCCAGCACCTCCTCGATGCGGCCGGTGTAGCGGGCATTGCGGGTTCGCGCTGTGCGCTCCACCAGGGCATTCAGTTCCCGCAGTCGCTCCACCTTCACCGCTTCCGGCAGCTGGTTGTCCCAGGTCGCCGCCGGGGTGTTGGGACGTGGTGAATAGGCCGCGGTGTTCACCTGATCGAACCCGATCGATTCCACCAGCTCCAGAGTGCGGCGGTACTGGGCATCGGTCTCACCGGGGAAGGCGACGATCACATCAGCGCTCAGGGCGGCATCGGGCATCCGTTCGCGGATGCGGTCGATGATGCGCCGGTAGCGCTCCACGGTGTAGCCGCGGGCCATCGCCCTCAGCAGGTCGTTGTCGCCGCTCTGGAAGGGGATGTGGAAGTGCTCGCAGAGCTTGGGGAGATCAGCACAGGCGTCGATCAACCGTTCGGTGAAATACCGCGGATGGCTGGTGGCGAAGCGGATCCGTTCGATCCCTTCCACGTCATGAACCTGATGCAGCAGGTCGGTGAGCGTGTGCTGGCGGCGCCCCTCCGGCGTGATGCCCGGCAGGTCACGGCCGTAGGCGTCGATGTTCTGACCCAGCAGGGTGATCTCCTTGTACCCCTGGGCTGCCAGACCCTCCATCTCCAGCTTGATCGCTTCCGGGAGGCGCGACTGTTCCTTGCCGCGCACAGAGGGCACCACGCAGTAGGTGCAGCGTTCATTGCAGCCGTAGATCACGTTGACCCACCCGCAGATGCGGCTGTCACGCCGTGCAGTGGTGATGTCTTCGAGAATGTGGTGCTCCTCCGTGGCCACCACCTGCTGACCGCTGTCCACCTGCTGGAGCAGGGTCTCCAGGCGGTTCGCATGCTGGGGACCCATCACCAGATCAAGCTCCGGAACCCGGCGCAGCAGCGATTCCCCTTCCTGCTGTGCCACGCAGCCGGCCACCACCAGGGTGAGGTTTGGATTGGTCCGTTTCCGCTGAGCCTGTCGACCGAGGTAGCTGTAAACCTTCTGCTCGGCGTTGTCCCGGATGGTGCAGGTGTTGTAGAGCACCAGATCCGCCTCCAGTTCAGCGCTGGCTTCTCGGTAGCCCATCGCTTCGAGGATGCCGGCCATGCGCTCGGAATCCGCCTTGTTCATCTGGCAGCCGAAGGTGGTGATCCAGTAGCTGCCGCGCGCATCCGTGCCGATGCTGGTGCGGTCTGGAGCGGAGACGACCAAGGCGGGGGAGGAGAGAGGAGGGGCTGCTCTCAGTTTGAGTCACGACGGTGTTGTGTCAGTTTGGTGACTGGACACTGGCCGGCATGGGTTGGGGCCTCAGGCGTTTCTCCCTCACCAAGGCGGTACCTCTGGCCATCAGCCGCGGGACCACCTCGGCTGTGCAGCGTCTGGAGCTGAGCATCAGCCGGGATGGCATCACAGGCCGCGGCGAGACCGGTGGATTCGAGACCGGCCACCGGGGCTACTCCACAGACGCCGTGGAGCTCGAGCTGCAGACGCTGCTGCCACGGCTTGAGGGTTTGGATCCCTCTGTGCCGCAGGGTTTCGAGCCGCTGCTGGCGGACCTCACGCCACCGGCACGATGTGCCCTCGATCTCGCTCTCTGGGATTGGCGAGGCCGCCGTTTGCAGGCTCCGGTCTGGCAGCTCTGGGGGCTGGATGGGGCCCGTTCCGTGGCCACCAGCGTCACGCTTGGCCTCGCTGCGGTGGAGCAGGTGCTGCAGCGGTTGCAGCGTTGGCGTGCGCTGATGCCGGTCACCCGGGTGAAGCTCAAGCTGGGGAGCCCTGACGGGCTGGAGCACGACCGTGCGCTGCTCTCGGCGGTGGCGGATGCCATGGCCGGCGATGACCGTCGTCCTGCGGCGGAGCTCCAGGTGGATGCCAACGGTGGCTGGACCCTGGACCAGGCCCGCCGCATGCTGCCGCTTCTGCAGGAGCGGAGCGTTGTGCTGCTGGAGCAGCCGCTTGCTCCTCATCTGGATCCGGAGCGCGATTCCGCCGGTTTCGCGGCTCTGCATCCCGAATGCCCGATGTCGCTCGTGGCGGATGAAAGCTGCTGGGGGCTCGAGGATCTGCTGCGTCTTGCCCCCCACGTGGATGGGGTCAACCTGAAGTTGCTCAAGAGCGGTGGCCTCAGTCAGGCCTGGTTGATGGCGCGGGTGGCGCAACAGCTCGGCCTCGATCTGATGGTGGGCTGCTACTCCGACAGCCGGCTGCTGAATGGTGCGGCTGCTCAGTTGCTGCCGTTGATCCGCTGGCCGGAT
Source organism: Parasynechococcus sp. (assembly GCF_045559935.1). NCBI lineage: Bacteria > Bacillati > Cyanobacteriota > Cyanophyceae > Synechococcales > Prochlorococcaceae > Parasynechococcus > Parasynechococcus sp. Next base: position 38,983 of record NZ_JBJLJL010000006.1, read on the forward strand.
CTCGACAGCCATCTCAATCTCATCGATGACCCGTTCGACGGGCTGCCGCTGGAGGGAGACCGTCTGATGCCGTCCCGGTATCCAGGGCTGGGCATCGAGCGACGGGAGGCCTCCTGATGCTTGCGGCGGAGGACAGGGTCGTGCTGCTGCAGCACGGTGGGCTGGACAGTCTCACCGGCAAGACGGGGCTGGCGATGCTGCGCCATCGCTTCGGCCCGATCGTGGCTGTGATCGATCCCGTTCATGCCGGGGGGTCCCTGGAGGGGATCACCGGGATCCGGCGGGATGTGCCGATCGTCGCCTCGCTCGAGGAGGCGCTGCCGTTCGTGCCCGAGGTGGCCGTGGTCGGCCTGGCTCCTTCCGGAGGGCGTCTTCCGGATCCGGTTCGTCGGGATGCCCTGGCGGCATTGCGATCCGGCCTGAGTCTGGCCAGTGGCCTGCACACGCGTCTCGGGCAGGACCCGGAGCTGTGCTCGGCGCGGCAGCCCGGGCGCTGGATCTGGGATCTGCGTTGTGAACCGGAGGATGTGCGGGTGGGGCAGGCGCGGGCGGCTGCTCTGTCCTGCCGGCGATTGCTGGCGCTGGGCACGGACATGGCCGTCGGCAAGATGAGTGCCTGTCTGGCGCTGGTTGAGGCGGCAGGGCGTCGGCATCTCCCCTGTCGTTTCGTGGGCACCGGCCAGGCCGGAATCCTGATCGCCGGCGGCGGGGTCCCCCTTGATGCGGTCCGCGTCGATTACGCCGCCGGCGCCGTCGAAGCGGCGGTTCTGGAGGCAGCCGAGGCGCTTCCCGCCGACGGTCTTGTGCTGGTCGAGGGTCAGGGATCCCTGTGTCATCCGGGATCCACGGCAACGCTTCCGTTGCTGCGCGGCAGTCAGCCGACGGATCTGCTGCTGGTCCACCGGGCCGATCAGACCAGCATCGAGCGGCTGCCGCAGATTCCTCTGCCGGCGCTGCAGGAGCTGGTCAACCTCTGTGAGGCCCTCGCCGCCCTGGGCCGACCCCGTGCGGCTGGTGCGCCTCCGAGGGTGCGGGCCGTTGCGCTCAACACGGCACGTCTGGGGGAGCAGGATGCGCGATCAGCCGTTGCGTCGGTCTCCGATCAGCTCGGACTTCCCTGCACAGATCCGATCCGCTGGGGCGGAGAAAGGCTTCTGGACGCTGTGCTGAACAGCTGCGGTGAATGAAAAGGGCGAGCGAGGGGATTCGAACCCCCGAATAGCGGCGCCACAAGCCGCTGCCTTAACCACTTGGCGACGCCCGCCGCGTCGGTGAGAATCTACCAATCCGTGTCGCAGCCAACCCGGTGCAGCCCTCACAGTCCTCCCGGCGGCTGCCCCTCGCGGCGATCATCGCCGTCGTCATCGGGGCTGGAGGAGCCCTCGCTCTGGCTGGAACCAATCCCTCAATGAAGGAGTACGAGGCCCACGCCGGCCGGCAGCTCGTGACCCTGGCCACGCAAGAGCTGTGTGAGAACAGCGGTCTGCCGATGGTGCTGCGGTTGTGGATCCGGGACTGTCCGGGGCTGGTGGCCTCACAGCAGCCCACCCTTGCGGCGCTGGCGGGCCGTTTCACCACCCGACGCAATCTGCTCGTGGCCAGCATCTACACCACGCGGGTGGGCGGCCAGGAGCTGTTGCCCGGTCTGACGCTGCCGGGCGTCGAGGTGGTCACCCTTGCCGGTGCCGGCCGCTTTCTCACCCTTCACACGCAAACCAGCGACGGCGGGGCTGAGTGACGGCCGACCCGACGCCATGGCTCGATGCCTGGGTTCCGCGCAGCCTCCTGCAGCTCCCGGCCGCTGAACCCGTTCCAAGCGCCACTGCCGAGGGCCTTACACCGGTGCGGCTGCGCTGGCGGGACGGACGGCTGCTGATGCCCGAGCCCCTGCCGCAGCAGCAGGCTCCCCCATGCCAGCTGGTGCTGCCTCGGCTGGTGGATCCTCACGTTCATCTGGACAAGGCCTTCACCTGGTCCGCACATCCCAATCTCTCGGGCACCTACAGCGGTGCCCTGGCGGCCAATCTGGAGGAGCATCAGCAGCGGACGCAGACGGCTGTTCTCGAGCGGGCGGAACGGGCCCTGCAGCTGGGCTGTTCCAGGGGCCTGCGGGCGGTCCGCAGCCACATCGACAGCCTCGGCCCTGGAGCGGAGGCGAGCTGGCAGGCCCTCCTGGAGCTGCGGGATCGCTGGCGGGATCGGCTGACCCTGCAGCTGGTGGCCCTGGTGCCCATCGATCACTGGAGCACTCCGGACGGCGCGACGCTGGCTCGTCGCGTGGCGGCGGCCGGAGGTCTGCTCGGCGGGGTCCTGGTGCCCCCCTGCCGGGGAGCGACGGTGCGCCAGTCCCTGCGAGGGATGCTTCGCCTGGCGCAGCAGCTCGGTTGCGGGATCGACCTGCACATCGATGAGGCCGACCGAGCCCCCGCCGCTGGACTGCGGCAGCTGCTGCACGTGCTGGAGCGTGAGCGGCCGCCGCTGCCGATCACCTGCAGTCATGCCAGCAGCCTCGGCCTGCTTGCCGACAGGCCTCTGCAGCGGATCTGCCGGCGCATGGCCGCCTCCGATCTGCGGGTGGCGGCCCTGCCGCTGACCAACGGCTGGCTGCTGGCCCGTCGCCCCGGCCGCACCCCGGTGCTTCGCCCGCTGGCCCCCATCCATCAGTTGCAGCGGGCCGGCGTCTGCGTCGCCGTGGGTGGCGACAACGTCGCTGACCCCTGGTTCCCTGCCGGTGGCTTCGACCCGATCGCCTTGATGGCCTCCAGTCTGCCGTTGGCGCAACTGGCCCCCTGGCAGCGTCTCGGGCTGGCGCCCTTCACCACGGCGGCCGCAGCGTTGATGGATCTTGCCTGGGATGGCGTGATTCGTGAGGGTGCCCCGGCTGATCTGATGCTGCTGGAGGCCTCCAGCTGGTCCGAGGCGTTGATGAGCCCCCCGGCAAGACAGATCCTGATCGCGGGCCATTGGTGGCGGCCGCCCACCCGTTAGACCACAACAGCCCGGCCCTGCTGTGATGAGAGATGCCGCCGCCCTCGCCGCCGTCCGGCAGGTTCTGGAGCTGGATCCGGCCATGGATCTCCAGACGGACCCGATGGAGCTGGCACGCCTGTCCCGCGATGCCTACGACTATTCACCGGTGCTGACGGAGCGTCTGGCTGCCTGCCGGGCGCAGCTGGTGGTCTGTCCTGCCGATGTCGCTGCAGTGGAGAGGCTGGCGGCTGTCTGTGCGCAGCATGGCGTTCCGCTCACCGTGCGCGGAGCAGGCACCGGCAATTACGGCCAGTGCGTGCCGCTGGAGGGGGGCGTGGTGATGTTGAGCGGTGGCCTGCGGGCGATCCGGGAACTGGATCCGCTCACCGGGGTGGTGACGGTGGAACCCGGCTGCCCGATGCGGGAGCTGGATCAGCAGCTGCGCCGCGCCGGTCGCCAGCTGCGGCTGCTGCCCAGCACCTGGCGCAGCGCTTCCATCGGCGGATTCATCGCCGGTGGCTCCGGTGGCATCGGCTCGATCCGCTGGGGATTTCTGCGTGATCCCGGGCATCTGCTGGGCCTGGAGGCGGTCTCCATGGAGGTCCGTCCCCGGCGGTTCACGCTGTCGGGTGAGCAGGCGGAAGCCCTGAATCATGCCTATGGCACCAATGGCATCATCACGGCCCTGAAGCTGGCCACAGCCCCGGCAGTGGACTGGCACCAGCTCAGCCTCGACTGTGCTGATTGGAACGATGCCGTCGCCCTGCTGCAGGCCTGCTGCCGATCCGCGGTCAGCCTGCATCTCGCCACCCTGCTGGAACGGCCGGTGCTGCAGCAACTCCCCGACTGGAGCGGCCCCGGTGGCGAGCATCACCGGCTGCTGCTGCTGGTCTCACCGGATGGGATCAGCAGCGTGACGCGTCTGGCCCGCAGCTTCGGTGCTGCCGTGCATGACCTGGGCCCCGAGGAGCTCGGTGGCGGCCGTGGCCTGCGGGAGCTGAGCTGGAATCACACCACCCTGCACATGCGTGCCAGCGATCCGGGTTGGACCTATCTGCAGATGCTGCTGCCGCAGCCGGAGGCTGCGGCGATGGATGCCTTGCGGGCCAGCTGGGGAGAGAACCTTCTCTGGCATCTCGAGGCGGTGCGGCAGCAGGGCGCAACCCGACTGGCGGCGTTGCCGCTGGTGCGCTGGCAGGGGGCTGAGCGTCTGAATCAGCTGATGGAGGATTGCCGCGGCGTCGGCGCGGTGCTGTTCAACCCCCACGTGGTGACCGTGGAGGATGGGGGCCTGGGGGTCGTGGATGCCGATCAGGTGGCTGCCAAGCAGCGCTTCGATCCGGCGGGGCTGCTCAATCCAGGCAAGCTGCGTGGTTGGCAGGAGCGGAGTTGATTCAGCAGCCAGGCTGTTTCAGCAGCCAGGCTGTTTCAGCAGCCAAGGCTGTCCAGGGTTGCGACGCCGGTGGCTGGATTGATGCCGTCGGCCTCGCGACAGAGCCGTCGTTGGTCGTCGCGATCCAGCAGGGCATCGCTGAAGTCAGCGCCGTCGATCTGAGCACCGCTGAAGCTGCTTCCTGAGGCGATGATTCCGCTCAGAACAGCGTCCCGCAGATCGGCGCCCGAGAAATCGGCGCGGTCCATCAGGGCATCGGAGAGATCGGCGCCCCGGAAGTCGGCCTCGGCGAAAGCCCCCTGGGTGAGGATCGCTCCGTGCAGGTTCGCTCCACTGAAATCCGCGCGTCGGCCCACGGCCCCAGCGAATGAGGTGTTGGCCAGGTTCTGACCATGGAAATCGCCGCTGTCCTGGTTGGTGAGGGTGAAGTCCACGGTTTCCTGGAACAGCGCCCGGTCCTGCAGTCCCACCCCCGCTGACGTATCCAGGCCATGGGCCGCTGGTGTGAGCACCATCAGCAGCGTCAGCATCAGGGGAAGCAGCAGCTGTCGCATCGGGGGGCTGGTCGCAGGCATCACTCTGCCGTCACCACCGCCCTGGCGAACAGATCCCCAAGCAGATAAAGCGATCCAGCCACGACCGGCATCGGGCGGGGCCAGGCACCGCGCGCTTGGATCTCGAGCAGGGCGGCCTCACCACTGTCGGCCTCCAGCAGTTGGTTGTGCCATTGGGGACACTGCTCCGCCAGCCTGCTGCGCGTCCAGCTGTGATGGTCCGGCACCGGCACGATCCAGGCCCGGTCAGAGGGATCCAGCAGGTGCTCCAGCATCGCTGGGGCCTGCTTGTGGGCCTGCATCGCCAGGATCCAGCAGACCCCGGCGTCTTCACCGGGCCAGCGGCCACGCTCCAGGGCCAGCTGGGCGGCAGCGGGTGGGTTGTGGGCTCCATCCAGCAGCAACGGATGGTTCTGCCAGCGGGCGCTCTGCAGCCGTCCTGGCCAGCGTGCCTCCGCGAAGCCGCAGCGGATGGCGTTCTCGTCCACCGTCCACCCCAGCGGTGCCAGAGCTTGCAGGGCTGCGCGGGCAACCGCGGCATTGTGGCGCTGCATCACCCCGGCGAGGCCGAGCTGCCAGTCGTCCGGCAGGGGCGCAACCCAGTGGAGATCGGCTCCCTGCTGCCGGCAGGTCTCCTCGATCACGGCGGTCACCGCCGGCGGCTGCGCGGCGCTGATCACGGTGGCGCCCGGCGTGATCACGGCCGCCTTTTCCCGGGCAATCAACGTGAGCGTCTCCCCGAGATGTTCACAGTGGTCGAGACCGATGGCGGCGAGGGCGATCACCGGACGACAGCGATGAGCTGTGGTGGCATCCAGGCGCCCGCCGAGTCCCACCTCGAGCACCAGCAGCTCCACCTGCTCACGATGGAAATGGCTGAGGGCGACCGCCAGCAGTTGTTCGAAGGGCGTCAGCCGATGGTGATCACTGATGGGCCGCAGGGCGATCAGCGCGTCTCTCAGACAGTCGTGGGCGATCGGTCTGCCGTCGACGCAGATTCGTTCGCACCAGCTGATCAGATGGGGAGAGGTGGTGAGTCCGCAGCGGATCTCAGCCCGGTGAAGGGCTGAGGCGAGAAAGCTGGCGATCGACCCCTTGCCGTTTGTTCCGGCGACCTGAATCGCCGGGACCTCCTGGCAGGGGGAGCGCAGCGCTTCCAGGGCCGCCTGCATGCGATCCAGCTGCAGATCCATGCCGCGCAGATCGAAGCGGGGAATCAGATCCGACAGGTCGGTCGCGGTCATCGCCCCGGGGCTTCCCTCAGCCGGCCACGCGCAGCGTGGTTTCCAGTCGCTCAAGCAGCTGACGGACTTCGCGGGCGCTGATCACAAGGGGCGGCACCATGCGCAGCACCGATGGACCTGCTGCCACCAGTAGCAATCGCTGATCGATCGCCGCCTTGGCGAGCTGAGGGGCGGTGATGCCGCTGTCCTGACGGATCACCAGTCCCTGGATCAGGCCCCAGCCCCGCACACCCGAGAGCAGGTGGGGGTGTTGGAGCACCAGAGCTTCCAGCCCCTCCCGCAGCTGTCGGCCGCGCTGCTCCACCTGCAGCAGCAGGCCGCGGCGTTCGATCTCGCGGGCCACCGTCAGGCCTGCCCGGCAGGCGAAAGGATTGCCTCCGAAAGTGCTGGCGTGATCCCCGGGCTCAAAAACATCGGCCTGGGCGCGCACCAGCAGGGCCCCGATGGCATGCCCGCCACCAAGTCCCTTGGCGAGGGTGAACGCATCGGGTTCGATGCCCAGGTGTTCGTAGCCCCACCAACGGCCGCTCCGACCCATGCCCACCTGCACCTCATCGAGGATCAGAAGGATGTCGCGGGCTCTGCACAGCTCCTGCAGCTTCTGGAAATAGACCCGATCTCCAGGGTTCACGCCCCCTTCGCCCTGCAGCGGTTCAATCAGAACGGCAGCGACCGATGGTCCGGCCGCTTCATGGCGGTTCAGGCAGCTCTCGAAGGCTTCAAGGTCGTTGTAGGGGACGTAATCGAACCCATCGACGACCGGTTCAAACCCCTGGTGGTATTTCGGTTGCCCCGTGGCCGTCACCGCCGCCAGGGTGCGGCCGTGGAAGCTGGCCGTCGCCGTCAGGATCACCGGACGCTCGATGCCGCGTCGGGTGTGGCCATGTTTACGAGCCAGCTTGATGGCGGCCTCATTGGCTTCCGCGCCGGAATTGCAGAAGAAAACGCTGTCGGCACAGCTGTGGTCGACGAGCCAGGTGGCCAGCTCCTCCTGTTCCGGAATCCGATACAGGTTCGAGACATGCTGCAGCTGACGCAGCTGACGCCCCAGGTTGCGGCGCATGACCGGATCGCTGTGGCCGAGGCTGCAGGTGGCGATGCCGGCGACGGCATCCAGGTAGCGGGTCCCACGGTCATCCCACACCCAGCATCCGGCCCCACGCACCAGCGTGAGCGGAAACCGGCTGTAGGTGTTCATCACAGCCGATGAATGGGAGCCGGGGGACTTGAACCCCCAAGACCAGTGGCCGGCTGATTTTGAGTCAGCTGCGTCTACCAATTCCGCCAGGCTCCCCTGAGAGGAATTGTATGGACTGACTCAGCCTTGATCGATCAACTCAGGAGGCCTGGCGTGAAATGACAGCTCCGACCCCATTGAGCTTGGCTTCGATGTCGTCGTATCCGCGGTCCAGATGCTGAAGTCCGCTGACCTTGCTGGTGCCGTCGGCCGCGAGGCCGGCCAGCACCATGGCTGCTGAAGCTCTCAGATCGCTTCCCTTCACGGGAGCCGCACTCAACCTGAACACCCCCTCAACGATCGCGGTGTTGCCGTCCACCCGGATCGAGGCTCCCATCCGCTGCAGTTCCCCCACGTGTTGCATGCGGTTCTCGTAGATCCGCTCGGTGATCACGCTCGTTCCGCGAGCCGTCGTCATCAGGGCCATGAAGGGTGCCTGAAGATCGGTCGGGAAGCCGGGGAAGGGCTGTGTGGTGATGTCGACGGCCGTGATCTCCTTCGGCGTGATCGTGATCCCTGTGGCGTCGATGTCCAGATGACAGCCGCAGTCGCGAAGTTTCTGAAGAACAGCGTTCAGGTGCTCGGGAACCACAGGCTCGACCCGCAGCCTGGAACGGGTGATGGCGGCAGCCATCAGAAAGGTGCCGGCCTCGATGCGGTCAGGGATCACCGGGTAATCCAGGCAGCCGTGCAGCGACTCCACACCCTCCACCGTGATCACGGGGCTACCGGCGCCGCTGACCCTGGCGCCCATGCGATTGAGCAGGTTGGCCAGGTCCTGGACTTCAGGCTCTTGAGCCACGTTCTCGATCGTGCTGGTGCCCTCGGCCAGCACGGCGGCCATGAGGATGGTTTCTGTGGCGCCGACGCTTGGGCAGTCCAGGATGATCGAAGCGCCCTTGAGGCGTTTGTTCGGGCCGGGCACGTTGGCGTGAATGATCCCGTGCTCAACCTGGATCACGGCACCAAGAGCCTTCAGTCCCCGGATGTGCTCCACCACAGGACGGGCCCCGATGCGACAGCCTCCAGGCAGGGGCACCTTGGCGTGACCGAGGCGGCCCAGCAGGGGTCCGATGCTGAAGAAGCTGGCCCGGAGGCTGTTGACCAGTTCATAGGGGGGTTCGGAACTGGACAGAACGGCTGCGTTGAGTCGGACGCGATCGGCCTGACGCTCCACCTTCACCCCGAGGGACGCGAGGATCTCGCTCATCCCGCCGATATCCGTCAGATCCGGGACGTTGCACAGCTCAAGCGTGTCGGCGGTCAGAAGGCTGGCCGTCATCAGCACAAGGGCGGAATTCTTGGCTCCGCTGACCCGGATGGTTCCCCCTAAGGAATGTCCACCTGCAACAGTGAGATGCGGCTTGAGAATCTCTTGAGACGCGATTGCCGCAGCCGTCATCTCTAATGATTTCTTGATTACGGGCGCATTTTTGCAAGCACTCTTGAGACCGTCTAGACGGCCGGAGTTGAAACTGGTTGTTGCCTTCGCGCCTGTTGCTCAGGAGCCCTGATCGCCGATGCCGTATGTTCGTCTCTGTCGCCTGAGCGACACACGCCAGCGGATGTGGCGGAATTGGTAGACGCGCTAGTTTCAGGTACTAGTGGTGGCAACATCGTGGGAGTTCAAGTCTCCCCATCCGCACTAGCTTGTCGGTTATGAGACACCTACCGACTTCATGATTGTCCTGAAGATCTCCAACGCTTCCGAGGTCGTCGCTTCCAAGGTGGGTCGTTTCCTGGAACGCCTCACTCCCGATTCCATCGACAACGCCGCAGTCGAGGATCAGGTGATTCAGAAGCTGGTTGAGAATCTCGCTGCTGAAGGTCTCAAAGGCGAGATCGCTGCGATCAATGGGCTCGACCTCAGCGGCGACGATCTCTCCGTTCATAAAGGCCTGAAAGTGCGGAAGCACAGCAGCTTCTGACCAGGACCACGGTCATTCCATCCACCGTGTCCGGGGCATCCGTTTCCCTGATCAGCAGCCGCCGGAATCCGCTCGTGAAACGGCTCCGGAGCCTGACCACGCGTCAGGGGCGAGAGCAGCAGGGCCTGCTGTTGCTGGAAGGGACTCATCTGCTGCAGGAACTGCTTCGTCTTGGCCGCAGTCCGCTAGAGATCGTGGCCACGGAACGCTGGTGGGGGATCCACGCCGACCTGGAACAGCGCCTCGATCCCACCGTCCAGCGCCAGTGCGTCACGGAATCCGTCCTGCAGGCAGCCCTCACCACCGTGACTCCTGACGGGGTGGCCTGTCTGGCACCGCTCTCCATGCTCCCCCGGCCTCCCTCCGCCCCGGATCTGATGCTGGTGCTGGATCGGGTCCAGGATCCAGGCAATCTCGGAACGCTCCTGCGCACGGCGCTCGCCGCTGATGTACAGCTGGCATGGCTCGGCTCAGGTGTTGACCCCCTCAGCCCGAAGGTGCTGAGGGCTTCCGCAGGGGCTCTGCTGCAACTCCCTCACCATCGTTTCGGGCCCGATGAACAGGCTGCGCTGGATCAGCTCGAAGCACGGCTGATGCAGCTGGCCGAGGCCGGCATTCAGGTGGTGGCCACGCTGGTGCCGGATGCGGCAGGCACCAGTCGCCCCATCCCCTACTGGCAACTGGATTGGACCCGACCAACGGCGTTGGTGCTGGGAACGGAAGGAGCGGGCCTGCATCCAAGGCTTCAGGCCTGCTGCACCCATGCCGTCACCCTTCCCCACAGCGATCGGGTGGAGTCTCTGAATGTCGCCGCCGCCGCGGTCCCCCTGCTCCTGGAGCGCCGAAGGGCGACAATGACCGCCACAACATCGCAGCAGTCCGGGTGAGCGACGCCAGTTTCGATTTCGACGTCATCGTCATCGGCGCCGGCTACGGCGGCTTCGATGCTGCGAAGCATGCTGCGGAGCATGGCCTCAAGACCGCGATCATCGAATCGCGTGACATGGGCGGCACCTGCGTGAACCGGGGGTGTGTGCCCTCCAAGGCATTGCTGGCGGCCAGCGGCAAGGTGCGTGAACTGGCCGATGATCAGCATCTGGCGAGTTTCGGCATCCACGCCGCGCCGGTGCGCTTTGAGCGGCAGAAGATCGCTGACCATGCCAATCAGCTGGTGCAGACGATCCGCACCAACCTCACCAAGTCGCTGGAACGGGCGGGCGTCACGATCCTGCGCGGTCATGGTCGCCTGGAAGGATCCCAGCGGGTCGGTCTGCGCGAGCCGAGCGGCGTGGATCGGATGCTGCGAGCTCGCGACGTGATCCTGGCCACCGGCTCGGACCCCTTTGTCCCGCCCGGTATCGAGACCGATGGCCGCACGGTGTTCACCAGTGATGAGGCGATCAATCTGGAGTGGCTGCCGCGCTGGATCGCCATCATCGGCAGCGGCTACATCGGCCTGGAGTTCGCCGATGTGTACACCGCCCTCGGTTGCGAAGTGACGATGATCGAGGCTCTGGATCGGGTGATGCCCACCTTTGATCCGGACATCGCCAAGATCGCCGGTCGCCATCTGATCGATGGCCGCGACATCGATGCCCGATCCGGGGTCCTGGCGAGCAAGGTGACGCCGGGTTGTCCGGTGCGGATCGAACTGGCGGATTTCGCAAGTCGGGAGCTTGTGGAGACTCTTGAGGTGGATGCGGTTCTGGTGGCGACCGGACGGGTGCCGAGCAGCAAAGGGCTCAACCTCGAGTCTCTCGGCGTCGAGACCACCCGTGGTTTCGTGCCGATCGACGACGGAATGCGGGTGCTGGTGAACGATCAACCCGTTCCCCACCTCTGGGCTGTCGGCGACGTGACCGGCAAGTTGATGCTGGCGCACACGGCGGCTGCTCAGGGCACGGTCGCTGTGGACAACATCCTCGGCCACAGCCGCCACATCGATTACCGCAGCATTCCGGCGGCCACCTTCACCCATCCCGAGATCAGCTCGGTCGGCCTCACCGAAGCGGACGCCAAGGAGCTTGCGGCCAAGGAAGGCTTTCAGCTCGGAGCGGTGCGCAGCTACTTCAAGGCCAATTCCAAGGCTCTTGCTGAGCTGGAGAGTGATGGCCTGATGAAGCTTCTGTTCAACAAGGCCAGCGGCGAGGTGCTGGGGGCTCACATCTACGGTCTGCACGCCGCCGATCTGATTCAGGAAGTGGCCAATGCCGTGGCTCGTCGCCAGAGCGTGCGTCAGCTGTCCACCGAAGTGCACACCCACCCAACGCTCAGCGAGGTGGTGGAAGTGGCCTACAAGCAGGCCGCAGGTCAGCTCGTCTCCTGAATCGATCAACCCTTTACTTGAACCATGGAGATCCGTCGTCGTCCCCCCAATCCGAAGGTGCGCGTGGCGCATCTGGAATACGCCGTTCCGCACGATGAGCAGGAACCCAGGCACATCCTGGAGAAAATCGTCTGGGCCAAGGACCGTGAGGTCGATGCGGCGCGTGAGCGGGTCCCCCTGGAGAACCTCAAGCGCCAGATCGACGAGCTGCCTCCCACCCGGGACTTCATCGCTGCCCTGCGTTCCGCTCCGGTGCTGCCGGCCGTCATCGCTGAGGTGAAGAAGGCCAGTCCAAGCAAGGGAGTGATCAGGGAAAACTTCGACCCCGTGGCCATCGCCCGGGCCTACGCAGCCGGAGGTGCCAGCTGTCTTTCCGTGCTCACCGACAAGACGTTCTTCCAGGGCGGCTTTGATGTGCTGGTGGAGGTGCGACAGGCGGTGGATCTTCCCCTGCTCTGCAAGGAATTCGTGCTCAGTCCCTACCAGCTGTTCCAGGCCCGTGCGGCTGGCGCCGATGCCGTGCTGCTGATCGCCGCGATTCTCACGGACCAGGATCTGCGCTATCTGCGGAAAGCCGCCGCCAGTCTTGGCCTGGACGTTCTGGTGGAGGTTCACGACGCCGGCGAGCTGGAGAGGGTGCTGACCCTCGGTGAATTCCCGCTGATCGGAATCAACAACAGGGATCTCACCAGCTTCGAGACGGATCTGACGACCACAGAGCGACTGACCGAGGACTTTCGACCTCGTCTTCAGCAGCAGCAGGCTCTGCTGGTCAGTGAATCCGGCCTCTTCAGCCGCTCTGATCTCGATCGGGTCCAGGCAGCCGGTGCAGGAGCCGTGCTGGTGGGGGAGGCGTTGATGCGTCAGCAGGACGTGCAGATGGCCCTGACCACGCTGATCGGTGGATAGATCCGACCGGTCCTGCAGAATCAACGTCTTCGGAGCAGTGCAGTGCTGATCAGCGTCCTCACCGGTTTCGCCGCCGGTGCTGTTCACGTGGTCGGTGGAGCCGACCACCTCGTGGCCATGGCTCCGTTCTCCCTGCGGAAGCCCCTGCCGGCCTTGCGGGCCGGCCTGGCCTGGGGGGCCGGCCACTCCGTCGGAGTGGTGGTGCTGGCGCTGATCGCGATCGGAATCAAGGATCTGGCCCACGTGAAGGCGATGTCTGCCTGGGCGGAGTTCCTGGTGGGCGTGGCTCTGCTGGTGGTCGGTGGCCTGGCGGTGCGAACCGCCTTCGGTCTGGAACTGCACAGCCATGAACACCATCACGAAGGTGACGCAATCCACCAGCACCTGCACCTGCATGTCCGGGGTCAGAGCAACCACCGCCGGCATGCCCATGCCGCGTCGGGACTGGGGCTTCTGCACGGTCTGGCGGGGGCCAGTCATCTGCTGGCTGTGATTCCGGCTCTGGCCCTTCCACCTCTCGGTGCCGCGACCTATCTGCTGTCGTATCTCTGCGGCTCGATGGCAGCGATGCTCGCCGTCGTGGCTGTGGTCTCCTTCCTCACCCTGCGCAGCGGCGCCAGGCTGCTGCCCCTCCTGGTCGGAGGCACCGGTGCACTCTCCATCCTCACGGGTGTCTTCTGGTTGCACCGCACGTCAGCGGCGATGTTCTGAAGGCGGCGTTCCGAGCGGCGTCGCTCAGCGCACCACAGACGTCACCTCGCCGATCAGCAGCCGAGAGGGGACAACTCCGAACTGACGGCTGTCCGTGCTTGCCCCAGGGTTGTCACCGAGCAGAACAAGACCCCCGTCCTGGACGTCCGCCATCCGCTTGATGATCCGGGTCGCGGGTCGATCAGGATGGCGTGCCACAACGATCGAGCCGAGGGCTGGAAGCGTCGCCCGGGCCTGCCTCGGCGTGATCAGAACCAGGTCACCGGGTACCAGGGTCGGTGCCATGGAAAAGCCGTCGACACGCATGTGACGACGGCGAAACAGAAACAGGGCAAGCAGATCGCTGAGAGCTGCTTGCGGAGGAGGCTGGCCTATCTGAGGCTGAATGGGCTCAGGAGGCTGTGACCCAGGCATCGCTGCGGCCCTTGGACTGCCAGAACATGCCGTGGATTTTCTCCACAGCTGCCATCAGTTCCTCGGCTTTGGCCTGATCGATGTTCACCTTGCAGGCGCTGCAGAGCTTGGCTGCCTTCCAGAAGGTGTCGTGCAGGTCAGGGAAGGTGGCCAGGTGGTCGGGCTTGAAATAGTCCGTCCAGAGAATCAGCAGCTCCTTCTTGGTCTTCTGGGCCTCCTCTTCCTTGATGGCCACGTAACGACCGAAGGTGTTGTTGAACGCGGCCAGGGCGGCGGCGTCGCCGGCAGCGGGTGCCTCCAGGCCCTTCAGCTTCTTGGTCATGGACAGCACCGCTTCGGCTGCCACACGGGCAGAGGCGGGGTCGTAAACACCACAGGGGCCGTCGCAGTGAGCCTCGACAACAGGGGCGGGAAGGGCACTGACGAGGGCGGTGAGGGCCGAGCGCAGCATCGGATAAGAGTGGGTTTGGCTTGTCCCGAGCCTAACTGCCACTCACTTCCTCACGTCGAGCAGCTCGACCTCGAAGATCAGCGTCGCGTTGGGGGGAATCACGCCTCCGGCGCCGCGGCTCCCGTAGGCCAGATCAGGCGGAATCACGAGTTTGCGCTTGCCGCCAACCTTCATCCCGGCCACGCCTTCATCCCAGCCCTTGATCACCCTGCCGGCTCCCAGAGGAAAGCTGAAGGGGCCGCGCCCGTAGCTGCTGTCGAACTCCTTGCCGCTCTCCAGCGTGCCGCGGTAGTTGACGACCACTGTCTGTCCGGGAGCCGCCTCTGCGCCGCTCCCGATCTCCAGTTCGGTGATGCTCAGTCCGCTGGTGGTCAGGCGGGTGTCGGGGCTCTCCAGGGGACCACCCAGAGCGGAAGCGTCGGCGAGGGTGTCGTCGGGTGCCATGGCGAAAAGCGTCGGGTTGGGGTCGTCCGGATCGAGTTCGAAGCCTGGGCTGGTTCTGGCTTTGGCCGTGCTGGGCCCGGAACTGATCTCAGACGAAACAGCAGTGTTGACGGTTGCGTTGACGGTCGAGGGCGCCACCAGCTGGCTGACAAGGGCCAGCAGCAGACAGAGAACGCAGACGGTGGAACTGATCAGGATGTCGCGCACGGGAACCGGTTCGGACCGGCTGATTCTGCCCTCCGGTTCATTCCATCCGGTTCAGCTGACGCAGCTGCTGTTCGAGTCGATCGATGCGACCTCGCAGTTCATCGAGTTCCTTCTGGCTTGCCACACCGATGTCCTGGAGAAGGTTGTCGCGGTTGCGCTCCAGTTTGCGTTCCGCCTGCTCCTCCAATTCCGGCGTCTCGCCCCGCAGCGCCTTCATGACGTCGTCCACGAGGGCTGAGGCCTGGTTCGGATCCAGTCGACCGCTGCTGACCCAGGCCTGGCTGACCCCGCGCAGCCGATCAGCCACCAGGCTGGTGGTGCCGAGGCCACGGAGCAGCAGTTGCTGGAGCGGATTGGCAGCGTCCATCCGAGGGCGGTGAGACTCCAGGACAGGATGCCTCTGACCGGACGACCGTGACCATGGGAGATCACCGATCCCAGCCCTGGCTGCAGGCGCTCTCCGGTGGAGTTCTGGCCGGACTGGCTCCGGCTGGTCTGGGTCCCTTGCTGATGATCCCAGGCCTGGCGCTGCTCTGGTCCATCGCGGAGCGTCCTCGCCTGGCGGCCCTCTGGGGTGCTGTGGCGGTTCTGATCAGCCACCGCTGGCTGCTGTCCCTGCACCCGCTCACCTGGATGGGGGTGCCGTCTCTGCTCAGTCTTCCCGTTGCCGTGGCGATCTGGATGGTCTGTGCTGCCTCTGCGGCGGTGCTGGTGGGCCTCTGGTCGCTGCTGGCGCGCTGGTCCGGAACGCCGGTGCTGCTGCTCGCAGCGGTCTGGGGGGTCGCTGAGGTGATGCTGGCCGCTGGTCCACTGTTCTGGATCGGGGTCGGTGGCAGCACCCTGCCTTTGGATCGTCCTCTGGCGGGCCTCTCCCGTTGGATCGGAGCTGGCGGACTGGCGACCCTTCAGTTGCTCTGGGGATGGGCAGCCTGCAACCTGTGGCGCCGGCGTCCAGGACGGCGGCGTCTGGCTGTGATCACCGTCGCCAGCGTGCTGCTGGCCCATGGCCTCGGGGGCCTGCTGCTGAGGGGTGCCGCCACGGGACAACCGGCATCGGAGCCGGAGCTCCTGCGGCTGGCGGCCTGGCAGCCGGCCATCCCCACCCGAGAGAAGTTCACGCCGGAGCGCCGGCAGCAGTTTCCATCAGCACTGCAGCGAGCTCTGGCGGAGGCCGATGAGCTCGGTGCCGGACTGCTGGTGGCACCGGAAGGCACCCTTCCGGTGGGTTGGACGCTCCCCGATGCCGCTCCACTGCCGTTGCTGAGTGGTGGCTTCCGCTGGGAGTTGGGCCAGCAGCGCAGCAGCCTGCTGCTGCTGGAGCCAGGCGGCGGCGAACCCCTCCCCCTGCTCGACAAGCATCGGCTTGTTCCGCTGGGGGAATGGCTTCCACCATTGCCTCTGGGGCTCACCGCCGGACTCTCCGCGGTGGGCGGCCTGCATCCGGGAACACCATCCCGTGCCCTGGCGGGTTTGCAACCGGCTGGAGCGGCAGCGATCTGCTACGAGATCAGCGACGGTCGGGCGCTGGCGGCAGCCTCCGCGGAAGGGGCGCGCTGGCTGCTGGCAGTCGCCAATCTCGATCCCTATCCACAATTGCTGCAGCGCCAGTTCACGGCTCTCGGGCAGCTGCGGGCCCTTGAGAATGACCGAGATCTCCTGAGTGTTGCGAACACCGGTCCCACCGTTCTGATCAGGGCGGATGGCCGGGTCCATCCGCTGCTGCCTCCGCTTCAGGAAGGGGTGGCCCTGGCGGAGCTGCGGCCGCGTGCGTCAACGACCCTCTACGCCCGCTGGAGGGATGTGGTGCTGCTGCCGCTGTTGGTGGTCGGCATGCTGCGGCTGCTGGCATCACGCTGAATCAGTCCTCCGCCCAGCACCACGTCGCCGTCGTAGAAGACAGCGGCCTGGCCTGGGGTGATCGAGAACTGCGCCTCGCTGAACTCCACGGCGCAGCGATACGGACGGTCCCTGGCGTGGTCCGCATCGGTGGCCTCAAGCGGAGAGATCCGTGCCTGCACCGGCTCGCTGCGGTAGCGCACCTGAACCTCCACGTTGAGGGGGGCTGTCGGGGGATCGATCGACACCCAGTTCACCGCCCCGACCGGGCAGGAGCCACAACCGGCTTCCGCCCTGGGCGCCACCACGACGCGATTCATGGCCGGATCGAGTCGGATCACATGCAGGGGTTCCGACCAGGCAACTCCGAGGCCCTTGCGCTGGCCGATCGTGAAATGTTCGATCCCGTCGTGCTGGCCCACCACCGTGCCGTCGGCGAGAACGATCTCTCCGTCCCTTGGAGGCAGGTAGGCGTCGAGGAAAGCCCGCATGGAGCCGTGATGCTCCGCCAGGCAGAGGTCCTGACTTTCCGGCTTGTCAGCGGTGCGCAGTCCGAAGCGTGCCGCTTCCAGCCGTGTATCCGGCTTGGTCAGTTCCCCGAGCGGAAAGACGATGCGCCCGAGCATGTCCTGACTGAGGTCGTAGAGGAAGTAGCTCTGGTCCTTGTGAGAGTCGAGGCCGCGCAGCAGCTGGTGGCGTCCGCTCTCGCCACCGTGGCGGATTCGGGCGTAGTGCCCGGTGGCGATGCGCGGCAGCCCCCGTTCCTCGCGGGCCCACGCGAGCATCGGTCCGAATTTCACCGAGCGGTTGCACTGGGAGCAGGGCAGTGGCGTGATGCCGTCCCGGTAGCCGTCGACGAGGCGTCCGACGATCTCACGCTGAAATGTGTCGCGGCTGTCCACGACATGGTGTGGAATCCCGAGCTGGCTGCAGATGCCGGCGGCATCGACCAGGCCTTCCGCGCAGCACGATCCCTTGCCACTCATCAACCAGAGCGTCAGACCCTCCACGGTCCAACCGGCCTCCACCAGAAGGGCTGCAGTCAGTGAGCTGTCCACTCCTCCGGAGAGTCCAACGGCGACACGGTGATCACCCGGCCACTGCCGCAGACGCTCCAGGGCTGCCTGACCGGCAGGAGTGGAGCTGAGACCGGAGGACATCGGCGCGAGTGGGCGTGATTCCAGTCTGAACTGCCACCGGCAAGCCATCCATCCGGAGTGGTCATGAATTGCCTGCAGGTGAAAACGGTGAATGTCAGCAAAAGCAGATGTCAGGCGGGAGCGGTTCTGGACAGAGCTGTTTCACGTGAGACACCAGCATTACCAACGTTTTTTGGTTGGTACGAATCGAATGTTTTTTTCAATGTTCGTTTTCAAAGATTTTGAATGTTTCGATTTGCTGTTCCGAATCTGAAAGGTTGCTGAAATCACCGCGCCATTTGCTCTGCCCATAAGAAAGTCACTCCCAACACATCTCTGACGAGGGACATGGTTTCTACCGCCCCAAGGCCTGCAGAGACGCAGCGCCGTCGCAGCAGCGATCCGGTCAGTTGGTACCTGGCGACCATCGGTCGGATTCCTCTGCTCACCCCGGCTGAGGAGATCGAACTGGGCAACCAGGTTCAGAAAATGATGGAGCTCACGGAAGACGGTTCGAAGTCTTTCGACGAAAGCGCTCTCACCACTCAGCAGCGCCGAATGATCCGCATCGGTCGGCGGGCGAAGGAAAGAATGATGAAAGCCAATCTTCGGCTTGTTGTCAGCGTCGCGAAAAAATACCAAGGCAAAGGTCTTGAACTTCTTGACCTGATTCAGGAAGGATCTCTCGGCCTTGAGCGGGCGGTTGAGAAATTTGACCCCACCCGTGGGTACAAATTTTCCACCTATGCCTTCTGGTGGATCCGTCAGAGCATGACGCGCGCCATCGCCTGTCAGTCCAGAACGATCCGTCTGCCTGTCCACCTCAGCGAGCGCCTCACCACCATCCGCAAGGTCAGCCTTGACCTGGCTCACAAACTCGGCGCGATGCCCAGCCGGGTCGAGATCGCGGAAGCGATGGACATCCCTCTCGATGAGCTCGACTCCCTGCTTCGCCAGGCGCTCACCACCAGCAGCCTTGATGCCCCAGTGAACGGAGAGGAAGGTCGCAGCTTCCTCGGTGATCTGATCGCCGACTCCTCACTCGATGAGCCACTGGACATCGTTGAGCAGCGGATTCACCACGAGCAGCTGGGTCGCTGGCTCAGCCATCTCAGCGATCAGGAACAGCATGTTCTGCGACTTCGTTTCGGGCTCGAGGGCAATGAGCGCCACACGCTCGCCGAGATTGGCCGCTTGATGGAAGTGTCACGGGAGCGGGTGCGTCAGGTGGAGCTGAAAGCACTCCGCAAGCTCCGCAATCTCACCCGACGCCTGCCCAGCGGCATCTGATCAGGGTTGAGAACGTCTGGGCGGGACGTTTCAGTCCTCAGCCCAGATGTAACGGGTCAGTTCCGAGGGATCGGGCTCCGGAGCCGACAGGGCGAAGTCCACGCAGTCTTCGACCACAGCATCGATTTCTTTCTCGATCGCTCGCAGTTCATCGCTCTGGACCAGCCCAGCGCCGCTGAGGTCACGTTCCAGCGCTTTGAGCGGATCACGCTCGGCCCAGAACTGTTTCTCCTGCTCCGAACGCAGCTCGTCGGGGTCAGCCAGGGAGTGGCCACGGAATCGATAGGTGAGGCACTCGAGCAGCGTCGGTCCCTCGCCTGCGCGGGCTCGTTCGATGGCTCGCTGAGCTGCCGCTCGAACGGCCAGCACATCCATGCCGTCCACCTCTTCTCCAGCCATGCCGAAGGCTCCGGCCTTGCGCCAGATCTCAGGGTCACTGGTGGCCCGGTCATGCGCCATGCCGATCGCCCACTTGTTGTTCTCAACAACGAAAATGATCGGCAGCTTCCAGAGCTGGGCCATGTTCAGGCATTCGAAGAACTGGCCGTTGTTGCAGGTTCCGTCACCGAAAAATGCTGCGGTGACTGCGTTGCTTGAGGAGTCACCGAGGGCGTCGCGCCGGTAGCGACTGGTGAAGGCCGATCCGAGGGCAACCGGAATGCCTTCGGCGATGAAGGCGAAGCCTCCGAGCAGATGATGTTCCTTGGAGAACAGGTGCATCGAGCCTCCCCGGCCTTTGCTGCAACCCGTTTCCTTCCCGAACAGTTCACTCATCACCTGCCGTGCCGGCACTCCGGCGCTCAGGGCATGGACGTGATCCCGGTAGGTGCTGCAGAACCAGTCGTGCTGACGCTTCATCGCACCGATGACGCCGGTGCTGACAGCTTCCTGACCGTTGTAGAGATGCACGAACCCGAACATCTTGCCCCGGTAGTACATCTCGGCGCACTTGTCCTCGAAACGCCGACCGAGGGTCATGTCTCGATAAAGCGCCAGGCCGGTCTCACGGTCGACGCTGGCTCGCTGAGCCGTGACCAGTGAGGAGAGACGCTCGGCATGAGGACCGGCGGCCGCTGAGGTGATCGGAGCGGACTCGACCGCGAGGTCCTGACCCATGCCCTTCAAGACAACAGAGACCGACTGTAAGGGCCAACGGATGAGAAATAGGCAAAATCCCAGACACTGACTAAAGTTCGCAGCTATTGCGTGCGCTGGTGGTGGACCTGCCCATCGATCATTTCCGACTGCTGGGCGTCAGTCCTTCCTCGGATGCTCAGGCCATTCTTCGCAAGCTTCAGAGTCGTTGCGATCACCCGCCGGATCAGGGATTCACCCACGAGGTGCTGCAGCAGCGTCAGGTCCTGCTGCAGCGATCCGCGGACCTGCTGACGGATCAGGAGCGACGGGAGGAGTACGAAGCAGCGTTGCTGCAGCTCAGTGAGACGCACCCGGATGGAACCGTCGGTCTCGATCTGGCCTCCAGCAGTGAGGTGGCGGGACTGATCCTGCTGTGGGAAGCCCGGGCCTCCCATGAAGCCTTCCAGTTGGCGCGTCAGGGGCTGCAACCACCGCAGGCACCAGCGCTTGGCAGTGGGCGTGAAGCCGATCTCACCCTGCTGGCAGCTCTCGCCTGTTGTGATGCGGCGGCGGAAGACCGGGAGTTGCGCCGTTATGAGGTGGCCGCCGGGTTGCTGCAGGAGGGGATTGAGCTCCAGCAGCGGATGGGCAAGCTTCCTGATCAACAGGCCAAGCTCGAGCAGGCACTTCAGGCCCTGCATCCTTACCGGGTCCTTGACCTGCTCAGTCGTGATCTCAGCGATCAGCAGGCCCATCTGCGAGGTCTCGCTCTGCTCAATCAGCTGGTCAGCGAGCGGGGCGGTCTCGAGGGGGAAGCCGCGGATGCCGGCACGGCCCAGCTGGCCCAGTCGGATTTCGAGACCTTCTTCCAGCAGATCCGCCGCTTTCTGACGGTTCAGGAGCAGATTGATCTGTTCGGCAGCTGGTACGAACAGGGCTCCGAGGAGGCGGGATGTCTGGTGGTGTTCGCGTTGACGGCCGCAGGCTTCACCCGCCGCAAGCCCGAGCTGTTGGAGCAGGCCCGGGAACAGCTGGTGCTGCTGAAAACACCGGATCTCGATCCCATGCCGCTGCATGGCTGCATCGATCTGCTTCTGGGTGATGTGGCGGAGGCCGCTCTGCGCTTCGGCAGTTTGCGCGACCCCGACCTGAAGGACTGGTTCGCAGACCATCCCGGCGATGAGCTCGCTGCTCAGTGCGACTACTGCCGCGTCTGGCTGGAGCGGGACGTTCTTCCCGGTTACCGCGATGTGGAACCGGCCGGGGTTGACCTGGATGCCTGGTTCGCCGATCGCGATGTGCAGGCATATGTGGACCGATTGGATCGCCAGGCCGCCCGTCAGGAGGAGAGTCCCACCGGCTCCGGAATGCCTGACTGGCTGCCGCTGCTCGATCGTCCTGTCTCCGAGGAGCCGGAGGAGGACAGCGTCCCGGCCGGGGAGCCGGAGTCGGCGACACTTGCCTGGACCCGGCAGTTGCCCCTTGGGGCGATGTCACGCATCGCCGGTGCGGTGGTGGCCGCCCTGGTGACCGCTCTTGTGGTTCAGGCCCTGATGCGACAGCGAACCAGCAGTCCCAGCTCGGAACCCACGCCCATTCCTGTGATGCCGGCGGAACCTCAGGCTGAGCCCTCAGCACCGCAGGCGACCCTGAAGCCTGAGAAGGGGACCGTCTCCGCGCCTCAGCCGCTGACGGCTGATCAACCGACGAACGATCAACTTCAGGCCCTGGTGCAGGCCTGGCTGGATGGCAAGGCCAGCGCCCTGGCCGGCACCGGAGATCCTGCTCGCGATCTGGCGCCCATCGCCCGCGAACGTCTGGTGGAGCGGGTGCAGGCGGAACAGGCGGCTGATGCCGCGGCCGGCCGCAGCAAGCTGATCGAGGCCTCCGTGACCGCTGTGGGTCCGGTGAACCGTGCACCTCAGCGGATCGCCGTTGGGGCGCAGGTTGCCTACGCCGACAAGACCCTGGGTGGAGACGGTCAGGTGCTGGAGCAGACGGAGCCCGGAACTCTCTCCCTCACCTATGTCTTCGGAAGGGACGGCAAGGAGTGGAAACTGCACGAGTACATCCCCGGTCGCTGAACCGGGGAGCATCGCTTTTTACGATCACTGCACTGAGCCTGATGGCTGCCGAAGATGTTTGACGAGCTATCAGCCCGTTTTGAGGATGCGGTCAAGGGGCTGAAAGGCCAGGACAAGATCAGCGAAACCAACGTCGAAGGGGCGTTGAAAGACGTGCGTCGCGCCCTGCTGGAGGCGGATGTGAGCCTGCCGGTGGTGAAGGATTTCGTCGCTGAGGTGCGTGAGAGGGCTGTCGGCGCCGAGGTGGTGCGCGGCGTCAGCCCGGATCAGAAGTTCATCCAGGTGGTGCACGAACAGCTGGTGGAGGTGATGGGCGGCGATAACGCTCCGCTGGCGAAGGCGACTGAGGCACCGACGGTCGTGCTGATGGCAGGCCTGCAGGGGGCCGGCAAGACGACCGCCACCGCGAAGCTGGGCCTTCATCTCAAGGATCAGGGCCGTCGGGCCTTGATGGTGGGGGCTGATGTCTATCGACCTGCTGCCATCGACCAGCTGAAGACGCTGGGCGCACAGATCGATGTCGAGGTGTTCAGCCTCGGTTCGGATGCCAAGCCGGAAGACATTGCTGCCGCTGGTCTGGAGAAAGCGAGGCAGGAGGGCTTCGACACGTTGCTGGTCGACACCGCAGGTCGCCTGCAGATCGACACCGACATGATGGAAGAGATGGTGCGGATCCGCACCGCGGTGCAGCCGGATGAGGTGCTGCTGGTGGTCGACTCGATGATCGGCCAGGAGGCGGCCGAACTCACCCGATCGTTCCACGAGCAGGTGGGCATCACGGGAGCCGTGCTCACCAAGCTCGATGGTGATTCCCGCGGTGGAGCGGCGCTGTCGATCCGCAAGGTGAGCGGTCAGCCGATCAAGTTCATCGGCACCGGCGAGAAGGTGGAGGCCCTGCAGCCGTTCCATCCGGAACGGATGGCCAGCCGCATCCTCGGCATGGGCGATGTGCTCACGCTGGTGGAGAAGGCCCAGAAGGAGGTGGAGCTCGCTGATGTCGAGCAGATGCAGAAGAAGCTGCAGGAGGCGACGTTTGACTTCTCGGATTTCGTGAAGCAGATGCGCTTGATCAAGCGCATGGGATCGCTGGGTGGCCTGATGAAAATGATCCCGGGCATGAACAAGATCGATGACGGCATGCTCAAGCAGGGGGAGCAGCAGCTGAAGCGGATCGAGTCGATGATCGGTTCGATGACGCCGATGGAACGGCAGAACCCCGATCTTCTGGCCAGCCAGCCCTCCCGCCGCCGCCGCATCGCTGCCGGCAGTGGCCATCAATCGGCGGATGTGGACAAGGTGCTGGCGGATTTTCAGAAGATGCGCGGCTTCATGCAGCAGATGAGTCAGGGCAACATGCCCGGCATGGGTGGGATGCCTGGAATGGGCGGCATGCCCGGCATGGGCGGGATGCCTGGCATGGGCGGGATGCCAGGGATGGGTGGGATGCCTGGAATGGGCGGCATGCCCGGACAGGCCGGTGGCAGGCGCGGCAGGGGCGCTGCGGCTCCGAAGCGTCAGAAGCCCGTCAAGAAGAGAAAAGGCTTCGGAGCTCTCTGATCGGCCACCCGGTATGTTGGTTGTTTGGCAGGCGTTGCAGCGCTGCCTGAATCCACACCACTCCTCAACACCAGGGCCACGATGATCAAGCTCCGCCTGAAGCGGTTCGGCAAGAAGCGGGAAGCGAGCTTCCGCCTCGTGGCCTGCAACAGCACATCCCGCCGTGATGGCCGTCCGCTCGAGGAGCTCGGTTTCTACAACCCCCGCACCAAGGAAACACGCCTCGATACGGAAGCCATCCGCGAGCGTCTTGGCCAGGGAGCTCAGCCCACCGATGTGGTCCGCACCCTGCTGGAGCGCGGTGGTCTGATTGAGAAGTCCATTCGTCCGGCCGAGACCGTCGGCAAGGCCAAGCAGGCCGCTGCCCGGGATGCAGCTGTGAAGCAGGCCGCCAAGGAGGCTGCCGAGGCCAAGGCTGCTGCTGAAGCAGAGGCAGCCGCCGCTGCGTCCTCCGAGGGTGAATCCAGCGAAGGCGAGCCCACCGAAAGCTGATCCTCCGGTGACCGCCAGCGGCGAGCGCAGCCGTTTCATTCTGGATCTTCCCGATCCTGAAGCAGCCCTTGCCCTGGCGGGGGAGGCGGAATCAACCCTGCATCGCCTGGAGTCCCTCACTGGCGCATCCCTCGTTCTGCGCGGGTTGCAGCTGGTGATCACAGGACGCTCTGCGCAACTGGAGCGTGCCGCTGCCGTTGTCGAGCTGGTGCGGCCGATCTGGCAGCAGGGCCAGGCGGTTTCCTCGGTGGACCTGCAAGCGGCGCTCGGGGCTCTGGAGGCCGGCCGCGGCGATGACCATGCCGCCATGGGTGAGCAGGTGCTGGCCCGCAGTCAGACCGGCGGACTGCTCAGGCCTCGCACGCTTCGCCAGAAGCAGTACGTGGATGCGATGGAGCGCCACGATCTCACCTTTGCCCTTGGGCCCGCTGGCACCGGCAAGACCTTTCTGGCCGCGGTGCTCGCGGTGCGGATGCTCACGGAGCGCAGGGTGGAGCGCTTGGTGCTGACACGCCCAGCGGTGGAGGCGGGGGAACGCCTGGGATTTCTGCCTGGTGACCTGCAGCAGAAGGTGGATCCCTACCTGCGCCCGCTGTACGACGCTCTGCATTCCCTGCTTGGCCCCGAAAAGACAGCCACGCTTCTGGAGAAGGGAGTGATCGAGGTGGCCCCTCTGGCCTACATGCGGGGACGCACCCTCAGCGATGCCTTCGTCATTCTCGATGAGGCCCAGAACACGACACCGGCCCAGATGCGCATGGTGCTCACCCGGCTCGGTGAACGGTCCCGCATGGTGGTGACCGGGGACATCACCCAGGTCGATCTGCCGTCCGGTCAGCTCAGCGGACTGCTGGAGGCCTCTGAGGTTCTTGATGGCGTCGATGGGGTTGCCGTCTGCCGGCTCACGTCATCGGATGTGGTGCGCCACCCCCTGGTGCAGCGGGTTGTGGAGGCTTATGCCCGTCGTGATGTCGCCCCTGCGTCACGGCACGTGCATCGATAGGGGGATCCGCACCTCAGACCATTGCCAGCACTGTCAAAGTGATGGGAGTGATTGGTGTCCGGTCGACATGCCAGCCAGCAGCAATTTCCAGCAGGCCATCCGCGAGGCGCAGTCCAGCGCCCTGGTCGGCCCCAATGTCGTGAACAAGGCCCTCCCCTACGTCGGCGGAGGCATGGTGCTGACCTCCGTCGGAGTGATCGGCGGGTTATCGATGATGTCTTCGCCGATGTTCATGCCCCTCTTCTGGGTGGCGATCATCGGCAATCTGATCCTGTTCTTCGTCGCCCAGAACGTGGCGATGAAGGGCAACAACGCCACCGCGTTACCGCTGCTCTCGGTTTACAGCCTGATCACCGGTTTCACCCTCAGTGGACTGGTGGCGCTTGCGGGAGCCGTTGCCGGTGTCGGTGCCGTCGGAACCGCGGCGCTGGCCACCGGTATCACGTTCGTGATCGCGTCAATCGTCGGACGTCGCATGAGTGACAGCGTCGGTCAGGCGCTCTCCGGGGTGGTCGGCCTTGGCTTGATCGGTCTGATCCTGGCGATGGTGGTGCAGTTCATCGGAGGGATCTTTGCCCCTGAGATGTTCCATGGCACCAGCTTCGAACTGATGATCGCCGGCTTCGGCACGGTGCTGTTCGTCGGAGCCGCCTTCGTTGACTTCTACACGATGCCCCGCACCTACCGGGATGACCAATACCTGGCCGGTGCCCTGAGCATGTATCTGACTTACATCAACCTGTTCATCTTCATTCTGCGCCTGATCATCGTTCTCAACGGTGGCAGCCGTCGGGACTGACCATCCCCCGAAGCACAGGTCGTGAATCTCAGAAACCCCGGTTGATCCGGGGTTTTTTCATGGGTCGGCGACGTCGTACACGCTGGTGCTGATCGCTTGCCTCTGTTCGGCGTCGTAGCCCCACTTCTCCAGGAAGCTGACGTCATCCCCCCGGTTGTCGAGCGCGGCCTCAAGCAGCTGTTCGAGCCGTTCCTTCACGTCTGCCGGCTCCAGCTGCCGCAGCAGTTCGGTGCAGCGAGCCGTCACCCGCTCAGAACCCGCCTGCTGCGCTGCATCTCCCTGGCGTCGGTGATGCAGTGCCATGGCGCTGCTCATCGCCAGGTTGCGAACGGTCAGATCCACCACGCCGGCACCGCCGGCCCGCAGCTGCCCCACCACCGGATCGGGCAGCCGATCCATCAGGGCGCTGTCGCCGGCCAGGCTCACCACGAAAAACCCCCTGGCACCATCGCGGCTCGCGATGATCTCGCCGACGCGGTCCGCCAGCACTTCATCGCTGATTTCCTCGTTCTCCCACTGCTGCAGCCAGGTGGCGGTGATCTCCATCGCCTGCTGGAAGGTGGGTGCGGCGCTTGCCATGACCAGGTGACACTCCAGGGAGCAGGCTATGGGGTTCATCCCCGGCACCCCGACCGCATGACCCTCGCCACCCCGGAGGATTTCCGCTCAGGGTTCGTTGCACTCATCGGACGCCCCAACGTGGGCAAATCCACCTTGGTGAACCGGATGGTGGGGGAGAAGGTGGCGATCACCTCCCCCGTGGCGCAGACCACTCGCAACCGCCTGCGGGCGATCGTCACCACGGATGCTGCGCAGTTGGTGCTGGTGGACACCCCGGGCATTCACAAGCCGCATCATCTGCTCGGGGAGCGGCTGGTGCAGAGCGCCCGCAGTGCCATCGGTGAGGTGGACCTTGTGCTGCTGTTGCTGGAGGGGTGCGAACGGCCCGGTCGCGGCGACGCGTTCATCGTCAATCTGCTGCGTGAGCAGCGCTTGCCGGTGCTGGTGGCCCTCAACAAATGGGATCGGGTTCCCGATGGTCAGGAGGACTCAGCCGAGCAGACATACCGGGATCTGCTCACGGGCACCGACTGGCCGCTGCATCGCTGCAGCGCACTGGAGGGTGATGGCTGCGGGGATCTCGCGACGGCGATGGCGGGTTGTTTGCCGCAGGGTCCGCTGCTGTACCCGCCGGAGATGGTCTGTGATCAGCCGGAGCGGGTGCTGCTGGCGGAACTGATCCGCGAGCAGGTGTTGCTGCAGACCCGCGAGGAGGTGCCCCACAGTGTCGCCGTCATGATCGATCGGGTCGAGGAGATGCCTGCTCAGGGCAAGGGGCAGGGCCGAACGGCGGTGCTGGCCACGGTCCTGGTGGAGCGCAAGAGTCAGAAAGGCATCCTCATCGGTAAGGGGGGCTCCATGCTGAAGACCATCGGTCAGGGAGCCCGTCTGCAGATGCAGACGCTCATCGATGGTCCGGTGTATCTGGAGCTGTTCGTGAAGGTGGTGCCGGATTGGCGCAGCAAACCGCAACGGCTCAATGAGCTCGGCTACGGCGATCAGGGCAGCTGATCCGTTCTGGCGTCGACCTAGTCTCCGGCCCATGCTCACCTTGCTGACACGCACCAAGAGCTTTCGGGATCCCTGGGTGGGCAGTCCGGCTCTGAACAGGCACTGGCAGCTGCACCGCCGCCGGGTTCAGCTGGCGGAGTCCCTGTGCCGCTGGAGACGACTGTTGCGACCGGTTGAGGTCAGCGACCTGCAGCGCGATGGTGTGATCGCGATCCGGAACTGGCTGCCCGTCGACCGTTTCGAGGCACTTCGTGAGGAGGTGGAGCAGGCGGTCGCCGATGCGGAACGGCGGCACCCCATCACCCCTGGAGAGCAGGTCGGCTTCCAGCCCAAGCAGCCCTTCCCCGGAGGGTTTGATCGGTTTGACGGCGGCACCCTCAACCGCTTTCTGCATATCGATGCCGCAGCGCTGCCGCACGCAGCGGACTTCTCCGGCGATCCCCGCCTCTCGCGTTGCTCACGTCAGGTGATCGGTCTGCCGCAGCAGGCCCGCAAGCTCGATATCTATCTCACGGTTCATGGTGAGGAGTCACGCACTCCGGATCTGCAGAAGGAGCTGCATCGCGACACCTTTTTTCGTGCCTTGAAGTTCTGGTATTTCCTCTGGCCGGTTGAGCCCCAGGACGGCCCCTTTGAATACGTCCCCGGCAGTCACCGTCTCGGCGCTCGGCGGCTGCAGTGGGAGCAGCGCACAGCGGATGCTGCCATCCGTCATCAGCGTCAGCCGGATGTGTCCGGCTCCTTCCGGATTCACGAGGACGCTCTGGCCGAACTGGATCTGCCGGCGCCGAAGGCCTTCACCTGTCCGGCCAACACTCTGGTGCTGGCTGATGTCTTCGGTTTTCATCGCCGTGGATCGGCGCTGCCGGGGCGGCGACGCCTGTCTCTCTACGGCTGGAACCGGCCCTACCCCTTCCTGCCGATCACCTGGTGAGACCGACTGAGAAGATGGCGTGATGAGCGATCAAGCCTTCCCTCCCGCAGATCCTGCGTCGTTTCTGGCCCTCTGCGCTGGCGAGTGGATGAGTCTGCGCAGCAGCTTCGCCCTCTCCAACGGTGATGACGACTGGCACACCAGCGAACGCGGAGAGCTGACGGTTCGCTTCGAATCCGGCAGTGGAGAGCTGCTGGGTCGATTGCTGGTGGAGCCTCCCGGTGGACGCGGCCGCTCGCTCGGCTTCGTGGATGGTGGTGAGCTCACGGTCGATGAGGAGAGCCGCGGTGAATGGCGCTTCTGGCCGGATGGAAGTGTCGAACTCGATCTCCCGCAGCCCGATGGTTCGCTGGTGCAGGAACGCATCTGGTTCACCCGAGCCAACCTG
The DNA here is from genome assembly GCF_045559935.1 of Parasynechococcus sp. NCBI lineage: Bacteria > Bacillati > Cyanobacteriota > Cyanophyceae > Synechococcales > Prochlorococcaceae > Parasynechococcus > Parasynechococcus sp. The sequence goes on from NZ_JBJLJL010000006.1 coordinate 67,942, forward strand.
CGACTGCGCAGCACCACCGCGGTGGATGCCGGGGGAAGTCCGCTTGAGGGAAGTTTCTGCACCGACATCCGTCGGGTCTCCAAACCAGCCGCCTGAGTGGCGATGTCGCCCTATCGCCTCGATGTGGTGAGCCTGGCGCCCCAGGCCTTCGCAACGCTGCTGGAGCTTGGGGTGATCGGTCGCGCCTTTGCCGCCGGCATCGCGGCAATGCATCTGCACAATCCGCGCGACTTCGCCACCGATCGCTACCGCAAGGTGGACGATGAGCCCTACGGCGGTGGTGCCGGCATGGTGCTCAAGCCGGAACCGGTGCACGCGGCGATGGAGTCCATTCCACGTGCCAGCCGCTCTCGCGTGCTGCTGATGACGCCCCAGGGCCGGCCGCTGCAGCAGGCCGATCTGCAGCGCTGGTCCAGCGCGTACGACCAGCTGGTGCTGCTCTGCGGCCACTACGAGGGATTTGATGAGCGCATCCGGTCCCTGGCGGATGAGGAGGTGTCCGTCGGGGATTTCGTGCTCACTGGAGGGGAGTTGCCTGCGATGACCGTGATCAACGGTGTTGTGCGCCTGCTTCCCGGCACCGTCGGAACGGCGGCTTCCCTGGTGGAGGAGAGCCACAGTGCCGTGCTGCTGGAGCATCCCCACTACACCCGTCCGGCGGAGTTTCGTGGTCAGCGGGTTCCGGATGTGCTGCGCAGCGGTGATCACGCTGCCATCGAGGCCTGGCGACAGCAGCAGCGTGAGCAGCGCACACGGGAGCGCCGCCCCGACCTCCACGCCCGTTGGCTGGCCGGGAGAATGGATCCCGCCTGTGAGGACGCCATGCAGCTGCGGATCGGCAACGGTTACGACATCCACCGTCTGGTGCCGGGACGGGCGCTGATTCTCGGGGGGATCAGCCTGGAGCATCCGGAGGGGCTGGGGCTGGATGGTCACAGTGACGCCGATGTCCTGGTGCACGCTGTGATGGATGCTCTGCTGGGAGCCCTTTCACTCGGTGATATCGGCAAGTATTTCCCTCCCACGGATCCCCGCTGGAAGGGGGCTGACAGCCTGCAGCTGCTCGAGCAGGTGGTGGCCCTGGTGAGCGAGCGGGGCTGGCAGGTGGTGAACGTGGATGCGGTGGTGATCGCCGAGCGCCCCAAGCTCAAACCCCATATCGAGGCGATGCGCTGCAACATCGCCGATCGCATCGGACTCGCCCCGGAGGCTGTGGGCGTCAAGGCCACCACCAATGAAAAGCTGGGTCCCGAGGGACGCGAGGAAGGCATCAGCTGTCAGGCGGTGACCCTGCTGCAAAAGCTGTGAGGCGCATCACGGCGCTGATGCTGGCGATGCTGGTGACACTGTTCACCCCTGCCGCTGACGCCATGACCGCAGACCCTGCCGTCGAGCTGCTCCGACTTGCGGTGCCGGCGCCGCAGCGGCAGCTGTGGCTGGAGGCGGAAGCCCGCACCTGGCAGCCCTGGCTGGAGCAGCAGACGGGGTTCCTCGGCCGTGATCTCTACTGGGACCCGGTCGGTGAACAGGGGGTGCTGTTGATCCGCTGGGCGAGCCGTGATCAGTGGAAAGCGATCCCCGCTGAGTCGGTCGAACGGGTGCAGGCAGACTTCGAGGCTTTCACCAACACGGCTCTGGGACGACCGCCCATGGCGACGGCAGTCTTTCCTCTCGTGGAGGAGCGCGAACTGCGACAACAGACCCTGCCGACCCCATGACCGATGCCCGTCTCGACCTGCAGCGGCGCGACCGTCTCGGCATGGTCGAGGCCGTCTGGGGGGAGCACAAGACCGTTGATCAGATCGCAGCGATCCTGCCCCGCTTCGCGGCGGCGGGGGAGCTGGCCCTGGTCACGCGTGTGAGCCCCGATAAGGCCGCGGCGGTGCTGGAGAGGATTCCTGAGGTCACGGTGCACGAGCAGGCCGCCGCGCTCACCCTCGGAACTCTTCCGTCAACGCCAAAGGGCGCGGCCGAGGTGGCGGTGCTCAGTGGCGGCAGCAGCGACCGTCGGGTCGTGGCGGAAGCCTGCCTGGCTCTGCGTTGCCATGGCGTCGGGGTGGATCCGGTCATGGACGTGGGGGTGGCTGGCCTGCATCGATTGCTGAATGCGCTGCCACGCCTGAACAGCGCCCGTGTGTTGATCGCGTGTGCCGGCATGGAAGGGGCCCTGCCGACCGTCCTGGCAGGACTGGTTCCCCAGCCGGTCATCGCTGTTCCGGTGTCCGTCGGCTACGGCGTCAGTGCCGGAGGTCGCGCCGCTCTTGACGGCATGCTCGCCAGCTGTGCCCCCGGGCTTGTTGTCGTCAACATCGACAACGGCTACGGAGCCGCCATGGCGGCTCTGAGAATGCTTCGATCCGCTCAGGCCGTCAGGCCGCGGTCCAGCTGACCGAGCCGCCCCAGTTCCTCGCTGGCATGGTCACCTTCCACCTGCTGGAGGGCGTTCACCAGGGCATGCAGATCGGTTCTGGCCAGTTCCCCGTCCTCTTGCCATTCCATTGCGCGGGGATCAGGAGCCAAGGACCGAACCGAAGATGTAAGTGATTCAAAACTAGGTGTTGATCCTGGTAAAAAATGCCTAGATGAAGGGCGTCAGGCGGAAGACTTTCTGAAGAAGGTCAGAGATGCTGGAGGTTCGGATAAGCGGTGATCAGTTCCTCGGCGCTGAGAACATCACCGCGACCTTCCGGTTGCCAGATCACCTCCAGCGCCAGCAGTTCGCTGGAGGCCGTTGAACCCAGAATCCGCAGGGTCTGGCGGAGGTCCTCACCGGTGTTGGCACCCTGCAACCTTGCGTTGGCCGTGGACGCCACCAGCAGGGTGACCACGATGAATTCGTTGGTCGCATCGGCTTCGCCGACGGCTGAGTCATCAAGACGACGACCACCGACGTTGCTGGTCAGCTCGGCGTCCAGCTTGCTGCGCTCGCTCATCGAGAGGCGATTGAAGGTGGATTCGGCTGAGCTGAAGGGGACCGTTCCGGTCTCGGCATTGGCGTAGACCCAGAGATCGGGCTGACGCAGCAGCGCAAGGGTTGTTTCCTGCAGCAGTCTCTGCAGGCCGCTGGAGCTGGAGGTGTCCGATGAGGCCGCCAGCGAGCGGAGATCGTCTTGAAGGCTCTTGGCACTCGCCAGCAGCCCCACCTGCACCTGAAGCATGTTCACCTTGCTCGGCACGGCCGGTGCCATGGCGCCGCCGCCACCGATCGCCGGGGCGCCGCCCCCGAGACCGCGCAGGGCATTGACCAGAACGCCAGCCACGGCCATCAGGATCAGCAGGCCGAACAGACCACCACCTCCGAAGCCGAAGATCGGGATCAGGAAGGGAAAGCCGATTCCACCGCCGCGATATCCCCCGCGGTATCCACCGCCGTAGCCACCACCGCCGAAGGAACGACCGCTGGAGCGGGGCATGGATGGGGCGCGGAAACTGCCACCACCCATGCGTCCGCCGCGGGCCGCGTCAGCCGGTTGAACCTGGATCAGAACCATCCCCATCAGCACCACGGGGAGCAGCAATCCAGCCAGCAGGCGACGTGTCCAGTTGGACGGAGGGAAGGCCACGGAGAAGCGTTCGGCGAAGCGGTTGGACGACTCTAGGAACCCCCTCCCACGATGGTGACAATCTCCAGATTGTCGCCGTTGAGAATGGTGCTGTCGGGCCATCGACGACGCGGAACGATCGTTCCGTTGTGCTCGACCACCACGAGTGCCGGGTTGTGCCCCAGGGCCTCGACCACCTGCAGGAGTCCGGGAGGGTCCGGTTGCGGATCAAGAGTGCGGGCTTCGCCGTTCACGGTGAGTTGCAGCGCCATCGCTTCAGGCCACGGGTTGGGAGAGGCTGTCGAGCAGGTCCCGGACGGCCTGCCCCGGATCGGCTGCCTCCATGATCGCTCCGATCACGGCCACATGCCGGCAGCCGCTCGCCGTCAGCGGGCCCAGATTGGAGACATGGATGCCTCCGATGGCGAACACCGGTTTTGAACTGAGCGTCAACGCCTCACCGACCAGCTCGATGCCGATCGGTGAACGCTCCGGTTTCACGGCGGTGTCGTGCACCGGTCCAAGACCCAGATAGTCGCAGTCTTCGCTGTTGGCTGTTCGCACCTGCTCGAGGCTGTGGGTGCTTCGGCCCAGCAGCCGCTCAGGCCCGAGCAGACGCCTGGCGATCGCGGTTGGGAGATCCTCCTGTCCCAGGTGCACGCCGTCGGCGTCCACCGCGAGGGCCAGATCGATCCGGTCGTTGACGATGAACAGGGCACCGTGCTGGCTGCAGAGCTGCCGCAGGGCCGTGGCCTGGGTCAGTCGGTCGTGATCGCTCCCGTCCTTGTGGCGGAACTGCACCATGGCGACGCCGTGGTGCAGAGCGATGGCAACGCGATCGAGCAGGTCCTCGCAGGGCGCGGTGATCAGGCACAGACGGCAGTCCTTCAGGCGACTGCGTCGCTGGCCTCCTTGCGTGGCCTCCAGGCAGCTCACTTCCAGGTCGTAGAGCCCGTAGCGGATCGTCGCTGCTTCGCCTGCCAACTCCGGGTCGACACTGCGCCCGAATTCCTCCAGCACCCGCAACGCCTCCTGCACCCGGGCGCAGTTCGCGGCCACCACCTGCCGGGGGCTGTGCCGATCCAGCTGTGCCGGATGCTCCAGGCCGGCGCCGCTGTCGGTGGCGGTGGAGCGGCTTCGTTTGTAGAGGTCGTGATGACGCCGCCCCAGCCGCTGGCGCCAGTCCTTGAGGGTCACCACCAGGTCCTCCCGCTCCAGCCCGAAGCGACACCAGTCCTCCACGACCCGCAGTCCCTCTCGGGCGCGGTCGAGGTTGGCATCGATCAGCCGCGCCACACGCGGATCCGAACACGACGGGCAGTCCATCATTTTCGTGGCACCCTGTGAAGGCTCGCATTCCCAGCGACCATGGAGAACGGCGGATCCGAGAGCACCATGCACGTGCTGGTCTGGGGCATCGTGCTTCTGGGAGGGATCGGAGTGTTCATCGTCTGGGGTCTGGCCAACGCCTATCCCACCGTCGCCTGAGACGAGGCGTACAGCAGGGTCCGGGCGCGATCGGCATCCCGGCCGATCTGGGCACTGAGGGCATCGAGCCCATCGAATTTCACCTGACCCCGCAGCCGCTCCACGGGCTCCACGAGCAGTTGCCTGCCCTCCAGTTCGATGCTGCGATCGAGCAGATGCACTTCCACCGCTGAGGGTGACGTGGGGTCGACGGTGGGCTGAGGCCCGAGGTTCATCACAGCGGCCAGCCGCTCCCCCTCGCCGTTCAGCTGGGCCCAGGCTGCGTAGACCCCCAGGGCAGGCAGGAACTTGCGGCCATCCACCTGCAGATTGGCGGTGGGCCAGCCCAGCTCACGGCCGAGACCGCGACCCCGCACCACCCGCCCCTGGAAGCGGTAGGGGCGCCCCAGCAGGCCCCGGGCGCTGTTGAGATCTCCGCTGTCGAGAGCCGCCCGGATCCTGCTGCTGCTCATGCGGCCGTTGCCGTCCTCCACGATCTCCACCACCTGCACGTGCACGCCGTGGGCGCCGGCCACCTGCTGCAGCAGGGCGGCGTCACCGGCCCGGTTGTGACCGAAGCGGAAATTGGCTCCAACGGCGATCCGTTCGGCCTGCAGGGTGTCCAGAAGGACCGATTCCACAAAGGCTTCCGGACTGAGGGCTGCCAGCTCCGTCGTGAAGGGCACCAGCACCAGCTGCCGGATGCCGAGCGGTTCCAGCAGGCTGAGTTTTTCGTTGGGCAGATCCAGTCGCAGCCTTGGTTCTCCATAGAGAACCTCGCGTGGGTGCGGCCAGAAGCTCACCACGCTGGGCACCGCCCGGGTGTCGGCGATGGCCTGACGGATCACCTGGCGATGGCCGACATGAAGGCCGTCGAAGCTGCCCAGTGCCAGGGCGGTTGGCCGTTGTGCCTCCTGGGGTGAGCAGAGGGGAATCAACGCGGGATGCGGGAGGAAGGCTTTGGTGGCAAGTTTGGACGACTGACGGGCTTGGCATGGCGGATCGCCTCGACTTCCAGCAGTTGTCCTTCGGACTGCGTCGCATGGGCTGGATCCGGTTCTGGATCCAGACGGTGCTCGGCATTGTGGTGGTCGGGGTGCTGCTGTTCAACAACGTGGGCAGCAGCCTGGCGCGCAATTCTGAACGTGCTCTCGGGCTCGGGCCTGGTCTTTCGCTCACCAGCCTGGCGTTTCTGGTGCTGTTGTTCAGTCTCTGGCAGGGCTGGCTGATCGTGCGCACCGGTCGCGCCATCGACAGCGCGGCCCGACCCAGTCGCGGTGAAACGGCTCGACTGCTCAAGCGAGGGCTGCTGGCGGACCTGCTCGGTCTCACCTTCGCGGCCATCGGTTATCAGGCTCTGGCCGGAAGTCTGTTCGTGCAGGCCTCGATGCAGACCCCCGGCATCGCCATCGGTGGTCGGGGGATGTCCGACAACCTGGCGATCACGTCGCTGGAGATGCTTTCCGTGCTCAGCAACACCCAGGTGCTCTTCGCACACCTGATCGGGCTGCTGTTCTCACTGTGGCTGCTGCAACGGATCTATCGCACCAGCTGACCGGCCAGACGCAGCTCCGGCAGACCGGACAGAGGACCACGCCAGAACAGATCCGGTTGAATCGGGGTGAGTGAGGGACTGTTGGCGTGGATCTGGGCCACATCGCTGGGCCAGTCCCGTGGACCTTCCCCCGCCGATTCGAGATCGTTCACCACCTCTCCGGCCAGCCAGTAGTAGGCACGGCCGCGGGGGTCGACGCGCGGGCTGAACTGTTCGTCGTAACGGCGGATCGACAGGCGGGTCCAGCGCAGTGGGCCCATGGCCTCCCGCTCACAGGGCGGAATGTTGAGGTTGAGCAACAGGTTCTCCGGCCACTGGTCAGCCAGGGCGTTTTCGGCCACGTCCACCGCCAGCTCTGCGGCGGCCTGAAACTGGCGCCACTGGAAGCAGGCGCTGCTGACAGCCAGGGAGGGAATCCCTTCGAGCGTGCCTTCCATGGCCGCGGCGACGGTTCCCGAGCAGAAGACGTCCGTGCCCAGATTGGGACCATGGTTGATGCCGGACAGCACGAGATCCGGCTTCTCCTTCACCAGCTCGAACAGGGCCAGTTTCATGCAGTCCGCTGGCGTGCCGCTGCAGGCCCAGGCGGTGACCCCCGGCACGAACAGCTCATCAGCCCGCTCCGCACGGATGGGGGTCTGCAGGGTGAGACCGTGACCCGTGGCTGAGCGTTCCTGGTCAGGGCAGACCACGGTCACCGTGTGGCCGCGGGCCACGGCTGCCGAGGCGAGGGTACGGATGCCGTCTGCGAACACCCCGTCGTCGTTGCTGATCAGGATCCGCAGCGGGGTCATGGGAACAGGATTCGGTGGGGGGAACCTAAGCGGCTTGGCTGCTTACAGTCAGCTGCCTTTGGATGCAGGCCGGTGAGCGCCCCCGTCACACTGCAGGACCTCACGGATCAGCTGGACGCTCTGGAGCAGCAGGCGGCCGCTGAGATTGCTGAGGCGCCGGATGCCGCTGCGCTCGAACAGCTGCGCGTGGGCCTGCTGGGCAAGAAGGGCCGTCTGTCCGGTGTGCTGGGGGCGATGGGCAAGCTTCCCGGCACGGAACGCCCTGTGGTGGGTCAGCGGGCGAATGTGCTCAAGACTCAGTTGCAGGCACTGCTGAGCGAGCGTCTTCAGGCGGTGAAGCAGGCGGCGATGGCGGAGCGGATCTCCCGGGAAAGCCTTGATGTCACCGCACCGCCCTCGGGAACGCCGATGGGTCATCGCCATCCCCTGATCAGCACCACCGAGGAGATCGTCGATCTGTTTCTCGGTCTCGGATACAACGTCACCGAAGGCCCTGAGGTGGAGCAGGACCACTACAACTTCACGGCCCTGAACATCCCCGAGGATCATCCGGCCCGGGACATGCAGGACACGTACTACCTGCAGAACGATCTGCTGCTGCGCACCCACACCTCACCGGTTCAGATCCGTTTTCTGGAGCAGACGCCGCCTCCGGTGCGCATCATTGCTCCGGGGCGTGTCTACCGCCGTGATGCTGCGGATGCCACCCATTCGGCGGTGTTCCATCAGGTGGAGGTGCTGGCCATCGATGAAGGCCTCGATTTCAGTCACCTGCGCGGCACGGTGATGGCTTTTCTCAAGGCGTTCTTCGGGGATGTTCCGGTGCGCTTCAGAGCCAGCTATTTCCCGTTCACCGAGCCCTCGGCCGAAGTGGATGTGCAGTGGCGTGGTCGCTGGCTTGAGGTGATGGGCTGCGGGATGGTGGATCCAGCCGTTCTGGAGGGTCTGGGGCTCGACCCGGAACGCTGGAGTGGCTTTGCGGCCGGTTTGGGAGTGGAGCGGTTCTGCATGGTGCGGCACGGCATCGATGACATTCGCCGCCTATACACCAGTGACCTTCGTTTTTTGGAACAGTTCTGACGCCAATCAGCTCGTCAAGCTTGCGTGTTGTTCCTTGATCTTGCGAACTGTTGTAACTGAGCTTTTCGAAGTTTGACTCGCTAAATCAGGGGGCGAGCAGGTCTCTCTCCGTTTTTCATGAAGCTGCGTCAAATCGCAATCAGCAGTGGTGTCGTCATCCTTGCTGCGATGACCACGTCGTGTTCGAGTTCGATTAAAAGCCAGTCGTCGAAGGCTGAATTCGATCGGACGGCACTCCCGATCGCGGAGCCGAAGCCTGAAAAGGTCACCAAGCTGCTGCCTTCGGAGGTGCCGCTGCCACCCCAGTGGGAAGTGAAAGCACCCGCTGATGCACCCAATGTGGTGATCATCCTGCTGGACGACGTGGGCTATGCAGCACCGTCCGCATTCGGTGGCGCTGTGAACATGCCGACGGCTGAGAAGCTCGCCAAAAACGGACTGCGTTACAACAAGTTCCACACCACAGCGCTCTGTGCGCCGACGCGCGCGGCGCTGAAATCCGGCCGCAATCACCACAAGGTGAACACGGGTTCGATTCCGGAGATCGCCACGGGCTATGCGGGCAACTCGACGGTCGTCCCGGATTACGCCGTTCCGGTTGCAGAGATCCTGCGCCTCAATGGCTACAACACGGCCGCCTTCGGCAAATGGCATGAAACACCAGGTCGTGAGACCACGGCAGCCGGCCCTCAGACCCGTTGGCCAACGCGTCAGGGCTTTGAGAAGTTCTACGGCTTCGTCGGCGCCGAAGACAACATGTGGGAACCCACCATTCACGATGGTGTGACCGTTGTGGATGCTCCGAAGAAGGATCGCTATCACTTCACCGAAGACATGACCGATCAGGCGATCGGTTGGATGCGGCAGCAAAAAGCGATCAAGCCAGATAAGCCATTTTTCATCTATTACTCCTCAGCCGGTGCCCACTCTCCGCATCATGTGGGCAAGGAATGGATTGACAAATACAAAGGAAAGTTTGATGAGGGCTGGGATGTTCTCAGGGAGCGCAATCTTCAGAACCAGATCAAGGCAGGGATTGTTCCTGAAGGCACGAAGATGGCCCAGGCACCGGACAGTATCCCCAAATGGGACAGCCTCACGCCACAGCAGCAGAAAATCTATGCGCGCCAGGCCGAGGTTTTTGCTGCCTTCACGGAGCATTCTGATTACGAAGCTGGACGTTTGATCCAGGCGATTGAAGATCTCGGCGAGCTTGATAACACCTTGGTGATCTACATCACTGGTGACAATGGCGCCAGTGTTGAGGGTGATAGGACCGGTCAGTGGAATTGGAACCACTACCTCAATGGCATTGAAGAGACGCCTGATGAACAGGAGGCCAAGCTTGATGAGTGGGGCGGACCGACGACTTATCCCATGTATCACATGGGTTGGGCGATCGCCTTCAACTCACCCTTTGCGCTCTCCAAGCAGGTGGCTGGTGATTTCGGTGGAACACGCAATGGCACGGTGATTCATTGGCCGAAACGCATCAAAAAAGGTGGTGGTGTACGGACTCAGTTCTCGCACGTGAATGATGTGGCCCCCACGATCCTTGAGGCGTCTAATCTGCCGATGCCCAATACAATCAACGGCATCCCGCAGATCCCTATGCAGGGAACCAGCCTGATGTATACCTTTGACAATCCGGATGCCAAGGAAAAGCACAACACGCAGTACTTCGAAATCATTGGCAACCGGGGCATCTATCACAACGGCTGGATGGCGCGGACCACAGTGATGTATCCCTGGATGGCGCCGGAACGAATGAATCCGGTTGCGGACGATTCTGGTTGGGAGCTGTACGACACCACTAAGGATTTCAGTCTCTCGACTGATCTTGCCGAGCAGGAGCCGGAACGCCTGAAGAAGATGAAGGAGAAGTTCCTGGAACAGGCGATTGAAAATCAGGTGTTGCCACTGGATGATCGACTTCTCGAGCGTCTGGTGCCGTCCGTTGCCGGACGGCCGACCCTGTTGGGTGATCGCACGTCCATGGATCTCTATCCCTATGCCTGGAATCTGGTCGAAGACTCGATCCTCAATGTGAAGAACGTATCGAACAGTGTGACCGCTTTTGTTGATAAGAAAGGCGACGATGAGGACGGCGTGATCTTCTCCCAGGGTGGTCGCTTTGGTGGTTGGTCGCTTTACGTTGAAAACAACAAGCCCTCCTACACCTACAACTACTTAGGACAGCTGTTCACGTTCACGAGCGACAAGCCATTACCGACTGGTAAGTCCGAGATTCGTTTCGAGCTCGACTACGACGGCGGTGGTACCGGTAAGGGTGCTGATGTTCGGATGAAACTCAACGGCGATGTGGTCGCTGAGGGTCGCCTGGAGAAGACGATTGCATCGCGTTTCTCCATTGATGAGGGTGCTGATGTTGGACTTGACCGTGGCTCTGCGGTCACCGTCAAGACCATTGGTCCCCGGCGTTACAGCGCCTATGGCGGCCAGATTGACAAGGTGACGATTCAGATCTATCCCAAGGACACAGATCAGAAGAAAGGTTGAGCGTGTCGCCATCGATCAGCCGGGATGACATGGCCGTCATCCCGGCCGGCCAATATCAACTTGGTTCCACCGATTTCTATCCGGAGGAATCTCCGATCCGAAGGGTCACGTTGCCGTCCTTCCGGATCGACGTTGCTCCTGTGACCAACGCTCAATTTGAGCGTTTCGTTCATGCCACGGGATACGTCACGGTGTCGGAGCAACCTCCCGACCCCGTGCTGTATCCGAATCTGGCTCCGGAAGAGCAGATTCCCGAGTCAGCTGTGTTTCTTCCGCCTCCGGCCAGTGTGGATCGCAGCCAGCCTCTGGCTTGGTGGGCGCTGATCGCCGGAGCTGACTGGAGGCATCCCCAGGGGCCTGAGACAAGCATCGAGGGGTTGATGGAGCATCCGGTCGTTCACGTCGCTTATGACGATGCGATCGCCTATGCCCAATGGGCCGGTAAGCGGCTTCCGACCGCAGACGAATGGGAGGTGGCGGCGCGAGGTGGACTGGTGGCTCAGGATTATGCCTGGGGTGCTGAGATGACACCGGAGGGCCGCTGGCTGGCGAACGTCTGGCAGGGGCCGTTCCCCTGGGTCAACGAGCAGACGGATGGATGGTTCTGGACATCCCCGGTGGGTCATTTTCCAGCCAACGGCTATGGGCTGGTCGACGTCTGCGGCAATGTCTGGGAGTGGACGTCAACGGTGTACCCCGTTCCGGAGGAAGAGCAGAAACGGCGGGTGATCAAAGGAGGGTCCTTCCTCTGCGCTGAGAACTACTGCCATCGCTTCCGGCCTGCGGCCCTGATGGGCCAGACCCTCGACACGGCCACCTGTCACATGGGTTTCCGCTGTGCCGCTGACCTGGATTGATCCAGCAGCATCAACAGCCCCAGCACGAGATGCAGCAAGCCAGCGGGGCCAACCATGGGGCCCTGCGCTGCGCCGGTGAAGGCAAAGCCGATCAGAAACAGGGCGGCTGCGAAGTTGTAAAGCATCAACCCAAGCCTGGCTGTGGATGGTTTGGCTTCTGGGTCGCCGGCAGACCAGCAGGAGATGCCCAGGCTGATCAGCGCCGCGCCGAACAGCTGGGCCAGCTGATCACCACCATCAGCTAGCGGTGATCCGAACAGAAGAGCCATCACGACGCTTGGAACCAGCACCAGGGGGACACCGGTGCTGAGTTCCACCAGGCAGGAGATCCGGGTGGCATGGCGAGTGAGTTTCACCATGTTTTGAATCAATCGAAGAACAGTCTCAGACCCAGGTTTACACCGTGCTGAGTCACGTCGTAGTGGTCATCGGATCCGTGACCGGCGAAATCAAGTCCCCAATATTTGTATCCAAGTGACAACTGGGTTGAATTACCGAGCGTGTAGGCGATTCCTGCCTGTGCCGTCCCGGAGAGATCACGACGGCCGCTGACTCCGAAACCAGCAGCATCGAGGTACAGGAATGCCTGCCACTGATCACTGAAGGCATAGGTGGTCTGCATCCCGATCAGCGGACTCACCCAGGTGTTGGACCATGACTCATCCCAGTCCCTCTCAAACTTTGCCTTGGCCTCTTTGGGAATCAGCACGCCAGGGCGGTTGCTGGTGGATTTGTACTCGACGTCGTTCTCAAACTCCACATCAACATCCATGGTGGCGTCAACGATGCGGGCCCCGATCAGTCCGACAAATGAGACGTCGCCGGCTTCCATCCGAGGTTTGGCGATGGCGCCAGCGCGGAAACGCGCCGCCAGATCGACGACCGTCTGATTGAAGGTGGTATCGAGATCAATTTTTCCTTTGGCGGTGACCCGTCGGTCCTTCACGATTCCAGGAAGGTCATTGTCGACCTGATCACGCAAAGCGTTATCCCCGCTCCAGCTGCCGACCGTCTCGGAGATCCAGGAGGAACCATGATTCACATGAGCCTGGAATCCGTAGCGCCCGTACTCCACCCCAACACGCCCGGTGAAGGCACCTGTGATCGGGGTGAGAACATCTTCCAGGTTCTGGGTCTGGCTGTTGGTATTACCCATCACCCTGATTTCGGTTGTCGTCTCCAGGGGAAGAAAACCGTAAAGATCGATGTACGTCCGCCAGTTCTTTTCGTCGTCTTCAGTCTTTTCCGTGGGTTCATCCTCCGCTGCCTGCGTGATCAGCACCGTCTGGCTTTGCTCAGCCACAGATTCGCTCTGCTCTGCCAAAGCTGCTGATGAAAGCCCGAAGGATGCAAGCATCGAAATCGGAATGATCAGGGATCGGAACATCCGCATGAGATTCAGCGAGTTTGTAAAGCAATCGCCCTGACCATACGGGGTTTTCCGATTGCGGCACAGGTCAGAGGTCAATTGCTTGAAGCTGGCCAAGCGCCCTGAAGGCATTGTCAATGCTGGTCCAGTAAGACACGCGCAATTCGTACCTTTTGCACACGGTTTTTCGGCATGCTGGGCACAACAAAAGTCCTTTCCTTGTGAAGCTTTCTACAGCTGCCGCTTTCCTGGCGCTTTCCCTGGCTCCCTTCACTTCCGGGCAGGCATCAGCAGAGGATGTTGATCGTTCGGCAGGATCGGACTTCGATCACACGCCTCTGACCTTTGATCAGGATCTGGCGCAGGCTGTGGATGCTTCGTCGGAGTCGACCATTGCCCAGGCTTCGGGGAGCTCGAAGACGTCCGGGGCTGCCGCTGCTGAGGCATCAGGCCCGAGCCAGGAAGCTCTGGCCAAAGCCGCCCAGAACCCGATCGCCAGCATGATCAGCATTCCGATCCAGTGGAATGCGACTCCGAATACCCAATGGGCTCCCAATGCCATTGATCCCGACGCCGATCACGACAAGGTTCTGAACGTTGTCAATGTCCAGCCAGTCTTCCCCTTCAAGCTGAGCGATGACTGGACGGTCGTCACCCGCACCATCGTTCCATTTCTGGGTGTTCCCTGGGCTGATCCGAAAATTGGTGTGACGGAGGCTGGTGATCCTTATCTCAAGCGCTGGGATCAGGAGCAGCGTGTTGGCATCGGAGATATCAACCCATCGGCCTTCTTTGTGCCGACCATGGAAGGTGATTTCACGATTCGGTTTCGGTCCCACCGTCGGGATCCCTGTTTCGGATGGTCCCCTCGGGTCGGGCAAGTGGACAGCCGGTCCTGCCGTTGTCGGTGTCTACACCAAGGGGCCTTGGGTTGTCGGTGGATTGGTGAACAACATGTGGTCGTTCGCCGGTGATGAAGATCGGGCTGATGTGAACAAGATGCTGTTTCAGCCTTTCATCAACTACAACCTGCCGAAGGGCTGGTATGTCTCCTTTTCACCAATCATCACGGCTGACTGGGAAAACGAAGACAATGGCTGGACGGTGCCTGTCGGCGCCGGTGTTGGCCGCGTGTTCAAGGTTGGGAAGCAACCGATCAACATGTCACTCCATGGTTATTACAACGTCGTCAAGCCTGAGATTGGCGGCGAAGAACTTCTTGGCGATTGGACCATCCGAACCCAGATTCAGTTCCTGATTCCGGCTGGCTGATCGATCTCTGTTTGTTTCTGAGGGATGTTTGGTTGGCCATGATTCAGTCCCTCAGAGATGGCTTCGTGTTTCAAATTTGACTTGAAGCTGTACTGACCATTCTTTGTGTTTGTACAAATCGAGCATTCATTTTGGTCAAGGTCTCAATCGTGGCATTCATATGTATGGTTCGCGGGCGTATCAATGGGTGTTTTTTGTGAAATTGCAGGGTGTTCGCCGATCTCTGTTCGCAACGCTTCCCTTTGCCGCAACCCTGGGTCTTTTGACCGCAACCTTCGGATCACCATTCAATCCAGCGGCTGCAAAAACCCTCCCGCAGCCAGCTGGTCTCACTGAGTCCGGTCCCAAGGATTGCCCGTCTCCAGCTGTGGCTATGAACAGCAACGAAGTAACTCCGGTCACCAAGGCCAACTATGCCGTGGCGGAAACGGAAGTGATCCTCGCGGACTATGTGCGCAAAATCGCCAAAGGCACCTGCGCGGATGGCATGGGTCTGTTCCTGCATCAGAAGGGTGCAATGGATCCGAAGGAACGCACTATTTTGCGACCGAATTTCGATACCCTCTATTCCTTTGCTGTTCTGGATCTCAATAGCCCCGCCACGGTCGTGCTCCCTGAGACCGACCGTTATCAGATCCTCGAAGTGGTGAACGAGGAACATTGGATTCCGCTGGAGAGTGCGAATCCCGGTGGATATCAACTCACCAAAGAGTCGATGGGAAGTCGTTATGTGTTGGTCCTTGTGCGCACTCGGGTGAACATGCAGGATCCTGAAGATCTTAAAAAAGCTGGGATAGTCCAGGATCAGATTGGCTTGGAGCAAGCGGAGAAGGGCGAATTTGTTGCAAAAAACAAATACGACATGGATGAAATCCTGGCGATGCGTGCTGATTACAACAAACGCTTGCAGCCTGAGGGTGTGACCTCCGAGATGGCCTTTGGTAAGAAGGGAGAGATCAGCGAGGAGATGCGTAATTTTGGTGTTGCTGTTGGTTGGGGTGGGCTCACCAAGCAGGGAGCGGTGTATCCCATTCCCAAAGTTGTGGATTCCACTGATCCTCAAACCCTTACCTTGAAAGATGTTCCCAGCGACCCACGAGCTTTCTGGTCGGTCACTGTCTATGACAAGCAAGGGTTTTCAGTGGGTGAAAAATACAATGTGAACAGCGCTTTCGCGAAGAAAAATGAAAAAGGTGAGTACGTAATTCACTTTGGAGGTGATAAGAGTAAGGACAACTATCTTGATATCTACCCTGGCTGGAATGTTGTGCTGCGAATTTACTCTCCAACCGAGGCTTATTTCAATGGCAGCTGGATCCCTCCGCAGTTTCAACCCGCGCAGTGATTCCTTGATCAGGTCAGCCCAAGGTCGACCTTTTTGAATTGTTCGGCATTTTCATTCCCCTTCAAACATGAATCGTTTCTCTCCTCGTTTTGTTTCTCTGATGGCGGCGGGTTTTGGTCTGGCAGTCATGTCTGCCGCAGACCTCTCCCTGCCGTTCATGCCATCGTTTCGTGCCCAGCAATGTCCAAAGCCTGCTTTGGTGATGGCCAGTGACGCACCTGCTCCGGTGACGAAGCTGAATTTTGCAGATGCTGAAACGCAGACGGTGTTCACCAAATACCTCGCCAAAGTTGCTGCAGCGACTTGCAGCAGTGGGCTGGGCGTGATCGCCCATGAAACCCAGCCTGCCGATCCAAAAGATCGTACGGTGATCCGAATCAACTTTGATACGCTCTATTCTTGGTTGATTCTCGATCTGACAAGTCCGGCAACATTCACTCTGCCGGAGACGGGGGGTCGTTATCAGAGCGCCATGGTTGTGAATGCACAGGGTTACACCTATGTGAACAAAAATCCTGGTGCCTACACCCTCACGCAGGACGATGTGGGCAGTCGCTACGCCATGGTGGCTTTTCGCACGGGCGTGAATATTCAGGATCCTGCTGATGTAGCCAAGGCGCAGGCCCTGCAGGCGAAGCTATCGGTGCAGCAGGCGGATTCTGGTGAAATGGCCTTGGCTCACCCATGGAACCAGGATCAGATGCTTGCCCTGCGAGCGGACTACAACAACGAACGTAATGAGAAAGGTGTGAAGTCGGAAGACCTGTTTGGCCGTAAGGGAGAGATCACCCCGGAGCAGAACAACATGGGTGTAGCTGTGGGGATCGGCGGATTGCCAAAGGAAGGGGCTGTTTATCTGTTCTACACACCATCATCATCTGAACCTCAATCGTTGATACTCAAAGATGTTCCGAATGGCGACAATGCTTTTTGGTCGCTCACGGTGTACGACAAAGATGGATTCCCGGTTGGGGAGAATTTCAATGTGAACAGTGCATTTGCCAAGGCCAACGCCCAGGGTGAAGTGACGCTTAATTTTGGTGGTGATAAGACGCAACCTAACTATTTGGAGATTTACCCGGGCTGGAATGCAACCTTCAGGATTTACAACCCGAAGCCTGCCTATTTTGATGGCAGCTGGGTGCGCCCCGAGTTGCAACCTGCGAAGGATTGAATCATCTCTGATGTGCTGGGAGCACTTTGAACGCAGGTAGGCTTCTGCGCCCAGCACAACGCAGATCAACGGATTGTTTTAATTTTTTGAAATGCGTACAAATTGGACCATCCGCGTTGCCTTCTTGACGGTCAGCTCGCGGCAGTATCTCTAATTTGCAATGGAATGAATCCTTTCTTCGGATGACCAAGACGCGTCGGTTCGGTCCGGTCTTCAAAGGACTCTCCACTGTCACGCTTGCAGCGATGCTTGCCGTTGGCTGTTCGAGCAAGCCTGATGCCGGAACGCAGGCCATGAACAAGGGCAGTGGTGATGTGCCTGAGGGGTACACCACGGCCATTCCGGACGAGCTGATGACGCCGGATTCGGTGGAGACCAGTGCCGGCACGTTCAACTTCTTTGACGGCATGCCCGATGCGGCCACCGCCGAGGCCAGTTTTGACAACCTCAAGTTCATCCGGGCTTATGAGACGTTTCTCACGATGATGCCTGCGGCCAGCATCGAGATGCTGCGCCACGGTCATGCCGAGATGGGCGTGGATGGGCACACCAAGGTCATGTTGATGTCGCCGCTGAACTCCAAGCCGTTGTTTCTCACGGGGAACACCGACACGGTTTACGGCTCCACCTTCTTCAATCTGAAAGAGACCGGTCCGCTGGTGATCGAAGTGCCGGCTGGTCTAGGACCCGGAACCATCAATGATGCCTACTTCCGCTTTGTGGCCGATACCGGAGCTCCCGGGCCGGACAAGGGAAAAGGCGGCAAGTATCTGATCCTCGGCCCTGACGATAAGGAGCCCGAGAACACCGATGGCTATTTCGTCTTCCGCTCTCCCACCTATTCCAACTGGCTGATCATGCGGGCCTTCCTCGATGAAGAGGGCAAGCCGGATAAGGCTGTGGCGAACTACAAACAAGGAGTCCGCCTCTACCCCCTGGCTCAGAAGGACAATCCTCCTGAGATGACTTTCGTCGAGGGCGGTGATGCGGTTTACAACACCGTTCATGCCAATAATTTCGAGTTCTTCAATGAGCTCAACCGCGTCATTCAGCGCGAACCGATCGATTTCCTCGACCCAGAGATCCGCGGCCTGGCGTCTGCCATTGGCATGGAAAAGGGTAAGCCGTTCAATCCCTCAGTGGCCGACAAGAAGCTCCTGGAGGAAGCAGTTCAGGTGGGTGTTGCCTACGTTCGCTCCGACATGGTGACGCCCCGCGGCGAAGACGCACTCATCTACGAAGGCAACCCGCAGTGGTTCTCAGCCTTTGCCGGTGGCAGTTACGAATGGCTGAAGGATGGGGGCAAAGGTGGGCGCAACCTTGATGCGCGCAACAACTTCTTCTGGGCCTACACGGTGAACACCCCGGCCATGGTGCTGGAGATGGTGGGTGTCGGTTCTCAGTACGCCATCGCCGGTACTGACAGTGAGGGCAACTATCTCGATGGCAGCAAGACCTACAAGCTGACCATCGATAAGAATCCGCCGGCGAAAGATTTCTGGTCGATCGTTGTCTACGACCCTCAGACCCGCTCTCAGCTGCAGACCGGCCAGCCGTTCCCAGCCAAGAACAGCCAGCGCAACAAAGACATGGTTGCGAATGACGATGGATCCGTCGACGTCTACTTCGGTCCGAAGGCTCCGGCCGGTCAGGAGGCCAATTGGATCGAGACGGTTCCCGGCAAGGGCTGGTTCATGGCCTTTCGCCTGTATGGCCCTTTGAAGCCCTGGTTTGATCAGAGCTGGAAGCTCAACAACATCGAGCAGGTCAAGTGAGCCCTGTCATGCCTGAAATCTCTCCCACCTTTCGCTCTCCCATGAAACGCTTCACCCGCCTTCAGCTTGTTCTCGCTTCCGCTCTGCTCGTAGTCGGAAGTGGAGTTGTTCTCAAAGCCGACAACCACATCCCCAAGGGCTACAACACGCCAATCCCTGTTGATGTGTTGACGCCCGATTCGGTTCAAACCCGAATCGGCACGTTCAATTATTTCGATGGTTTCCCCGATGACGAAACCATGCTCAAGGCCCGCCGTCAGGTGGATCTCGGCCGTGGCGTGCAGACATTCCTGAACTTCATGCCGGCTGCCTCGCTGGAGATGCTGTACGTGGGCCATCGCGATGGTTACGGCATGAAACCGAACCAGGACATCGGCATCTTTGATGATCTGATGAGCTCCACGTCGCTCTGGCTTACCGGCAACACGGACACCGTGTACGCCTCGGCGTTCATGGATCTGAGTGATGGGCCCATGGTGGTGGAAGTTCCCGCCGGTACAGGGCCTGGAACGGTCAATGATGCCTTCTTCCGCTTTGTGGTGGACATGGGTGGTCCTGGACCGGACAAAGGCAAGGGTGGCAAGTATCTGATTCTTGGCCCAGGTCAGGAGGCACCGGCAAGCACGGAGGGCTATTTCGTGGCCAAGACCCCGAGCAAGATCAACTGGCTGATCCTTCGCGGTTTCCTGGATCAGGAAGGCAAAACCGATACAGCCAAGAACGCGTTCAAAAACAGCCTCAAGGTTTATCCCTACGCCAAGAAGGACAACCCTCCGGCCAATACCTTCAAAAACCTCACTGACTGGTCGGTGAACACGATTCACGCCAACAACTTCAAGTTCTATGAGGAACTGGATGAAGTGATTCAACGGGAGCCCACTGAGATGTTCTCCCCGGAATTGCTCGGCATGGCATCCGCGATTGGGATTCAGAAGGGCAAGCCTTTCCAACCCTCTGAGGAGCAGAAGAAACTTCTCACCGAAGCGGTGCAGATCGGCAATGCTGCTGCCCGATCGATTCTGTTCGCACCAGTGGATCCCCGTTACTACCTCTATCCCGAAAAAGCGGGTTATTGGCAAACCGGATTCCCTGGCGGTAGCCACGAATGGCTCGTGAATGGCGGCAATGGTGGCCGTGACATGGACGGCCGCACCCTGTTCTTCTATCTGGCCACGGTGAACACGCCGGCGATGGCTTTGGAGCTCCCTGGAGTGGGCTCCCAGTACGCCTTCTCCTCCCGGGATGGCGACGGTGAGTATCTCGATGGCTCCAAGACCTACAAACTCACCATTCCTGCCAATGCACCAGCGAAGGATTTCTTCTCCTTTGTTGTGTACGACCCACAGACGCGTTCCATGCTTCAGAGCGAGGAGATGCCTTACCCGAGCAAGAACAACAAGCGCAACAAGGACATGGTGAAGAATGCTGATGGCAGCATTGATCTTTACTTTGGCCCCGAAGCACCAGCTGGTCAGGAGCAGAACTGGATCAAGACCGTGCCCGGCAAAGGCTGGTTCGGCATCTTCCGCCTGTATGGGCCTTTGGATCCCTGGTTCAAGCGCACCTGGAAGCTCGGATCGATCGAAAAGGTCTGATCAACCCGTGTAACCCATCCGGGTGGCTGATGTTGCCCGGATGAAGACTTCTGTTCACTCCAGACGTACCATTTTTCTCTCTAATCGTGGCATTCAATCGCTCTGTTGATGTTGTTGTGATCGGCGGTGGTTTCGCCGGGATCACGGCTGCTCGGGATCTTCAAAAGAGCGGACTCACCACCCTTGTTCTGGAAGCTCGCGATCGCCTCGGCGGTCGGACCTGGCACAAGGAGGTGAATGGTTTTGCGGTGGAACTCGGTGGAACCTGGATTCATTGGACCCAGCCATTCGTCTGGGCGGAAAAAGAACGCTATGGCCTTGAGATTCAGGAAACCCCCGGCTGTGCTGCAGAGCGGATTGCGATCAAGACCGGCGATCAGGTGCATGACCTGCGTGAAGACCAGCTGGCTGAATTTGTTGATGGATTTCATCAGTTTTTTGCAGCATCCAAGGCGGTGTGGGAGCTCCCTTACGACTCCCGTCACACGCGTGAGGCGATTGTCGAATGTGATGCTCAGACGGTGGCTGATCGGATGAATGCTCTGGAGCTCACTCCCCTGCAGCGGACTGCTGTCGGGGGCATGCTCGAGATTCTTTCGATGAATCAACCTGAGAATGCTTCCTATGTGGAGATGATGCGTTGCTGGTCGCTGACTGGCTGGAATTACGAACTGTTCAACGACACTGCTGCCCGTTACAAGTTCACGAACGGGACTGGCGCTCTCGTTTCTGCGATTGCAGAAGATGGTGCTTTTGAAGTGGCGCTGAACACGTCTGTGTCCTCTGTTCAGCACTCAGCGACCGGTGTGTCCGTGACAACCGTGAACGGTGAGGTTGTGACTGCCAAGCGTGCTGTGGTGACTGTGCCGCTCAATGTGTTGAACAGCGTTTCGTTTGATCCGCCGCTCTCGACGGTGAAGCAAGAGGCTTCGCAGCTGAAGCATGTCGGGGGCGGATACAAGGTGTTTTTCGAGGTGGAGGGTGACCCCGGAGCGGTGATGACCCTGTCCCGATCCACCGATTCACCCCTGATCGGCAGCTTCACCTACAAGCGCGGCGAGCAGCATTCGGTGTTGGCCGGATTCAGTCTCGAGCCCGGTGCCCTGGAGAAGCCGCTCTCTGAGTGGCAGACCGTTCTCGAGGAATTCATGCCTGGGGTCCGTCTGTTGTCCACGTTTGGTCACGACTGGGGTGATGACGCCCTTTCCAACGGCAGCTGGTGCACCTACCGACCCGGTTGCTTCGGACGCTTCGCCGATGAGCTTCCGCGTCACGAAGGTCATCTGTACTTCGCCTCCGGTGACACCACCGAGGGGTGGCGGGGCTTCATTGAAGGTGCGATCAGCAGTGGATCGAAGGCCGCTGTGGCTGTTGCTCACAGTTTGGCCTCCTGATCGGATCACTCGAACAGGATGCGAAGTCCGACGTTCAGACCGTGCTGTTTGGCGTCGTATCCGTTGTCGCTGCCATCAGCGAGGTAATTGAGCCCGAAATATTTGTAGGAGAGAGATAACTGAGTTGAATTCCCGATTGTGTAGGCGATACCGGCCTGGGCGATTCCGCTCAGGTCCTCTCGTCCGGAGAGACCGAATCCAGCCGCGTCCAGGTAGAGGAAGGCCTGCCAGTCGTCACTCAACGTGTAGTTGGCATGCATGCCGATCAACGGCTGCACCCAGGTGTGCGACCAGGCTGAATCGAAGCTCTGCGTCTTGGACCGCTCGGACTCCAGAATCGGCCCCTCATAGCTGGATGCGAGTTTCACATCCACATCACCACTGATGGTGCCTCCCACAATCCGCGCACCGGCGAAACCGACAAATGTCGCCTCACCAGGTTCCATGCGGGGCCGTTGCACAGCTCCGGCTCTGTAGCGGAGAGCCACGTCGACCATCGCCTGCTCCAGTTGAAAGTCGCCATCGAGATCCCCGCGAAGGGTGAGCCGTCGGTTCACCTCATTTCCGGTGAGCCGACGGTTGCGGGAGCGATCCAGGGACGTCCACGATGAGCCACCGAAATCACCCGCAAACCGGCTGTAATTCAGAGCCGTTTGCAGTCCCCAGCGTCCTTTCTCGAGTCCCGCTCGAACGGTCATCAGGCCGGTCAGATGATCGAGAACATCGCGAAGGTCCCAGGAGAGGGTGTCGCTGTTTCCATTCAGGGTCACATCGGTGTCTGCCGACAGCGGTGCGAAGCCGTAAAGATCCAGGTTCAGTCGCCAGTTGTTGTCTTCTTCCGCATCCGTCGTGTCTGTCGGAACTGCATCTTGCTGAGCAACACGCAGAGGTGGAGCAGGGGCTGCGAAACTTGCCGGACTGGCAAAACTCGCCAGTCCGATGATGATTGGAGCGATGAAATGATGTCGAATCATCTGATGAACAGCGGTGGCTTCTGGTTGATGTTGAGACAGCCTCAACTTTGCTTGCGCACAGGACCCATCAGCGGGTTTTGGACCGGGCCAGCAACGCCATAGGTCACAACAAATCCCTGTCCCCCTCCAAATGTGGAGGTGCGGCCCCTGTAGGTGGGGTTGATGACGACTTCACCATCAAACCAGTTGTTGGCGCTCCAGAGGTTTCCAGCGTCATCAACGATCACATCGGTTGTCATTTGAATGACGCCGCTTTGGTAGTTGTGAATCACATCCCCAGTGGTTTTTCCGGCGGGGCAATTGGCGGGATTGACGCCGCAGATGTGAGTCAAGCTTTGGCCATAGAGATTGCCGACCCAGACGTTGTCATTCCCGTCGATTGACACACCCCAGGGGATATAAGCGGTGCCTTTGGCGATGTCTGGCTTGACGACTTCCATGTCGGGTGAGATCAAGCCAACCATGCCAGTCTGTGTGATGGTGGGGTTGGTCAAAAGGTATTCAGCACCGGCTTCAAACTCCTCCATGATGGTTTTGGGTTGTGGCGCATTGGCGGGGATGTTGGGCGGCATTTTCGCACCTGGAGGTAGTGCTCCCTGAGGGGAATTGGATTGCTGGGCAATCCATATGTGCCCTGTTGAGTCAACAGCGATTCCACGTCCCCCAAGGTTCACTTCGATCGTTTTGGCTTGATCAGGAGCATCTCCTGGAAATACGGTGAGTTTGTTGTTGTAACTGCTGCTCACCCACACTCTGTTCTGCGCGTCAACAGCGACACCGAAGGGAGCTTGAAGTCCAACAATGGTGTGGCGCTTCCCCTTGGTGTAATCACCACCGGGAAACTGAATCATGTGGTTGGCCGTGTTATCAGCAATCCACACATCTCCATTGGCGGCTGTGGCGACGCCCTGAAGCTGACCAACTTCCCCATCAATCGTGGCTGGCCCGAGGGCCTTGCCGTCTTTGAGGTCGAACACCCCGACCATGTTGTTGAACGCACCAACCCAGGCATATTTTTCTGAGACGCCGGTCCCCCAGCCCACACCATTAATGCCTTGGCCGTTGTAACCGCTAATCGCTGGTGAGAGCGGTGTGCCACCTGGGCCAAAGTGGGTGACGCCTCCGCCGATGTTGTTGACCACGCCGGATTGAGAGCCCGGCATCCAGTTGGTTCCACTCCACATGCTTCCTTTTCCGTCAAACATCAATTTCCCGAGTCCCAAAGCACCGCCTCCGTTGAAAACCAGGGACAGTGAAAAGCTTTTGGGTTCGAACAGCAGGTAGGGCAGGGTTGCCGTGGTGCGCAGCTCAGTGGTCTTGTCGATCGGATAGCTCTGGTCGAAGAGCTTGTAGAGCTGACTGACGTTCTTCCAGGGTTGACGCGCAATGGAGGTGAGCGCTGAGAGGGTGTTCTCGCTGCCCGTCAGGCTGAGCAGTTCATCGCAGGCCTGCGTGTTCTCGGCCCCTGCACAGAGGCCCAGCAGGTTGGAGAGCACGTTCATGCGAACCGTGGTCTCGGAATTGAGCAGGTTCGAACTGCGCAGCAGCGTCTCTCCGTAGCTGCCGTTGCCGGGATTCACCAGATTGCGAACCTGGCCGGAACCGATCGCCAGAGCACTGGCACTGCCTGTGAGCGCGTCGCCTTCAAGCAGCTGGGCATTGGGCCAGATCGATCCCACCGTGGTCAGCTCGTTCACCACGACCGATTCCGCCACCTCGTCGTCCAGCACGCTGAGCATCGACAGCCGTTTCGCCTCCTCACCGTTCACACGGCCGCCTGTCGCCACCAGGTAATGGACGGCGCCTTCCTCCGGGCTTATGGAGATCGAGAAGGCACCGTCCTTGCCGGAACTGAGCGTCTTCAGTTGCTTCGGCTCCTTGCCCCCACTGGCCTGCCAGAGGGTGATGGCGGCACCGTCCACCGGCTTGCCCATCAGCGAGACGCTGCCTTTGAGGCTCGAGGAGTGATCACCCGTTGCGTTGCCAACTCCAGTGCAGGCGGCCACCCCAAGAGAGAGCACCGACAGCAGCAGCGATTCAATGATCAGGCGTGAGCGGTTCATCGGAGCCAAAAACCTGTCGGCGTCCTAGCTGTGCCTGGTTCCTCAGGCAGGGTGTTCGCTCCGATCCCGTACGCACCGGCTCCGGAGGGTTCTCATAAGCTGATCAGGTTGTCTGCCGTCGCGATCGGTGCCCCGCATCGGACTGATCGTCAACGATGGGAAGGCCCTAGCGGTCGATACCGCTGACACGATTCAGAACAGGCTTGAACACGCGGGGCACAGCGTCGTGCGGGCCAGCAGCTCCGGTGGGATGGTCGGATTCGCCAATCCTGACCAGCACTTGCGTCTGCTCGGTTACAGCGCCTGTGTCCCGGACGGGTTCGACAACACCATGGCCCTCGCCATCGTGCTGGGGGGGGATGGCACGGTGTTGTCGGCGGCGCGCCAGACCGCACCGGTGGGGGTGCCGATCCTCACCATCAACACCGGTCATCTCGGTTTTCTTGCAGAGGCCTATCTCGGGGATCTGGATCGCGCTCTGGAGGTGGTGCTGACCCAGCAATGGACGATCGAGGAACGCAGCAATCTGGTGGTGAGCGTGATGCGGGGTGATCAGCGGCGCTGGGAGGCGTTGTCGCTCAACGAGATGGCGCTGCATCGGGAACCGCTCACCAGCATGTGTCACTTCGAGATCGCCATCGGGCGTCATGCCCCGGTGGACATTGCTGCCGATGGGGTGATCCTGTCGACGCCCACCGGATCAACGGCCTATGCCCTCAGTGCTGGCGGCCCGGTGATCTCTCCGGACTGCCCGGTGCTGCAGCTCACGCCGATCGCCCCCCACTCGCTGGCGTCGCGGGCTCTTGTGTTCAGTGACCGGGAGCCAGTGACTGTGTTCCCGGCCACACCGGAACGTCTGATGATGGTGGTGGACGGCAGTGCCGGTTGCTATGTCTGGCCGGAGGATCGCGTGTTGATCCGTCGCAGTGATCATCCGGTGCGTTTCGTTCGGCTCGTGGACCATGAATTTTTCCAGGTGCTGCGCAACAAACTCGGCTGGGGGTTGCCCCACATCGCCAAGCCTGACAAGGCATGAGCGCTGATCCATTGCTGCTGCTGGCAGGACCGGCGGCGGTGGCCCTGGCCCCGCGGCTCACGGCATCCGGTTACACGACGGTGGACTGGCTGAGTGCCGGGGTGGCCTCCAGTCGCGCCCAGGCAGGACAGGAGCCTGTGGCTGCAGTGCTGGCGGCCGATCAGCGACCGCTGATCTCCGATCTGCGTTTGCGCTTCGGGGGCATGCCGATCCTGCTGGACCTGGAGCAGGACAGTGTCGAGGCTCGTGCTGCCTGCCTCTGTTCCGGGGCGGACGACTTCTGGCTGTCCAGTGTCGGTCCCAGCGACCTGCTGCTGCGACTGCGTCTGCATCGCACGATCCAGTCCCGTGACGAGCAGCGACCGTCGTTGCTGCAGGTGGGCGATCTCAGTGTCGACACCAGCCTGAGGCAGGTGCGGCGCGGTGGGCGACCGGTGGCGCTGACCGCCAGGGAGTACGCGTTGCTGCTGGCACTGTTGAAGCATCCCGGTCGCGCCTTCAGTCGCGAGGAACTTCTGGAGCAGGTCTGGCAGGACGAGCGGGCCGGCAGCAGCAACGTCGTTGAGGTGTACATCCGCTACCTGCGACAGAAACTGGAGGAAAAGGGAGAGCCCAGGCTGGTGCACACCGTGCGCGGCCGTGGGTACCGTGTTGGCCCTTCCGCCGACGGTGCCTGAACCGCGTGGATCATCCGTCCCCGCCGCAGCAGTTACCGATCGCAGCCCGATGGTGCCTGGCGTCGCAGCGCTGCATCGATCTGGAGGTGGCACGCACTCCCGAACAGCAGCGCATCGGCCTGATGCAGCGGTCCCGGCTGCCGGCCCTGCGGGGGATGTGGTTTCCCTTTGACCAGCCCAGGCCTCTCAGTTTCTGGATGTTCAACACCATCGCCCCCCTTGACATGCTGTTTCTGCGGGGCGGCACAGTGATCGCCATCGCCAAGGACGTACCGGTCTGTCCGGCGTTGCCCTGCCCCAGCTACGGGCCGGATCAGCCGTCGGATGGGGTGGTGGAACTGGCGGCGGGAGAAGCCGACCGACTGGGCATCAAGCCCGGCGATCCGGCGAAGATTGAGACGATAAAGTAACGATATCGTGTATTTATTGATGTGATTTCGTGCCTTGAAGGATCAGTGTCGGGTTCATCGGCGCCAGCCGGGTGCCGTCTCCCAGCGGCAGGCCCCTCCAGGCCTGAAGCTGGCTGATCCTGCTGATCAGTCCGGCCTTGTCCAGGACCGGCCGCAGGTCTGCGAGCGCCTCCAGCGTGGCCAGCGGGATCACCACGATCCCCCCGTCATTCAGTCGTGGAAGCAGCATCTGCAGCAGAGCGACCCGGTCGCGGCCTCCTCCCCCGAGCAGAACCCGGTCGGGGCAGGCCAGTGACGGGGGCAGATCCGTGCTCAGTGCCGTCAGGGCATCCGTCTCCAGGACGGCAGCCGGTTGCACCCCCAGCCGCTTGGCGTTGGCTTCAATCAGGGCGGCTCCGCCTCCGCGGCGTTCGATGGCCAGCAGCTGCAGCCTGGGCCTCAGCCTCAGCGCCTCCAGTCCGACACTCCCGGTGCCGGCTCCGAGATCCCAGAGCACCCCGTCGGCGGGCAGCTCCAGGTCTGCCAGCAGTTGCAGGCGCACCTCCCGCTTGGTCATCAGTCCAGGACGGTCCGAATGCTGCAGAAACACGCCATCCTCGAGGCCGAACAGGGGCAGTCGCTCCGGCAGCGGCGGGTCCTCGGCGATCAGCAGCACCAGCAGCAGGGGCTGCAGATCCGGCGGCAGCGGTGCATTGCTCGCGAGCCGCATCACCCGTTCATCGCGGTGGCCGAGGTTTTCGCACACCCACACGGCATAGGACGCCTCCAGTCCGCTGCTGCGCAGGATCTGCCGCACCGGTGCGGCACCACCCTGTCCGGGGTCGGTGAGCACCGCCAGAGCTGCCGGTCTGTTCTGCAGGGCGCTGGCCAGTGCTTCCGGGCTGCGTCCATGCAGGCTCACCCAGGTGGCGTCCTGCCAGGGGCGGCCGATCCGTGCGAACGCCAGCTGCATCGAGCATGGCGCCGGGTGAAAGTGCAGCGTCTCCGCCGGAAACGCCTGCAGCAGGCGGCGGCCGATGCCGAACCAGAGCGGATCGCCGCTGGCCAGGATCACCACCGGTGCGTTCTGAGAGCGCAGCCAGCCGATCAGTGCATCCGGGCGGTCACTGGCTTGTAGCTGCGGCAGGGGGCGATCGCCATGCTGCTGGTCGCTCCACCACTGAGGCAGGCTGTCCAGCAGGCGCTGTGGCGCTGCGATCGCTTCCGCGTTGCACAGCAGTCGCACAGCCGCAGGGGGCAGGCTCGCCAGGCCGCCGGCATCGGTTCCGATGACCTGAAAAGGGTGGGGAAGACCGGGCATGACTGTGATCATGGCCCGATGGGTGGTACAAACGCTTCTGACCGCTCGTGCACTGCGTGCTGCCCCGTTCGCCTGCGACCGTCTCTGATTTCATCGTCGCCGGGGCGTTTCCCAGGCCATCGGTGCTGATTAGTGGTCTTCAGCACGGTCGGCCGTCGCTGTCGCAGCTGCACAAGCTCCTGGCGCTCACATGCACCGGCCTGGCCGCCGAACCGCTGAGCTGGCTGCAGCAGCTGATCTACAGCCAACGGCTGCAGCAGCAGCAGCTTCCTGATGATCCAGTGGTGGTGATCGGTCACTGGCGCAGCGGCACCACCTATCTGCACCAGCTGATGGGATCCGACCCCTGCGCAGCCACGGCATCCAACAGCCTCACCGTGGCTCCCCAGGTGGCTCTGCTGCTCAAGCCCCTGTTGCAGCCCCTGCTGCACAGGACGATGACGCCGATCCGTCCGATCGATGCCGTGCCCTGGGGCGCGGATGATCCGCAGGAGGACGAAGTGGGCCTCTCCCGTCTGACCATGGACAGCCACATGGCGGGAATCGCCTTTCCCCGCGACTATCTCCACCACCTGAAGCGCACGGTTCTGCGCACAACTACCGCCTATGAACGCGCTCTGGTGATGTTCTGCAGGCTCACCTGGCTGCATGCGGGCTTCGGCAAGCATCATCTGTTGATCAAGAATCCAGCCCATTCGGCCCGGGTGCCGCTGCTGCTGCGTTTGTTTCCCCGCTGCCGCTTCATTCTTCTTAAGCGCCGACCGATCGATGCGGTGCGTTCGCTGGTGCTGGTCAAGCAACGACTGGCCTCCCTGGTGGGTCTGCAGGACCCACCCGATCAGATCACCCAGGTGGAGGAGACGGTGGCAGCCCATCGCCTGCTGATGGAGGCTTTTGAGGCATCCCGTCAGCTGATCCCCGCCGGCCAGCTCACGGAGGTGGCCTTTGACGATCTGCGGGACGCCCCCGTGGCCACGGTGGAGCGCATCTACACCGATCTGGCCATCGACAGCTGGGCTCAGGCCAAGGCGCCGATCGCGCGTCGTGCGGCACAGTCCAGTCGCTACCGGCCGTTGCCGGTGACGCTGGAGCCGGCGGCTGAGCAGCGTCTGATCACCTTGCTCGGTCACGGATGAACTCTGAGCGGCGCCAACGCCTGCATGACCTGCTGCTGGCCCTGATCGGTCGGGAGGAGGGGTTGCCGTTGATGGATCAGACCTTGCCGGAGGAGGGAAGCGCGGCGGAACCGGCTCGTTGGTTGGATCAGAACCGGCGCACGCTGCAGCGCTACCAGGCGTTGGTGCGCACGGCCGTCACGCTCGACGCCCTGATGGATGCCGAGGAGAACGCTGGCTGAACCGTTCAGGTCTGGCAGTCTGGGGCGACTGTCAGCCGACCCATGGCTCCTCTGGGACTGTCCGCTCTGAGCAGCATGCTGCGCCGCAGACCCCGCCCCGAGTCCTGGTCGACTCCGCAGGCGAGCTGGAGCCGTGCCTTCGGTCTGGGCTGGCGGGACCCCTACAGCGTCCGCTACGCCAGCAACCTCGACGATGGCCCCTGGCATGGCATGCCCCTCGGTGGCTTCGGTGCGGGCTGCATCGGTCGCAGCTCTCGTGGAGACTTCAATCTCTGGCATCTCGATGGCGGCGAGCACTGGTATGGCACGATCCCCGATTGCCAGTTCGCCATCTGGGAGAGCGACGGCACCAGCACCAGGGCCCATGCCCTGGCAACGGCTCCGGATCGAGACGACAGCCGAGTGGATGGCGACGATCCCCTTGCGGCCTGGCAGTGGTATCCAGCCAGCACCAACGACAGCACCACCGGAACCTATGCCGCCCGCTACCCCCTGAGCTGGACCCGCTACAGCGGGGTGTTCGCGGCCGAAGTGAGCTGTGAGGCCTTCAGTCCGATTCTCCCCGGCGACTATCAGCGCAGCAGCTACCCCGTGGCTGTCTTCCGCTGGACCCTGCGCAATCCCACCAACCGTCCGCTGCAGCTCTCCCTGCTGCTGAGCTGGCGCAACACCGTCGGTTGGTTCACCAACACCGATCCATCCGCCGAAGTGCATTTCCGAGACGACGGCAGCCCTGAGCACAACTACGCCCCTGCGATCGGTGCCGGTGAGGGGCAGAGCAACCGCTGGGTGGATCAGCCGGGCCTCAAGGGCGTGCTGCTGGATGGGCGTCGGTCCCAGCCGCTTGCGGAGGGGGAGGGGCAGTGGTGCCTGGCATTGCCGGACAACCTCGAGGATGTGGAGGTGATGCGCTGCAGTCGCTGGGATCCCACCGGCGATGGGGCGGAACTGTGGCAGTCCTTCGCCGCTGAAGGACGCATTCCCAACAGCAACAACGATCGGGCCAGTCGCGCCGGGGAACAGGCCAGTGCTGCGCTGGCGGTGAAGGTCAGCCTCGATCCGGGGCAATGCCTCGAGATTCCGGTCGTGATCAGCTGGGATCTGCCGGTGACCGCCTTCGCCACCGGAGTCAGCGACTGGCGCCGCTACACGGACTTCCATGGCCGGCAGGGCACGGCGGCGGCGGCGATCGCTGCCGAGGCGCTGAGGGACTGGCGCAGCTGGCGTGACCAGATCGATCGCTGGCAGGAGCCTGTTCTGGCTCGAACCGAGCTGCCGGAGCCGTTGCGCATGGCCCTGTTCAACGAGCTCTACGACCTCGCCAGCGGTGGAAGCCTCTGGACGGCCGCCAGAGCTGGCGATCCCGTGGGCCGCTTCGGCGTTCTGGAGTGCCTCGACTACGCCTGGTACGAAAGTCTTGATGTGAGGCTGTACGGGTCTTTGGCGTTGGTTCAGCTCTGGCCTGAGCTGGACAAGGCCGTGTTGCGCAGCTTCGCCCGGGCCATTCCGGCGATGGATGCCAGCCAGCGGCCGATCGGCTGGTATTTCACCCAGGGCAGGGGACGGGTGGAAGCCGACCGCAAGGTGGAGGGAGCGACCCCCCACGATCTGGGTGCTCCCAACGAGGCGCCGTTCGACGCCACCAATTACACGGCGTATCAGGACTGCAATCTCTGGAAGGATCTGGCCAGCGACTTCGTGCTGCAGGTCTGGCGCACATTCCGGTTCGCACCGACCGGCGAAGACCTGACCTTTCTTGCCGAGTGCTGGCCTGCAGCGGTTCAGGCTCTTCGTTATCTCAAACGCTTCGACGTCAATGAGGACGGCTTGCCGGACAACGGCGGAGCACCGGACCAGACCTTTGATGACTGGCCGTTGCAGGGAGTGAGCGCCTATTGCGGTGCTCTCTGGATCGCAGCCCTCGAGGCGGCTCTGGCGATGGCTCAGCGGCTTCAGCTGGACCTGGGCCTGGAGACGGGGTCGGAGCAGCGGGAATTCGGGGAATGGCTGGAGCAATCACGCGCCAATTTCGATCGACTGCTTTGGAACGGGGAGTTTTATCGCATCGACGCCGAGAGCGGTACGCCGGTGGTGATGGCGGATCAGCTCTGCGGTGATTTCTACGCGCGGCTGCTGGGCCTGCCGCCGGTGGTGAGCGATGCCAACAGCCAGAGCACGCTCAAGGCCGTGCGCGAGGCCTGTTTTGAGCGGTTTGACGGTGGACGTCTCGGCGTGGCGAATGGTCTGCGGCGGGATGGCACCCCTCTCGACCCGGATGGCACCCATCCGTTGGAGGTCTGGACAGGGATCAATTTCGGTCTGGCCTCCTACTACCGGCTCATGGGAGACAAGACGACAGCCGAAGCGATTTGCACGGCGGTGGTCGACCAGGTGTACCGGGGAGGTCTTCAGTTCCGAACACCGGAAGCGATCACCGCCGTGAACACCTTTCGGGCCTGCCACTACCTGCGGGCCATGGCGATCTGGGGGCTTTGGGCCACCGAGACCGACTGGGCGCTGATCCCTGGCGCTGACCGCTCCTAGGCCGCGCTGCGGGCCAGGGTCTGTCGAGGGGCTTCCCCAAACAGATTGCGGTAATCACGGGCGAAATGATTGCGGCTGTGAAATCCGAAGTGATGGGCCACCTCCTGCACGGTGTTGCAGGCCAGCACTCGCCGTTGGTCCCGATGACGCAGAGCGTGTTGCACCTGTTGCAGGCGGATCTGTTTCAGCAGGGCCATCGGTCCGATTCCGACCTGTTCACGACAGCTCTGACTGATGGTTGATCGGGAGGCGAAGATCGTACGACCAAGATCATCCAAGGAAATGGGTTGGCGGTTGTTTTCGATGCCCCAACGCACCACATCCCGCACAATGCCGCAGCGGTAGGTCATCGATCGAAGAGGTGAGAGTTCGTCGAGGCCAGGGGGCTCGAAGCTTTCCAGCAGCAAGGCATTCCATTGATCCGTATCGATGCCGCCTGACGCAGGCTCGTTGAGCAGGTTGTCCACCAGCTGGATCCAGGTCTGGAACATCGCCTGGCTGAGCTGAACGTTGTTGCTGATGCTGATGGAATCCATCAGCGTGCCTGCCGGATCGAGCGCCCCAAGCTGTTGGATGCGGGTTCGTGGGATCAGAATGATGCTGAAGTGGGCGCCGGCTTCGGTCTGAAAGAAGACATCACTGAGGTTGAGGTGAAAGCCGTATAACCCACAGGGAATCAGCGGCTCTCCTCGAACGCGATGCTGAAAGGCATGATTCATCTCCAGACAGAACGGAACGTAGGCGCAATTGCGTCCTCCGTGAAACAACATGGAGCGATTGCATCGCACGGAGAGACAAACCATCTCGTTGGATCGCCTGATCTTCAGCACTCCGTTCAGCGGGCCTGCTGACAGTTGAACGATCTCCCACAGAAATCCGAGGCTAAGAAATAATTCAGCCGCTTCAATCGCGCTGTGAAATCGATGGATCTTGAGTTGCGACGCGTTTGACGCCATTTCGGATCGTTCAGGCCTCTGCGAATTCTTTGGGGAGAAGTTAGGTGGGTCGTTCGTAATTGGCGCGTTTTGTTGCATACCCTGAGTCCTGAAGTCCCCGGATCCGGCACATGCGTCGCTTGCTCTGCAGTGTTTTGGCTGCACTGCTGCTTGTTCTGCTGACTCCCGGGCTCGCCTGGGCGCAGGTTCATCAGCACGAGAACGAAAACGGCGTCGCCATGGTTCGCAGTCTGGAAAGTCTCCGGGACCTTGATTACGTCAGCTGGCAGGCCGTGGCCTACAGGGAAGGAGCCGCCGGCGGGCCGGTGGTGTTGCGCATCGTCGGCTACCCCGGAAAACTCAGGCTTGACCATCCCATCGATCTGCAGGTGTTCGCAGGCCGGCGTGAGTGGTCTCTGCCGGACATCACGCTGAAGAATCCAGCCCTCGCTCAGGACGGACGGGATGCTGCCGCTGAATTCGCGCTGGATCCTCTGCTGGCAGATCTGAGCAACAATCGCCCTTTGCGGCTCGTGCTGCCGGGAGTGTTCACGGAGTTGCCGGTGCCCCCTTACGTGGTGGGTGAGTGGCGATCGCTGCAGGAGTTGCCCCTGAGCTGATGTGGGAACCGTTGATGCATCGGGCTCTCGCCCTGGCGGCTTTGGCACAGGGGTGCACCAGTCCGAATCCACTGGTCGGGGCGCTGGTTCTCGATGCCAGCGGTCGTTTGATCGGAGAGGGTTACCACGCCCGTGCCGGACGGCCCCACGCCGAGGTGGGTGCCCTGGCCCAGGCCGGTGAGGCCGCACGAGGCGGAACCCTGATCGTCACCCTTGAGCCCTGCTGCCATCACGGCCGCACTCCCCCCTGCACAGATGCCGTGATCGCAGCTGGACTTGAGCGGGTGGTGGTGGCGCTTGAGGATCCCGATCCCAGGGTGGCTGGCGGAGGCGTCAGCCGGCTGCGATCCGCCGGTCTGGAGGTGATCACCGGTGTGCTGAGGGAGCAGGCGGCTCAACAGAACAGGGCTTTTGTGCATCGGGTGCGCACCGGACGTCCCTGGGGAGTGCTCAAGTGGGCCATGAGTCTTGATGGCCGAACCGCCCTGCCCAATGGCGAGAGCCAGTGGATCAGCGGTTCGGAGGCGCGGAGCTGGGTGCATCAGTTGCGGGCGTGCTGCGATGCGGTGATCGTGGGCGGAGGCACGTTGCGGGCGGATGATCCCCTGCTCACCAGCCGTGGCCGGCGCGACCCCGAGCCGCTGCGGGTGGTGCTCAGTCGCAGCATGCAGATCCCTGCTCGGGCACAGCTCTGGAACACTGACGTGGCTCCAACCCTGCTGGCTCACGGCCCGCAGGTCCGTGATGTTCCGGCTCCCAGCGGACCTGAGCGGCTGTCCTTGCCGGTCTGTGATCCGGAGCATTTGATGCGTGCGCTTGCCTCTCGCGGCTGCAATCAGGTGCTCTGGGAATGCGGTCCTGAGCTCGCTGCTTCAGCGGTTCAGCAGCAGTGCGTCCAGGAGCTCGCGGTGGTGGTGGCACCCAAGCTTCTGGGTGGCCATGCATCGCGAACCCCGCTGGGTGATCTGGGTCTGATCAGCCTGGATCAGGCCAAGCAGCTGACCATGGAGCAGACCATCAGCCTTGGCGATGATCGACTCCTGGTGAGCTTGGTGTATTAATCGGGAGGATCAGAGGAAGTCGAATCCGTTGCTGGCAATCACGCTTGTGAGGTCAGAACTGTCGTTGTTGTTGCTGGATCCATTCGTGGTGGCATCCAGGAAACGGACGCGAATCTTGCCGATGCGTTGATCTTCGTCTTCGATGGCGGACTTGTTGTAGGTTTCGCCGTCAATCACCAGCTTGTCTTTTTGACCAAAGCTCTTGATGACAAGTTTTTTGGTGATCAGATCAAGTGAGTCGACAAAAACTTTGTCTTTCTGGTTGTCATCTCCAAGGTCAATCTGGGCCTTCTTGACCTCGCCTTGGATGGTCAGCTTGTCCTTGCCACTCCCAAGATCCACCATGGTCTTGTTGGTCAGCGTCGCATCCTCACCAATCAAGATGTCATCTTTTCCGCCTCCGGCTTCGATGGTTGATTTCTTGATCACGCCGGAATTGAATGTGGCCTTGTCTTTGCCCTCGGTCATCACGAAGGAGGTTTTTTTGACCAACTCAGCTGTGCTGACCAAGTCGGCTATCAGTCCTTCCTCAAAACGCACAGTGGAGGATTTGAGTTTGCGTCCTCCAAAAACAACATTGGAGGAGCGCGATGTGAGGTCGAGATCAATGAGAGTATCGGTCAGCTCAATTTCAATGCCATCATCAGCTGATTCGAGAACCTTCAGTTTTTCCGTTTGGGAGGAGGGGATGGAAACGTCTCCACGCGGGGCCTGCGCGAGGATCCTGTCCCCACTTTGTGACTTCTCAAAGCCAGCAGATGTCTCAAGAGGGATGGCTTCAAACGAAGGTGCTGACCCGTTAGCAGCACCACCTGAGGAAGGGCTTGAAGCAGGTTGCGAAGGTGTGGCTGCAAAAGTAGGTGTTTGATCAGTGTTCTGTGGAGCAGATTGGCCCAGATCATCTCTGGTGAGTGCAATCAGCTGCTCAGCTGCATTGCCGGCGGCGTCGGTTGCCACGACCGTGAGGGCGTAGGCAGTCTTAACTTCGATCGGTTTTTGGGAATTCAGACGGATGTCGCCAGAGTCGGGATTGATCGTGAAGGAGGCTGCATCATCGTCGTTGTCAGGTTTCAAGCTGAACTTCAACGGCAACGGCGATGCGTCGTTAGCGACTGTTTTGTAGATGATTGATTGGCTACCGGCGTTGTCATCGCCTCCTGTTGGAGTCGCTCCTGATGTGATCACCGGAGACGTTGTGTCCACCGTGATAGTGAGAGGATCCGAAGTGGCAGTTTCACCATCGATCGTGGATGTTGCCGTGACAGTGTAGGTTCCATCTGTGAGGGCGACGTCATCGCCGAGGGTCAGATTCCAGACGCCAAGAGAATTAGCAACCCCCACCAGACTGAAGGTGCTTGTCGAGGTGTTCGGATTGCCGCTGGTGGTGATCCGGACTTCGACATCCGCACCTGAATCAGCGGTTCCGCTGAAACTGGGGTTGTTGGCATTGGTGATGTTGTCTGTTGATGAACGTCCACTGTCGTTTGTGAGATCTGGAGTGGAAACGGGGTCAATCACCCCACCAATTGTGATGGAGATGGCCTGATCCGTCGTACCACCCTGGTCATCGGTGACGCTGACGGTGAAGGTATCTGTGCCACTGAAGTCGGCCTTGGGGGTGTAGCTCCAGGTTCCAGTAGAAGCATCGATGGACGCATCCCCGTTGCTGGCCGCACGGCTGATCGAGAAGATGTTTTCGCTCGTCAGACCTTCGACATCCAGGGCAGTCAGTGTTCCTGTGATCGGGGTTGTGGAGTCTTCCTCACCTTGTCCACTGATATCACCTCCGATCGCAGCAGACTCGTTCGTCGCAGGGTCATCAACGCTGATCAGAATTGTCTGCTCAGTCGTGCTTCCAGTTGCATCCGTGATCTGGACAGCGAAAGTATCCGGGCCTCGATAGTCTTTTTTAGGGAAATAACTCCAGTAACCCGTCTCCTCGCTAATGGCTGCAGCCCCGCCTGTCGAGGTCGGTGAGCTTCCCTCTACGAGCTTAAAGCTGGACGAAGTCCCGATCCGATTATCAGGATCCGTGACTTCGATTGTGCCTCGGATCGGCTGATCTTTCTCTGGATCACCGATGAAGGGGAGACCAGTACCAGACAGGTCACCGCTGATTACTGGAGCATCGGGTGTGGGATTAATGCTGATGGAGATCAGTTGTGATGTCGTGCCTCCGCCATCATCTGTGACTGTTACTGTGAAATCGTCCGAACCGTGAAAGTTGGCTGAGGGTGAATAAACCCAAGAACCACTCTCACGATTGATGGATGCTGTTCCGTTATCAGGAGAATTATTTGTTGCAATGGAGAAGTAGCTGCCGTCACTGAGTCCTTCTGGGTCTGTTGCTGAAATCTTCCCTGTGACGGAGGTGTCTTCATCGGTGGAGGCGGTGAGATTGCCAGTGATGGCTGCAGCTTCATCAACGTTATTGATCGTGAGGGCCACTGCCTTTTCGCTGTTACCCTCTTCACCATTCAGCGTGACAGTGAAGTTGTAGGAATTTTTGGTTTCAAAATCAGGAAATTCAGTCGACTTAAGGGAAACGATGCCAGTGGATACGTCAATCGTGAAACTCTCGCTGTCATTAACATTCTTCAAGCCGTACATCATTGGGTATGGATAATCTTCTATTTGTGTGGTGTAAATTGGCTGAGGGGCTCCTGTATTCTCATTGATGCTCACTCTGCTCGGCGATGTGGCGATAGGAGCCAATTGAATATCTTGAACTTCCAGCGAAACTCGCTTTTCTGCTGTGTTGCCTGCTTGGTCGGTGG
This sequence comes from Parasynechococcus sp., assembly GCF_045559935.1. NCBI lineage: Bacteria > Bacillati > Cyanobacteriota > Cyanophyceae > Synechococcales > Prochlorococcaceae > Parasynechococcus > Parasynechococcus sp. The sequence continues at coordinate 105,435 of NZ_JBJLJL010000006.1, forward strand.
CGACGACAACAAAACCGTAGATATTGTCGGCTATATCTGGATTGCTGCCTGCATCCTTCGGGTTTTCGAAGTCTGGGTCAAAAGTCAGACGCACGTCGCCCGTCAGTTCGTCGATGCTGAATAGTTCGCTGTCGTTTTGGGCATTGAAATCCTCTTCTTTGAGGGAAAATGTTATGTTTGCTGACGAAGGAGTTAAGATCTGGTCGCTTGTATCTGTTGCTGTCGCGCGGTAGATGATTTCGTTGTGATGCGAATTCTCTTGGATGAAGCCATCTTCTCCAGCTTTATCACCGGAAGTGATCACTGGGTCAATGCTGTCTGGATCATCTGTCGTCAGAGTGACATCAATGCTGGATTGCTCTGCTGGAATTTCAGAGGGCGAACCGTTTGCTGTTGATGCTTCTGATAGTGCCAGGCGAAAGATCTCATTGGCTTCATATGTTTTGTCCTGAGAGATATTAACGATGATCGTCTGATCTGTTTGATTTTCGGCGAAGTTAACAACTCCTCCAGGGAGTTGTGTTGCTTCGGGTGAGAAGTCCGATGCATCCGCCAGCGCTACTGTTGTTGAAACGCTGTCATCTGCAATAACATTCCAGTTTACGGAGCCGGCTGCTCTTGTATCGCCGGACCGACTGATCTTGAATGTGATTGGATTTGCAGAATCTTCAGTTCCTTCTTCCAGTGTTATGGCGTCAGACGTCCCTTCTGAATTGCTCAGGGCATAGATTGTTTTTGTGATAATACTAACTGGGGCCAATGCATCTCTGTTTTCCCAGCCTTCACCTGAGACTGTTCTAACAGAATTGAAAGCAATGAAGACATTGCCACTGGCGATCAGGTTCTCGGTTGGAGTGAACGTCGCAGTGTATATGGTTGGATCGGCTTCGCTCTGTTGAAGGTCAGTAAAATTACCTAGGCTGATGCCATCATCAGTTTTTGCTGAAATATCTGAGCTTGTAAAAGCACTTGTTTCGTTTAATACAAGCTCCTCGCTGAAGTTAAAGGTGAAGGTCGCGGTTTCACCATTCAGCAATTCGCTAGCGCTGCTTGTGATTTCGAGGGTGAGGGCCATGACCTGATGGGCACTAATTTGGAAGCTAACCGCGAGGCTGGGCGATTGCTATCCATGACTATAAAATCTTAGAGTTTGGTGAGCTTTAGTCAACACAGGAAGCAGTCTTTGCATAAAAGGTTGCTGCGTTTGTCATTCCTCACAAACCCATCAGCCCAAGCTTCTGACAACCGCTTGGAGTGTGCCGACTTGTCGATCGTCACAGTCTTTGCTCTGTTTGGGCCTGTTCGGACTCAATAGAGATGTCTATGACAGCTTTTTACCTAGACTCGGAAAACAATCATTCTCCAAATGGGCCGCCCTGGCATTGCCAAAGGCTTTGGTAGGTCTGAAAAACAGGGCGTTCCCGAGCACGCGGGCAACCCTCATGGCATCGATGCCGATGAAGCGTCTGCTTCCCGATCGCATCAGTCTCTTTATTTGCAGCATGTTCTCCCCTGTCTGGCACGGGGAAATCTGAGCCAGGCAGAGCCCATCCTCAAGCTCCTGGCTCAATCAAAAACTGATGTAGCCGAGGTCTATCGGGATCTGGCCAATCTCTGTGAGTCTCAGCAGAGACTGGAAGAGTCGCTTGTCTACCGCGACCTTTGGCTCGACCACCCATCGGCAGACGAAACAGAACTGCTCAGGCAGTCAGAGACAGCCGATCACCTCGGGCGGAAGCAAACGGCAGCAAAGCTGTTTGAGGTGTTGCTCAAGCGTGGGCCGAAGTCGCAGTCTTCCCGCATCGCTGTCCTCCGACAGCTGATGCTTCAGGAGTGCTTTCTGGAAGCTCGTTCACATATTGAATCCTGGTTCGGCCAGACCTGTGATTCGGAAGTCCTTGAGTTGCTGTCCATCTGTGCCGTTGAGCTGAAGGAGTCTGAGCTCGCCTGCTGTTTAGCTCAGTCCTGTCTTCAGGAGCGCTCTTCAGCCATTGCCCACGCCGTTCTTGCTGCTGCCTTGCAACGCCAGTTTCGGGAACGTGAGGCCTATGAGCATCTGAAAACTTCGATCGCTCTCAGCTCTGATCCGCAGGCCTTGCCTTGGCCTGTCGCCCGATTGCTGGCAGGGGTCTGCCTCGATCAGAACCGTCTTGACATGGCTGACGAGCTGCTCCAGAAGGCTCGATTGGATCAGCCCGCATCGCGCCAGCTTCTCGCGCAGTGGGGTGAGTTGCAGTTGTTGTGTGGGAACTGGACCAATGGGTTTCGGTTTTGCTCAGCGAGCCGCAGGGCGGATCTGTCGCTGCCATCCGCGGATGCTTTCGAGCTCCGTGGGATCGCTGATACTGCCTCAGAGGTGCCTCCACTGATCTTGGCGTCGGATGGAACTCTGGGCGACTCACTGTTGTTCAGTCGTTATGCACCTTGGATTACGACAGCACTCAGTCGACCTGTTCATTTGTATGTTCAGCCTCCGGTGCTGCGCCTTCTCAGAGACAGCTTCCAGGCACCGATCGAGGTTCATCCGATCGGAGAGCTCACCTCTCCACCTTCCGAGTGGATTCTTCCGTTGCAGGATGCCCCTGCTGTTTTTGGCGCCTGTGACCAACAGCCTGATCTTGCTGCCCCCTGTTTAAGAGCTGACCCTGCTCTGGTTGAGGTCTGGCGGAAGAGACTTGATCTCGGGAGTGGTGAACGCTTGATCGGTATCAACTGGAATGGTTCCGCGTTACAAGCCTCTCGCGAAAGAGTTTCTTCAGACATTCCACTCAATGCGTTTGCAGCCATCGCACAGCGACCTGGTGTGCGTCTCGTATCCCTGCAAAAGGGATTCGGTGCTGAACAACTTCGTCACTGCCGTTTTGCTGACCGCTTTGTCTCGTGCCAAAACGAGGTGTCCCATGAAGTGCGCCTGGAGCACATGGCAGCCTTGATCACCCTCTGTGACTGGGTGATCTGCGATGACAGTGGCCCAGCACATCTGGCTGGAAGCTTGAGCAGTCCAACCATTCTTCTGCTTCCCGAACGTGCTGGCTGGAGATGGGGCGGTTTTTGCAGTCGATCTCCTTGGTACCCAACGCTTCATCTGCTCAGGAGATCTGAGTCAAAGGGTTGGGATGACCTGATGTCTGAAGCGTGTGAACGAATGAATTGACCAGGCCAAGGCGACCTAAAAGTGAAGAAAACCTTGAGATTCAATGTCAATAAAGCATGATCTGCATACGCATTCTGATGTTCCGGTTAGCGTGAGTCGGATCTTCCGGAGAGCATCGATGGCGATCTTTAGCAGCCGGTTGTGCCGTGGTGCATCCCTGATTTGTGCTGCTTCTGCATTATTTGCAAATCCATCTCCTGTCAGTGCACAGTGCGGTCCTACTGGATGTACGACTGCTGCTCCACAGGTTGGCTTGCCTGCCATCACGCGTCCAACCGCTGCACAATCTGTGGCAATGGCTTCAAGGATTGCAGCACTCGAAGCACGAATGAATCAAATGACTGCTGTCAGTTCTCCGAGTGGCAGTCCAACATTTCGCGACGATACTTCAACTAAGTCTGCTTCAAAGGCGTTTCTTGCGGCGATGAATACAAGAACCTGGATAAATGGTGAAGGTCTCTGGCAGATGTCACCCAGCGGTGCCACATGCCAACTATCCTCCGGTGTGTCGACCCTGAATAGCTCCCCCTGCTCTAGTTCTTTCTGAACTGGTTATAGGGTCTGAGGGCTTTCGGATCTCTTCAATCTCATTTGAGACTTAGGACGATGTTCGCAATCTCAGGCCTCAAGATTTCTGGTGTGGTTGCAGCTTCTGTTGCCTCAGCACTCTTTGCTTCAGCCCTTTCTCCTGCTCAGGCTCAGATCACCCAGGCAGGAATCACTGTCACTGCTCCCGAGAAGGGAACGACACAGAATCTTTCCGTGACGAACGGAAGTAGAACATCACTGGCGGTTGGCAACACAACCAGTTTCGGTGCTGCTTCCAATCTCACTCTTTCGAAGGGTCTGACGGGTGTCAGTCGCACAGTTCTGATTCCATCGTCTGTCGCGATCAATAGCGACATCGGTGATAATGCTCTTGGTCAAACCACCATCAACATCAGTAATCTGGCCGCCAACGGCGATGATGGAAGCATTACCCCTGATGGCGATTCTGGTGTCAGTGGCGGCACGATTGAGTTGCAGGAAGGAACTCAGTACGCCTCAGGCAATGCCGATATCATCGGTATGGGCGCAGCGGTGCTCTTGAACATTGATCCAGGCAGTGCAACAGCCCCAGGCGAAGCCAGCTTCTTTGCCACAGTGTTCCCGAACATCAACGGTCTTGAAGCTTGTCAGCCGACTCATGACAAGGCTTGTCCTTACGTGACCAATGATGATCTGGTGAGTGGCAATACAGGTGCTAACGCAAGCCTTTCCACCACCACCAACATTGATATCAACGCGAATTCCTTCGTCAACACGTTTGCTCAGAGCTTCTGAGTTCTCATGTTGGTTAGAAGAATCATGCTTCGCTTCACTTTTGTTCTTGCTGTTTCTGTCTTAGGAGCTGCGGCTTCAGAAGCTCAGATTCTTGAAAGAACGTCGACCAATTCAGGTACGAATCGCGTTTTTCAATACGCGATTCAATCCACATACGGAACCCAGACATCTGCTGATGCAACCCCGAACTTAAGGGTTGAGACAGAGGCAGTTCTGAATCTGAAGGAAGATAGCTTCTTAACCAACACAGCTGGTGATGTCGGTGGTAGCACAAGTGCTGTGTTTACCACGACGCCCACAGGCTCCAATGTCGTTCTGAGTGGAATTACTGCCAACAACCAGTTTCTTCTGGATACTGGCACAAGTTTCCGTTCTGCACTGACTACAACGGAGCCTGACGGTCAACCCAGTATTGGCACAGCGTCTGCGACAGCGACCCATACCATGACCATCACGGTGAGTGACGGCACCAGTTCTTTCCTGAACACCCTGCGGGAAAACTTTGAATCTCCAGAACCTCAGTGATTCAATCTGACTGGTTGAGCAATCCTATTGTGACCTAGCATGACACTTGCTTCTTTGCAGTGCGCTGGCCGTCAGTCATTGGTGACGGCGATACATTCCATGAACTCTTAGCAGTGCAAGAACTGTTTTCCCTTCTATAATCAAAACTGTTGGACACCCAGTCTGTCATGACCAGCGACCGGCGAGTCGGCCTACTTATCGCAGTCTCTGCCACACTGACTATCCTGGCACCACTGTCTGTGAAGCCAATTCTTGCTCAGCAGACAAACAACAGTTCGTCGCTGACCAACTCTGCGGCACCTTCAGCATCTTCAACAACGACTGGCGGTACCAATATCAATTATCAAACCAATAACGCTTACCAGAATGAAGTTGGGTTTGGCCCTGGAATTTTTTGCCGAACGCCAACTCTCTTCCTGGGTGGGAACTATGGAGAAAATGAACTTGATTCCTTTGATGCCATTTCAACAAGTGGCAATGAAGCTAACAACTATTCGATCAATGCTGGTTTGGTCTTCCCATTCGGTTCGCCTGCGCAACGCTCTTGTAATCGCTTGGCATCCTTGATTGTCCAAGACCGTGAGATTTCCACCCAGCTTTCCATGATTCGTGCCTGTGCTTCCTTGCAGCGGGATGGAATCAAAGTCGACCCTGAGTTGTATCCACTTCTTGAAAAGTGTGCCACCAATGTGCTGGGCCCCAAGCCTCCCTCTTCGAGAGCGGCAGCACCACCACCACGTCGGATGGCTCCACAGCGTCCACAGCAGCAGAGTCTTCCGCCAAAGGTTCCACAAACCACACGTAGCTGAAAACGATGACAATTCATCAAACGATCCCGTTATCAGGACTGCTCTGCTTGGCAGCCATTTTTGATTTGAGTGGTCATGCGGCTCGTTCACAGTCACTCTTTGATGGATTTAATGCTTACTGCACAAGCAACAAAGATTACACTGGGTCGTGCACAAATATTGAGACGAGTAAAGACTATTCCTGTACGCTCATTCCTGGTAGCTTGATTGATTGTTTGAGTGATTCTGGATACGAATTCCAATGTTTATTCGCAAGTCAGCATACTCAAGGCCAGGCTACATTTTATTGCGATGCACAAACTGAAGAAATGCTTTATCAAGAAGAACAGGCAGGTGCCACCTTTAAAAATGTTCTGCAGAATTCTCTTTAATGAAAAACCTTGATTCGCGCGGGCTTTTTTCTCTAGCCCTCTTGCTTCCTCTTCTTTGCTGTCAGGTTCAAGCCAGGCCCTGTAAGTTGACCGATCCTGAGGGGAATAATCCAGACAATCTTTGCCCTCAATATACGTTCACTCCTGGTGTCCATTCGAATGCCTTTCGACCTGGAGAAGGCCGACCAGTCCGTGGCCTGTCAACAGCAGCCAGCCCGCTTGGGCCCATCCAGATTGATCCAGGAAAGGAATTCTGGACTGAAATCAAGACTCAGGGAGGTACACGTCAGTTGAAGACAAGCAGAAACAAATCGTACAGTGTCCCTAAATAAATACTTAAGAAAGGGCTTGATATTTTTTTAATGCCCCCTGTATCCCTGCGTTTTGTCAGTTTTCGCTTCTCTGGCTAGATTTTTTTCGGGACAGTACATCCGTCCCTGCATGTTCAATCCCTGAATCATGAAATCACCTCTTCTTCTTGCAGCTCTGCTGCTCGTGGCTCCGGCCGCGGCCAATGCAAACAGCGTCGCTGGATCTGATGACCCCAACATGTCTGGTACCACCCAGCGCATGTTCATCATCAACGCCACCACCCCCGGTGGACTGACCTTCTCGGGTGCCGGTACTGCCACCTTCAACAACGCAGTTGGCACCTCCAACCAGTTCAACGTCGGCTCCAACACCAGCATCGGTGTGAACGCCAGCGTGTCTGCGACTCAGGAATTTGACGGTCTGTCCCTGGGTGTGATGCAGATGGGTGCAGGCAGCAGCCTGATGCAGACCAACGGCACCTCCTCCTCCGCTGCTGCCACCCAGGCCGCTTCCGCTGCCGCCAACTCGGTTGCAACGGAAACTGCTCAGCGCGAGTCCCATGCCACTGGCTGGGAAGATGCCACGACGGCGACGAACCTGTCCTCTACCGAAACCGGTAACTACGGCAGCTACGACCGGAATGGTGATTGGCAGTGGTCTGCTGATTACGACAGCTCCTGGGGCGATCTGGATGCCACCGCTCAGGCTTCCTATGGAACTGACGGCCAGACTGCTTATGAGACCGAGCAGAGCAACTTCAAGCAGTTCAAAAACGCTTATACACAATCTTATAACCAGAACTATAACTCCAGCTATAGCTCTGCTTACAACAACGTCATCACCAACAGTTCCTCCACGGCTACCGAGTCGTCAGCGACCGGAATCATCAAAGGTGATTTCCAGTCCACTGAGGATTCTGTGACCGCCATCGGTCAGGAAGGTCAGCTGGGTGCCATCGTGTCCTCCGCTTTGGCAGCCGCGAACAGCACCAACGACACCACCGGTGGTGCATCCTGGACCGCTGCTTTCAACGCAGCGTATGAGGCTGGCTATCAGCAGTCCGTCGGTCAGACCAGCACTGTCAGCGACAGTCAGGTTGCCATCGAAGGTCTGGGTGCCATCGCCAGCGTGAACGCCGATGAGGCTTCCAGCTTCACCGTGAACCTGGATCGTCTGGAGGCGTTCAAGTCCACCGGCACGCAGGATAATTCTTCTGCGACCGCCAACGGTTCTGCCACAGCGACGTTGTCCACCAACTCCTTCGCGACTCAGAACAACCAGCGCACCGCGTCCGCCTTCATGCAGGCCTTCGCCGCTGCTGACTGATCTGATCGCTTGATCTGATCAGGAGGGGAGGGGCTTCGGCCCCTCCTTTTTTAATGTTTGCTTTCGGTTTTCGCCGCGTTTGATGGCATTTCAGGCAAGTCTGCAGCCTTTTCGGTGTTTTTCGTCGAACACAATTTTGATGGCTAGGTTGCGCTGGGGAAGTCTTGTGCTTCCTTCCATGTTCAATCCCTGAACGATGAAATCACCTCTTCTTCTTGCAGCTCTGCTGCTCGTGGCTCCGGCCGCGGCCAATGCAAACAGCGTCGCTGGATCTGATGACCCCAACATGTCTGGTACCACCCAGCGCATGTTCATCATCAACGCCACCACCCCCGGTGGACTGACCTTCTCAGGCGCCGGCACTGCCACCTTCAACAACGCAGTTGGCACCTCCAACCAGTTCAACGTTGGCTCCAACACCAGCATCGGTGTGAACGCCAGCGTGTCTGCGACTCAGGAATTTGACGGTCTGTCCCTGGGTGTGATGCAGATGGGCGCAGGCAGCAGCATGATGCAGACCAACGGCACCTCCTCCTCCGCTGCTGCCACCCAGGCCGCTTCTGCTGCCGCCAACTCGGTTGCAACGGAAACTGCACAGCGTGAGTCCCATTCCACTGGTTGGGAAGAAGCCACGACGGCCACGAACCTGTCCTCTACCGAAACCGGTAACTACGGCAGCTACGACCGGAATGGTGATTGGCAGTGGTCTGCTGATTACGACACCTCTTGGGTCGATCTGGATGCCTCCGCTCAGGCTTCCTACGGCGAGGGTGGTCAGACTGCTTACGAGACCGAGCAGAGCAACTTCAAACAGTTCAAGAACGCTTATACACAATCTTATAACCAGAACTATAACTCCAGCTATAGCTCTGCTTACAACAACGTCATCACCAACAGTTCCTCCACGGCGAACGAGTCTTCAGCGACAGGAATCATCAAAGGTGACTTCCAGTCCACTGAGGATTCTGTGACCGCCATCGGTCAGGAAGGTCAGCTGGGTGCCATCGTGAATTCCGCTCTGGAAGCCGCGAATAGCACCAACGACACCACGGGTGGTGCATCCTGGACCGCTGCTTTCAACGCAGCGTATGAGGCTGGCTATCAGCAGTCCGTCGGTCAGACCAGCACTGTCAGTGACAGTTCTGTCGCCATCGAAGGTCTGGGTGCCATCGCCAGCGTGAACGCCGATGAGGCCTCCAGCTTCACCGTGAACCTGGATCGCCTGGAAGCGTTCAAGTCCACCGGCACGCAGGATAATTCTTCTGCGACCGCCAACGGTTCTGCCACAGCGACGTTGTCCACCAACTCCTTCGCCACTCAGAACAACCAGCGCACCGCGTCCGCCTTCATGCAGGCCTTCGCCGCTGCTGACTGATCTGATCGCTTGATCTGATCAGGAGGGGAGGGGCTTCGGCCCCTCCTTTTTTATGCAGATTTTTAATAGCACAATTTAATCTTTGCCCAAGAAATTTCCAGTAAAATTCGTTGGTGCTGGGTTAAGTTTCGGGCCCCATGAGCGTTGCGTCATCCGGACAAAACCATGCTGGAGATGCGGGACGGTCAGAGACGCATCAAGTCAGTCTGCTTTGCAATCTAATATTGATTCCAATTTACAAGTTGTTGCTGATCGTTCAAGTCCGCTTTCCGGTCAGCTCACGGAGCTGACGGCTTATGTTTGGTCTTGGTTGCGTCAGCGCTCGGCAGAAAGTGATTTTGAGCGGCTGATTGGCAAGATATTCTTTTCTTTGGATGCTGATCAGTCATTCACTGTTGATCAGCAATCCTCAGTCGATCAGCTCAAGCTTGATCTTGCGACTGGCACTGGGCTGAGCCCCCTGGATTTCGTGCTGATCCCCCGGGCAACGATGCCGGGTCTTGTTGGTGCCTATGCCAGTCAGCATCCTTCGGGAACCTCCAGCAGTTCTGATCAACGAAACCTGGTTTGATCAGGCTACGGATCAAGAACGTGTGATCACGTTGCTTCAGGAAATTGGTCATGCTGTTGATGATCAGCTTCATTCCAGCAGTTGGGACACGGTTGGCGACGAAGGTGCTTACTTCGCGCGTGTTATCTTGGCTTCTCAGTCAGAGGATGTCGTTAAAGAGTGGTTTAACTATGACGATCATTACATCCTTAATATAGATGGTCAAGCTGTTGCTGTTGAGGCCTCAAATTCAAATAATGCGCCCACTGCAACTTATACAACCAATCACACAGTCGACGAAGGTGGCTCCGTTCTGGTTGGCGTTTTAACCGCGATCGACCCTGATCTTGGTGCTTCCATAACATATTCGTTGGTGGGAGAGGATGTTCCAGGGTTTGAAATCACTAATGGCAGTGGCAACAGTAGCAGTGTATCTAATGCTCGGTTGCCGTTGAGGTCAACACTTCAGAGCGGCGAGCTATTTCTTGGCGGTGACTTTATTGAACTTGGCATTAGCGATGTTGGCTCCTTTGGTACTAGCGGAGCCAAGCCTTCCGACTTTTATGGGACCATCGACTCCAGCGACCGGATTGGACTCAGCAATGATGCCGATGGTTTCGGTACTGGTGATGACTTGCGTATCGACTTTTTCTTGCCAGGTACTCCAGAAGAGCGCTGGAGTATTGGATGGGGTGGCAATGCCAAAGGTAGCTTTAGCGCCTTAGTTGATAACTATAACATTGGAAGTCTGTCCAATACAAGTCTAATTAATACCAGCACTTCTGCCCAGCTTTCTGGCTCCTTTGCTGGTACTGTTGACAACACTGCAGAGGTCAGTCAGACCCACAGCTTTGATCCAACAAAGCAATTTTTCAAGACATCAGTCACAATCACGAATGTTGCTTCTGGCGCTCTCGCTGATGTTCTTTTTATGCGATCGTTTGATCCTGACAATACTGTCTATAAGGGCGGCTCTTATGTTACTACAAATAAGATCGAAAAAACATTTGCTGCTGGTGATGGTGCGGCGATGGTTTCCGCGACGTCTAGTGATGATAGTTATTCAGATGCGTATGGGTCGAACTCGACTGTCTTTTTCTTCTCCAACGATTCTAGGGCAAGGGTTTATACGGGTGGATTCTCAAATAGAAATCCATACGATTACCGCGCTGGCGATGACAAGAATAAGACGGAAACGGCTGATGAGGCGATTGGTATCGTTTTTGATATTGGCGGCTTAGACGCAGGTGAGTCCAAAACTTTTGATTACTTTACGAGTCTTACAACAATCGATGAAAGTTCATCGATTTTGAATGAGATTAGTAACGGTGGCTGGAGCTTTGATCCTGCGCATTCGGCCTATGACTATTTGTCTGATGATAATGATGAAATTGTGCCGATCACTTATAGGGTGACTGATGAGCACGGCCTATACGATGATGAAACGTTTAATATAACTGTTTCTGGCGTTAATGATGCTCCTGCGCTTGTTGTTGATTCAACGACCTCATTCACCGAAGATGCATCTGGCAACCAAGTGGGTTCTGTTGTATCCACCTTTACAGCCTCTGATCTAGAAGGTGATGATCTGACGATTACTCTTTCGGACACAACAAACTATAGTCTTTCCAGTCTTGAGACCTTTGACAGCCTCCCTACCGGTTGGACGAATGCAAAATTAGATAACTCGGCGTCCCTAGGCAGCTTTTTGGGTCGCTATAAGTCATCTGAGACAATATCGACTGACCTTTTCTTGTCGGGGCAGGCAACAACATTTGGTTTTGACTTTTATGCGATTGACTCTTGGGATGACGAACGCCTGAATGTCTATTCAGGAGACACTCTTCTTTTTCAAACTCAGCCGCTTCGTCACAATCGCACTGAAACACAAGTTGTCAATGGTACTTCTACCATTGAGGGCGAGGGAACTTATACTTATTCGATCACGCCGATTGGCGATCGAAGCGAACTGTATAAGGACAGTACCGATAATATTGTTTGGACTGATCAAAAATTCGCCATATCAATTACAACTCCCGCTGGCATGGAGTCATTCTCATTGAAGATAGGCTCAACACTTAATGATGGTCGTATTTATGATGAATCTTGGGGTATCGACAATTTTTACACGCCAACTTCTACGGCGAATCGCGTTCTTCTCTCCGCTGATGGACTTGCGTTGCTGAATCATGGTTCATTGCCTGCTTTCACATTGCAGGCCTCTGACGGATCGCTCACGAGCCCTGCGGTCACGGTCTCACCGTCGGTCACCGCTGTTGACGATGCTGCCGTCATCTCAGGCGATACCGCTGGCTCCGGAGCAGAAGACAGCACAATCACGGGAACACTGTCCGCCACCGACGACGAAGGACTCACCGACAACACTTATTTTTCGATTGAATCAGGGGACAATCCGGCAAATGGAACGGCATCGATCGACGCTGAAACCGGAGATTGGTCTTACGAGCCCACCACCAACTTCAATGGTTCTGATTCCTTCACGGTCACGGTTACCGATGACCTCGGAGGCACCACCACGCAGGCTGTCTCGCTGACGATCACTCCAGTTGATGATCCTGCCGTGATTTCAGGTGACACCTCTGGCTCTGGAGCAGAAGACACCACAATCACCGGAGCTCTCTCAGCCGTCGACGTGGAAGGCCTCACCGATAACACTTATTTTTCGATTGAATCAGGGGACAATCCGTCAAATGGAACGGCGTCCATCGATGCTGAAACTGGAGCTTGGTCTTACGAGCCCAACACCAACTACAACGGTTCCGATTCGTTTACGGTCACCGTCACCGATGATCTAGGCGGTATCACGACGCAGCTGGTTTCCCTTTCAATCTCCCCTGTGAATGATCCTCCTGTATCCAGTGGAGGACTGACCAACACGCAAGCCAACGAAGCAGGAATCAGTAGTGATGGGTCGGCTGCAGGCCGGAGTGAATGCCACCGGCTCTGCGGCGTGCGCTGATGGCGACTATCACGGATGTTGACGGCAACTCTCTCACCATCAGTCAGGGGAAAAAATCAACATCCGGTAGTTATGCAAATGTGCCGACTTCTTCGACATCGACAAACGGGTTAGCCATCGCTGGTACCTATGGATCGTTGAACGTTGGTGCTGACGGTTCCTACCTCTATACCGTTGATCAAAGCAATGCGTCTGTTGATGCTCTGCGAGAAGATCAGTCATTGACTGATTCTTTTACGCTGCTTGTTTCTGATGGGGCAGGTGGTTCCGTTGAGCAAACTCTCGCTTTGATAATTGATGGCACAAATGATGCGCCATATTTTACGTCTTCCGGTTCTGACATTCCAATTGAATATGGGAGGATCACGAACTTAAATCATGATTGGCAAACCGTAGAGTTGTCTTCTTCTTTCGTAGACCCAGTTGTTATTGCTGGTGATATGTCATATAGAGGTGGAGATGCATCTGTCACTCGAGTTCGTGCTCATCCAGATGATGCTGGCAAGATTACCAATCGTTTCCAGATTAAACTTGTCGAATCGAGCGAACATGACGGACCTCATACCACTGAAATTATCAGTTATTTGGTTGTTGAGTCGGGATCTGGAATGTTGACAGATGGGACTCCATTTTCAGCAGGCAAAACAACCTTATCTGCATACGAGAGTTTTGTTCCTGTTTCTATTCCTAATGGCCAAGACAATCCAACAGTATTAACTCAATTGCAAACCAATGCTAATGAGCAATATCTGCTTACCCGTACTGATGCGATCACTGGCTCCTCCTTCTCTGTCATGATGGAAGCAGAGGAAGGTGGTATGTCAACATCTCCTGCCACTGAAGTGGTTGGTTGGTTTGCTATCGAATCCGGCTTTTCCTCACTTGACGGCTCTAATAAATTAGAAGCTAACATTGCTAGCACCAATGTTTCAAGTACTCAGACAGATGTTGCTTATGGGTCCAGTTTTTCTACTCCCAATGCTTTGTTTGTCAAAATAGCAACTTATAACGATCCTGATACTGGTTCTGCACGTATTGTTTCTGAGGGTGCTACTAGTTTCAAGGTTTTTGTTGAAGAGGAGCAGGCTCCCAATGGAGATAGTGAGATTTCGCATGGAAATGAAAATCTTGCGTATATCGTGATTGACGAATCAAATGGACAGATTCCTGCTTATCAAGATGATTCTGAGCTGGTCATTACAACAGCGAATGAGCAGGGTTTAAATAATGATGGATCTGTGCAATCAGGAGTGAATCCGAGTGGTGAGCCCTTGTCTTTGATGGAGAATATTTCAGATGTAGAGAATGACGACTTAACTGTTGTTCAAGTCAAGGAAGCGACTGCAGGAAGTTTTACCTTATTGAGTAGCAGTTCGTCTACGACTTTAATCCAGCCTTCCTCCTATGCTATGCATAATGGAACTTCCGGGTCTTATAACTACTGGGATGAAAGTTATGATGGTAGTGGTAATCCGCTTCAAAATGGATCCTATTTGTCTGGCGGATTGGGCGATTTGACTGATGGTGTTATTGCAACACAGAATTGGAACATTACTGAAGCTCCCAGTGGCCCTGGTCCTTATGTGGGCTGGAATTCCGATCCATCGATTGTCTTTCAGTTTGATCGTACTATTCATTTGGATACTTTAAAGATCTACGTTGATGATTCGAATGGACATGGTGGTGTTGGTGTTCCAGATTCTATTGAGCTGACGACTGATACAGATTCTTACTCATCTTCTACACTTTCTGATCCCAGTTCAAGCGCTCCAACTGTCTACACCTTTTCTGACCTAGATCTGCATGGTACTGAATTTACATTGGATATAGATAGGGCATATGATTGGGTTTTTGTTAGTGAAATTGAATTTTTTGAATCGTCTACATCTCCTGTGTCTGGACTCTATGGCGATCTAACTGCTGAAGCGGATGGTTCCTATGAATATGTTGTTGATAATTCAAATGAATCGGTCAATGCTTTGAACGAGAGTGAAACCCTGGATGATGTCTTTATTGTTCAGATCTCAGATGGAGAGGGTGGATCGATCGATCAAACAGTCTCTTTTGTGATTGATGGTACCGATGATCCTGCCACTATCTCTGGTAACACCTCCGGATCTGGTGATGAAGAGACAATGATCACCGGAACTCTTTCAGCTACTGATCCCGAGGGCCTGACCGACAACACTTACTTTTCCATCGAATCCGGAGATGCCCCGGCTAACGGAGTCGTCTCCATCCATGCTGAAACTGGTGCCTGGTCTTACGACCCCAACATCAATTACTTCGGTTCAGATGCTTTCACGGTCACAGTCACAGACGATGCCAGTGGCACCACCAGGCAGCTTGTCTCTCTGAGTATTACTCCCGTTGATGATCCCAGCGTTATATCAGGTGATATCTCTGCCTCTGGTGAAGAAGACACGACGATTACTGGAACTCTTTCAGCTACAGATGTTGAAGGCCTCACCGACAACACCTACTTCTCGATTGCATCCGTCGATGCTCCAGCGCATGGGACAGCGTCCATCAACGCTCAATCAGGTGCTTGGTCCTATGAGCCAGCTGCCAACTACTTCGGCACTGATTCCTTCACGGTGACAGTGACAGATGATCTGGGTGGCACGACGACCCAGTCGGTCTCCCTTACCATCACCGCCGTTGAGGACCCTGCCGTTATCTCTGGCGACACGAGTGCAGCAGGTGCAGAAGATTCCATCATCATCGGTACTCTTTCGGCTGTTGATTTTGATGGTCTCACTGATTCAACTTATTTCTCCATTGAGTCTGACGACGTTCCTCTGAATGGCATTGCCTTGATCAATGCCGCTACGGGCGAATGGTCATATGAACCTGATATCAATTACAACGGCGTTGATTCTTTCACCGTCACGGTTACAGACGATCTCGGTGGTACTACCACTCAGGACGTTTCTCTGTCGATTTCACCTGTTCAGGATGCACCGCTTGGTTTGGATGGCTCGATTTCTCTTGATGAGGATACGATTTATTCGTTTACTCTGAGTGACTTCCCTCTTAATGATCCTGATCAAGGCGATACCTTGAGCAGTATTAAGCTGACCGGTTTACCTGAACGTGGTCAGTTGACACTGAATGATCAGCCTTTGGAATCCATCTCGATAATTGATTTTGAGACGTCTTCTCTCAGTGGATGGGAAACCTTAGGGAATGTTTCTATCGCCTCTACTGGATCAGATCTTACTATTCCTGATGTCAGCCTTGACCCGTCTGTTGCTGGTGATTATTATGCTTTACTATCGACAGATATTGTTTCTGGCAAGAAGGCTTCTGCAACCCCTGGCAATGTTGAATGGTGTGTAATTTACGATTATGACAATTCCAGGCAAGGCTATCGAATTGGCATCGATAAGAGACAGTTTCCTGTCGATTATGATTATTCTGGATTGACCCATCTTTCTTTGCTTGATTTGTGGGATGGCCAGATTGCTTATGATTCTGATGATCTGTATTGGGCTGAGTATTGGATTCTTACCGATACACCTTTAGATTTTTCTGGTTCACAATATTCAGACAAAATCAGATCTTCTAGTGGCTCTTATGGTATTCAAGTTGAGTTTTCTTTTGTCGATAGCACAAGTTCTGCCAGCGACCTTGAAACCTTTCTCGGCTTATCATCTGGTCTTCTCAGTTCTCTTTCCTCTGATCAGGATTCATCGTCTCTGTTCCTGGATTCTTCTGGACTGAAGCGTACGGTTACAGTTGAAGCTGGTCAGCAATTGGAGTTTGATTGGAAATTTACAGCCAATGATGAGCTGCCTTACAACGATACCTTTATTACTGTTGCTGGCGCTGATATTTATTCCGTCGCAAGTGTTTATTCGGTTGGCGACTATGAGCAGGAGGAAGGGACCTTTACCTATGTATTTTCTGAGGCTGGTCAATATGTTGTTGGTGTTGCAGTCATGGATGAGCAAGATGCCAATCGTGATAGTTATCTTGCTGTTGACAACTTTAGATTGAGTAGTGTCGGCCAGACATCTGAGATTGACCAGTCTGGATTTAGCTTAACGTCTCTTGAAGTGGATGCTTCTCAACTTTCTGCACTTAAGTTTCATCCTGGTCTCAATGCCTCCGATGAACCCTTTGCTGAAATTCAGTATCAAGTTCAAGACCAAGTTGGAGCCTACTCTCAACCCGTTACTTTGAACATTGATGTTCATCCTGTCAATGATTTCCCTGTTGCTGCACCCGATTACTTTGAAGCTATAATTGATGAGCAGAATGGTGTTATTTCGACATCAGCATCTATCGTTGTAAGTGATGTTGATGTTGTAGACGATCTTTCCATTGCTGTGGCAAGAAGTGTTGATGTTATCGGAGACGAACTTTCTTTCCAGATACCGACGTCTTTGACTGACGATAATAATCTAGCTTTGTTTGAGATGATGAGCCTTTCAGCGAATCTCCCTTCCCATGATCTTGATTCACTTCCCTCTGAGGGTGCATTAGTCCATTGGACATTCGAGTCTGGTTCCAGTGGTGACGAAGCGTTTGAATTCTTAGCTAAGGGCGAATCTCTACAACTGAATTATGTCCTTCATATTCTTGATAACGGCGTGCCCCCTCTGACTACTTCTCCTGAGATTGATATTATTATTATTGGTACCAATGATACTCCTTATGTTGTTTCCGGTGATTTTCAGGTCGACCTTTTTGAGGATGATATTGCTCCCACTGGTCACGCTGATTCGTATTACCCCGAGGGCGAAGAGAGTTCATCTGATGCCGAAGGAGATCATGAACACACTGGTGACCCTTATCTGTATTACCCCGAGGGCGATGTAAGTGCATCTGGTGCTGAAGGATATCATGAACATACTGATGACCCTTATCTGTATTATCCCGTCGATGTAAGTTCATCTGATGCTGAGGGTTACCATGAATCGTCTGATAGCGTTTATTCGGATGATTCCAATCAGGAGTTGGATCCATCTGAATATGTGATTACTGATCTATATGCAATTGGGGAGATTCAATTTTCCGACTTTGACCTCACTGACGATCATGCGGTTGGTATCGTTTCTGTAGATATCGATAGTAATTCGACGCAGTCTCCATCTTTGACTTTGATGGATACTTTGCGTGACTTTGATAATACCTTTTCGGTTGATGACACACTACAAGATGGTCAAATCAACTGGTCGTTCACACTTCCCAATCTATTGGTTGATTATCTAGGCGATGACGAGACCCTTGATGTCGTTTATACGATCGCCATTACTGATGACAGTCTAATCACCAAGGCCGCTGGCTCCTCTGAGGTTGATACTGCGTTCTTCGATGTTTCAATTTCTATTTATGGGCATGACGATCAGCTTCAACTTTCACCGATACCACCTGTCGTCATCTCTGAGGTTGATCAATCTTCTGAGAGAGTAGAGCAGGGTCTGACTGGCTTATTGGATGTCATCGATCCTGATAGCAACCCGTTGATTTTTGGTATCTACGGCGTCGACCAAGTCGATGATGAACCGTTGGTGCAGACAGGTCTCTATGGAGACCTTCATCTTGAGCCTGATACAGGTGCTTATCGTTACGACTATAACGTTGATTTTGTCGAGTCTCTAGATACTGACGACCACTTGTATGAGGAGTTCCATCTGACTGTCTCGAATGGTAATAACCAAGTCCAAACTGAATTACTGACCATTGACATTTTTGGTGCTGACGATGCTCCTGAGCTTGGTGTGATTGAGAGTGGCTTGATTGCAGAAATGATCGAGTCTTCGGAAGTGATTGAAAGTGCTTTGTCTGGACACTTACATGCTTTTGATATTGATGACGACAACTTAATTTTTGGGATTCATGATGGTGTTGTTGATTCTTCTTCCTCTGTCTCTACCAAGCTCGGTGACTATGGTTTGATGTCTGTTGATACATCCACTGGCGAGTATTCGTATTCTGGTGATTCACTTTTGATAGAAGCTTTAGGTGCGAATGAGATTGTTTCGGATGAATTTACAATCTTAGTTAGTGATGGTGATGGTGTTGATGTTACCGAAAGTTTCTTTGTGCATCTTGTAGGTGCTGCCGATGCTCCTACGATTTCAGCTCCTGACCAACTCGTTACTGATGAGGATATCTCGATGTTGTTCTCTAATGATTACAATCTCTTCATTGATGATGTAGATGGTAATCTTTCTTCGGTCGCGCTCGTAGTCTCTTTTGGTAGTTTTATTCTTGAGACCACTGCTGCCATTGATACTCAGCTTTCAGACGATGGGTCCTTCATTCAGCTGTCTGGTTCTCAATCCCAATTGAACTTGGCCCTTGGCGATCTCATCTATAAACCAGATCAGGATTTTAATGGAGAGGATTTTTTGATAATAGCCGCGTTTGATGCCAGTCCGTCACCTTTATCAACTGTATTATCAGTTCCATTGACTGTTAACCCTGTTAATGATGCACCTTTTAGTCAGTCTGCATCAGTTTCACTGAATGAAGATCAACCCTACGTTTTTGACCTCTTTGATTTCTATTTCGAGGATATTGATGTTGGTGATTATCTCAACGGAATTGAGATTACCTCACTTCCTCATACTGGAACCCTGCTTCTCGATAACATACCGCTTACATCTGCCGACGCCCCTGATCCTTTGATCATTTCGGCTGCTGATATCTCTAGTCTATCTTTTATGCCTCAGCCTGATGAGGCATATATGAATTATGACTCTATTTCTTTTAAGGTTCTTGATCAGGGCGGTTTGGCTTCACCTGAAGAATCTATTACTCTGAATGTTAACCCTGTTGCTGATCTCATTGATATCGTTGCTTCCGATAATATTATTAATCAATCCGAAAAGGCTGTCGGTGTCACACTCTCCGGCACTGCGGAAGGTGCAGATTTCGTTTTTGTTGAGTGGGGCGGTGTTGAAAAGGTCGCTACAGTTCAGGATGGCGTTTGGTCTGTTTTATACCCAACGATTGTAAATGTAGTCTTTGACCTTGGTGATTTTCAAACCGCAGCCTTCTCTGAGGTTTCCCTTGCCGATGTCTTCGCACAAATTCCTCAAATAACATTTGAGGATGTGATGAGTTTCAATGTGATATCAACAGAAGTACCAGATGATGAAATCGATTCTGTTATTTCTACTGTTGCCATGTCTTCTGATGGTGAGTTTATCGGTAGTCAAGTCCGTTTTGTTACCGTCGATACTACACCACCTCCAACACCCAAGGTTGCATCTTTTGCTGGCAATAGCGAAATTAATTATATTGAATCTCGTGATCGAATTTTTATCGAAGGTTACTCCGAACCCCTCAATACCGTGCAATTGAAGTGGGATCGTACTAAACACACGACGACCAGTGACGAGGATGGATATTGGTCTACAAGTATTCGTTCGAGACTATTTGAAGAGGGTTTGCACCAGATTATGTTTACAACGTCGACTGATCCTGCTGGTAACGAATCAGGACCGTCTGTTGATCTCTATGGTGTTGATACTGTCAGGCCTACTTGGCCTACGATTAACGACATAACCTCCGATGATGTTATCAATATATCCGAAGTTGATTCAGGGGTGTATTTGAATGGCGAAGCTGAGGGCGACAGTCGAATAGTTCTTGATTGGAATGGTACTGCGTTTACTACTCATGCTGACGTGCTTGACAGCTGGGAAATATTTATTCCTTCGGATGATTTCTATCCACCATACGATGATTCTGGTTTCTCACCAATCCTAGCCACACATAACACCCAGAACACAACTCAGGCTGTCACTCTTTCGTCCGACGGTAACACCCTCTTCTTGGCCGAAGACGACATGGGTCTTCAAATGATTGATATCAGTAACCCTGCCAGTCCTTCTTCCATTGGCACCATCCACTCCTCTGGTGATGCAGTGGATGTTGTTCTCTCGGCGGATGGAAATACCGCCTTCCTGGCAGATCTCTACAGTGGCTTGCAGATTATTGACATCAGCAATCTCTCAAGCCCTGAGCTCATATCTACCCACAGTACGTCTGGCGAAGCTTGGGGAGTTACTTTGTCTGCTGATGGCAATACTGCCTTCGTTGCTGATGGTGAAAGCGGCATCCAAATTATTGATGTTACCAAACTTCCTAGTCCGTCTCTTATTGCGACATTTAACACACCAGGTTGGGCTTCAGACGTTCGTCTGTCTGCCGATGGAAACACTGCTTACGTCGCTGACGGAGCCAGCGGGTTGCAGATCGTTGATATTACTGACTTCTCTAGCCCTTCTCTAATCTCAAGTTTAGATACCGAGGGATTTGCCAATCGTGTAGACCTTTCAGTCGATGGCAATACTGCATTCGTTGCGGATTGGGATAGTGGTCTTCAGATCATTGATGTTACCAATCACTCTAGGCCATCTCTCCTTTCCACCCTTGATACTTCGGGATTTGCTTTAGACGTCACCCTTTCGGACGATAGTTATACCGCATTCGTCGCCGATGACGATAATGGTTTACAGATTATTGATGTTACTAATCTTACTAGGCCAAGTCTCATGCACTCCTTGAATACTCAAGGTTATGCGGTGGATGTGACCCTCTCTTCTGACAACGATATCGCTTATGTGGCTGACAACACTGGCGGATTGCAAATAGTTAATTTGCCTGATAGGAATGTACAGCTTATCGGTGACCTTTCCATCACTTCCATCGACCTCTTTGGCAACATATCCAGTACGCGAACAATCACGCCTGTTTTTGACCTTTCAGCACCTGATCGGCCTGTCTTGCCCTCAGAGTATTCTGATTTGATCGTCCTCAATCAGACTTCTAGATCCTCTGGTTTCTCACTGGAGGGTACCGCTGAACCCCTGGGTACTGTCTTCATTCGACTTGGTTTTAGTACTTGGACGGTCGATGTTGATCAGGATGGATCCTGGTATTTTGATTTGCCGACCTCCTCGATACCACTAGATTCAAGTGATTACCAGTTTGAATTTACGGCTATTGACTCAACAGGTAATCGTTCCAATACGTTGAATGTACCTGTCATTGTTGATTCCAAATCGCCAAGCTTCCTGTCTGTTGATGGTGTACTGTTTGGAGACAATGCTATTTCGCCGCTAGATCTTGACAATCCTCTTGTAATTAATGGTGACTCTGATTTAGACGCAGATACTATTGAGTTGTCTTTCTTTGGCGAGTCTTATTCCACAGTACCTGATAGCAATGGCTTCTGGAGTTTTGTTTTGGATCCGTCTATCGTTCCTGTCGAAAGCTCAAATGCTTCACTCACTATCTCGGCTACTGATGAATATCAAAATACTTTATCCCAATCTTTCGATTTCGTCGTTGCGCTTGACCAACCTGCCCCCCCTGTTATCAACCCCATTTCCGAAGATGGTTATCTAAATGACTCTGAAAGTCGTTTTGATATAACTGTCGATGGTACCGCTCCAACTGATCACCATGTCAGGATCGATTATCGTGATCGTACATATGACGTTGATGTTGATGAGAAAGGTCACTGGAGCCTTTCTGTACCATTTCCTAGTAATGACACTTATCCATTAACTGCGACAGCCTACTTTCATCCTTCATATGAATCTCAATCTGTCTTGACTGACTTTGTTGTAGATACGAAGTCTCCGCGTGCTACAGCTGGTGAGCTATTCCTTCTTGATGATGCATTCATACAACTTCGTTTTGATGAGGAATTGGCCTCCGGGAATATCACTCATAGTAGTTTAAAGGTATTGCTAGATCAAAAGGCTGTCGATGTAAATTCGGCTGTTATT
Source organism: Parasynechococcus sp. (assembly GCF_045559935.1). Classification (NCBI taxonomy): domain Bacteria; kingdom Bacillati; phylum Cyanobacteriota; class Cyanophyceae; order Synechococcales; family Prochlorococcaceae; genus Parasynechococcus; species Parasynechococcus sp. The sequence goes on from NZ_JBJLJL010000006.1 coordinate 127,918, forward strand.
TCATCTGACGATCCTGAGCTTCTCCATATTTATTTGAAAGAGGTTCCCACATCAGCTCAGGAGATCTCCATTACTTACAGACCTCGTTCATCTGATTCATTTGTCGTTCAGGATATTTCAGGCAATACCGCCGAACCCTTCTTCAATTTCTCTGTTAATCATCTTGTCACTCAGAGTGATGTTCCATCCCTGGCTAGCGATTTTAAATCAGTCCTTCTTCAAGGAGATAACCCTGTAAATATAACCGGCAATCACGCTAATAATGTCATTGTGGCTAATGCTGCTGACAATATCATTGAAGGTTTTCCAGGAGCCGATACTTTGACTGGTGGTAGTGGTTCTGATCGTTTTGTTTACCGTCAAGCCTTGGATTCATTTCTAGGCGATTCAATACCTTATTATGATCACATCACTGACTTTAATCCTTCTGTTGATGTTCTCCAATTGCCATTTGGCTCTTCAGGGCATATTGGGGAATTGAACTCTATCTCTGAACTTACCTCAAGTTCTCTTTCTGATGCTTTTGCATCTTCAGATGTCCAGGCCTTTGATATCCTTGTTTTCGACGTTGATGGCCGTTCGTTTATTCTTGCTAATGATCAAGATCCAGGCTATTCATCGCATGATGATATTCTTATCGAGATCACAGGTATGTCTCCTGGTAATTACGATGGCACTAATGTCGAAGTATTAGGTTGATGTGAAGGCTTTTTTGGACCGAACTTTATATCCTTGTGATTCTGGATTAGTTACACTGAGCTGCTATCCATTGTCTTGCATCTTGCTGGCCTAGGATTGCTGCTGATCTCCAGTCCATACATGCACCACGAAGATCTCCTATGGTTTCTTTGACGATTCCACGATTTCTCCAAGCTGCTGAATAGCTAGGGCTGATCTGGATTGCTTTATCAAAGTCTTGGATCGCACCTTTCCAGTCCTGCATCGCACCCTTCGTTACACCACGATTGACATATGCGTTCTCAAAGTTTGGATCTAACGAAATTGCTGTGTCGAAATCTTTGAGTGCAAGTTTGATCTTTTGAAGGCTTCCGTAGATTAAACCCCTATTTGAATAAGCTTTTGCGTTTTTCGGGTCTAATTCGATTGATTTTGTATAGCTTTCAAGAGATTGTTTATTCTCTCCTAATTCTTGCAGTGTGCGAGCTCTTCCATAGTGAACTTCAGCCGTATCTATACCTTGATCAATCAGAGTATCGTATATCTCAAAGGCTTTACTGTAATCACCCTCTTCAAGCATGCTGGCAGCACTCTCTGTGGAGATTTCCTCGTTTGCTTTGGCGTTGTATTTGAAATCAATGGTATTTACCACCAATGAAATACCCAATATGGCGAGAAGTTTCTTGCCAGTTCTTTTCATGTTGGTTTTGCTCAGTTTGTGCACTGTTGATTGTGCCATTGCTTGGCATAGTCTATCCCAAGTTCTCCGGCCTTTCTCCAGTCAGAACATGCATTCAACATGTTGCCGCTGTACTCATAAGCAATTCCTCTGTTCGCATATGCTGTTCCGTAATTTGGATTTGTTTTAATGGCTTTCATGAAATCTTGAATTGCTTTGTCATATTTTTGTTGTTGAACATAAAGACTGCCTCTGTTGTTGTATGCTTCTGACATTTTGGGGAGCAATCGGATTGCTTCGTTGTAATCGCTTACAGCTGCTTTTGCATTTCCCAGTGAGGCAAGAAGCAGACCACGGTTGTTATAGATATTTGCCTGTTTGTTGTTGATTTTCAAGGATGTGGTGTAATCCTCTAACGCTCCTGGCTTGTTTCCAAGATCTTCTCTGATTTTTCCTCGATTGGCGTGTGCAGTTGCGTGTTCAGGGTTGCGCTTGATAATCTGTGTGTAATCAAGCTCTGCTTGAGTTTTCAGTCCAGATTCCTCGTTTAATTTTGCTCGGCTGTAAAGAGTTGCCGTGTTGGAAGGATTGATCTTTAGGGCAATTGTAAGATCGGTAATTGCCTTTTGATTGTCGCCGATTTCGGAGAAAAGGTCTGCACGCTTAATTCTACTCCATTCATTTTTGGGGTCTATTTTGATTGCTTTGTTGAAGTCATGCATCGCCATCTCTTTGTTGCCTTTGCTGGAGAGGGCAATTCCTCGAGCGATGTAGGCTCTATGATCTTTTGGATTCAATTCAATTGCTTTATTGTAGTCAAGTACGGCGCTATTAATGTCTCCTGATTTTTCTTTGGCAAACCCGCGATTGATATAAATTCCTGAATCTTTTGGGGTTGTAGATAATGCAATCGTATAGGAGTTGATTGCTTTGTTGAATTCTCCTCGATTGCTGAGTTCTTCACCTTCTAAGAGTAAATCATTGGTTTGTGTCTTGAAGTCGATGGCCTTTCCGCCTGTCTGAGGTCCGATGATTAAGGAGGAGGATGATGCACTCAAAGCGATGGCATTCGGTCCGAGTTCCACCGTTCTCTGTCCAGTGCTTGCATCGTCTGCTTCTTTCTGAGCGGAGGCGTTCGCAGCAGCCAGTTCAGCGGCTTCGCGCTCCAGGCGCTCGGCTTCCTGTTGTGCAGCGGCCAGCTCAGCGGCTTCGCGCTCCAGGCGCTCGGCTTCCTGTTGTGCAGCGGCCAGCTCAGCGGCTTCCCGCTCCAGGCGCTCGGCTTCCTGACGTGCAGCAGCCAGTTCAGCGGCTTCCCGCTCCAGGCGCTCAGCTTCCTGACGTGCAGCAGCCAGTTCAGCGGCTTCCCGCTCCAGGCGCTCAGCTTCCTGACGTGCAGCAGCCAGTTCAGCGGCTTCCCGCTCCAGGCGCTCAGCTTCCTGACGTGCAGCAGCCAGTTCAGCGGCTTCCCGCTCCAGGCGCTCAGCTTCCTGACGTGCAGCAGCCAGTTCAGCGACTTCCCGCTCCAGGCGTTCTGCTTCCTGACGTGCAGCAGCCAGTTCAGCGGCTTCCCGCTCCAGGCGTTCTGCTTCCTGACGTGCAGCAGCCAGTTCCGCGGCTTGCTGCTCCAGGCGTTCTGCTTCCCGTTCTGCGGCAGTCAGTTCAGCGGCTTCGCGCTCCAGGCGCTCGGCCTCCTGTTGAGCAGCAGCCAGTTCCGCGGCTTGCTGCTCGAGGCGTTCTGCTTCCCGTTCTGCGGCAGTCAGTTCAGCGGCTTCGCGCTCCAGGCGCTCGGCTTCCTGTTGTGTAGCGGCCAGTTCAGCGGCTTCGCGCTCCAGGCGCTCGGCTTCCTGTTGTGTAGCGGCCAGTTCAGCGGCTTCGCGCTCTAGGCGCTCGGCTTCCTGTTGTGCAGCGGCCAGTTCAGCGGCTTCGCGCTCCAGGCGCTCGGCCTCCTGTTGAGCAGCAGCCAGTTCCGCGGCTTGCTGCTCGAGGCGTTCTGCTTCCTGTTGAGCAGCAGCCAGTTCCGCGGCTTGCTGCTCGAGGCGCTCGGCCTCCTGTTGAGCAGCGGCCAGTTCAGCGGCTTCGCGCTCCAGGCGCTCGGCTTCCTGTTGTGCAGCGGCCAGTTCAGCGGCTTCGCGCTCCAGGCGCTCGGCTTCCTGTTGTGCAGCGGCCAGTTCAGCGGCTTCGCGCTCCAGGCGCTCGGCTTCCTGTTGTGCAGCAGCCAGTTCAGCGGCTTCCCGCTCGAGGCGCTCAGCTTCCTGACGTGCAGCAGCCAGTTCAGCGGCTTCCCGCTCCAGGCGTTCTGCTTCCTGTTGTGCAGCAGGCCAGTTCAGCGGCTTCGCGCTCAAGGCGCTCAGCTTCCTGACGTGCAGCGGCCAGCTCAGCGGCTTCCCGCTCCAGGCGCTCGGCCTCCTGTTGAGCAGCAGCCAGCTCAGCGGCTTCCCGCTCCAGGCGTTCTGCTTCCTGTTGTGCGGCGGCCAGTTCAGCGGCTTCCCGCTCCAGGCGTTCTGCTTCCTGTTGTGCGGCGGCCAGTTCAGCGGCTTCGCGCTCCAGGCGCTCGGCCTCCTGTTGTGCAGCGGCCAGTTCAGCGGCTTCGCGCTCCAGGCGCTCGGCCTCCTGTTGTGCAGCGGCGACGTCTAATTCGTCGTTCTCAGAGAGGGGTGTGGAAACAACTGCTGCTTCGACGCCGAGGTCCTCGGAATCGAGGGTCTGGACGGATGAATTTTGTGCTGGTGGGATAACAGCAACGAATCTGTCGGACTGACGATCCTCTTTTGCCGCAATTGGTTGTTCAGCTTCGTCTTGATGATGTCTGGATAGGGCTGGCTCTTCATTCAATCTCTGAATCTGAGATTGTGAACTTGAAGAAATTTGTTGATTTGCTTCTTTCTTGCTGATTACGCCGCTATCTGTGCTGCAGCCCGCTAGGAGCGCAAAGCTGAGTGCTGCGAGAAATTGCGATTTGAGCAGGCGGATTCCCATCAGAATGACCTCCGATAGACGAAGGCGCTGAGACAGAGAGCCAACTGAAGTTAGGGAGGCTGAACAGTTGTGTTCCTGTCGACCACCCAGTTACTGCTTTGTCACCTTGCTGGCCTAAGCAGGCTTGTCTCCTTTCGGAGACTTTGTTTGGAGTTGTTCGTCTTGAAACTTGTTTGGATGATCGTTGCTAACTTTTGATTGTAATTGGGTTCAACTTCCTGAGGAAAGTTGTCACGACCCGTTGGTGACTCGTCGTCGATCCGGCTCTCTCGTTCCATGCCATGAGTTCCGTGTCATCACTCCGCGTGGTCGGGCATGTGCTCGAAGCCAGGCTTGATGCGTCGCTGGCGCTTCCTTCCCTGAGCCCTGCACCCCTTCTCTCGGGATTCAATCTTCAACGCCTCACCAATCGCGCCGACGACTTCGCCAGCTCGCCTGCCCTCGACTCTCCAGGCCTGGAGAACCTCGATCGCCTTTACGACACAGCCCTTGAGCTGCTGAGCGCTGGTTCCGCACCGTCGGATGTCAAGGAGGACGCCTGGGTGCTGGAGCTGCGCTTCCGCGGCAGCCGTTCGTCTCTCTTTGATGTCGACGGATCCTGGCTGGGTGATCTCCGTCTGATCGGCTCAGATCAAACGGATCTCTCCGACTTGATGGTGGCCGCTCTTGCCGAGCCGCAGTCGTTTCAGGATCCGTCGCTCGAGGAGGAGGTCCTGATCCTCCTGCTCAGTCAGCCGATTTCGGATGGGTCCCGTCTGAGTCTGGATTTTGAGGGCGATGGTGAGTTCGATGAGTGGATTGAACCGTTGCGTCTTTCCGAGGCGTTTCAGCCGCTTGAAGCACGAAGGGTTGTGCTGGATCCAGCTGTTCTCAACGATTGCGTCGTTGAGGTTCGTGATCCAGATGCCACAGGAGCAGAGCTTTGGAGCGACTGGACGTCTGTGGAACTCTCTCAGGCGACAGCCGGCCCCAGCTCCGTGGAGTGGCGCCTTGATTCTTCTGACAACCACGGTCTTTCCGTCATCCCTGCGGACTGGCTCGTTCGTCTGTCCTACGACGACCTTCTCAGCGAGACCATTCGTTCTGCTGATCTTCGCAGCGAAGCCGGTGTTCTTCTCCAGCTCGACATCGTTCTGATCCGTCAGCTTCAAGACGCTCTCCTCAGAGGCGATCTGCAGGCGGCCACGCTGACGCTCGGACCGGCAGACCGTGCTGATCAGATCTACAGCTTCGATCTGGATGACTATTCCAGCAGTGATGCGCTTGTGACGGCGGTCGGCAGTGCCGACTGGGTGGGAGGACTGGTGGATCGAGAGCTCGGTGTGCTGGCCCTGCAGGACGGAGAGGCGCGCCAGGGTCTTGAGAATTTCCAGGTGGAGCTTCAGTTGCTTCACCCTGGCTCCACCCGAGCTGAGCCCGTCTACAACGTGGCTCGCCTCATGAAGGAGGTGGACGGAATCTGGGAATCCCTGGATGCCGACGGACGCAGTCTGTGGAATGACTGGAGCGGTGGTGCGCTTGAACTCGACCGCTTCGGTGATCAGCGCGACAGGCTCGGATTCTCCGTTGTCGATTCGAGTGCGCCGGCCTGGCGCGACTTTCATCCCTGGTTCGGCATTCATGTGCCGATGGACCAGCCCTGGCATGAGCAGCGCACCTCAGAGCGCACCATCGAGATCGACGGCCTTGGCTTTGATGCAGGCGATGACCTGATCGTTCATCTCGTTCTGGACCGTCCGGACGATCCGTTCACGCCGCAGTGGGAGGGCAGCAGTGAAACCTATGTGCTTCTGTTTGACCTCCACACCCTCGATGCTGACGACAACCCTGTCGGGCTGTTGACGACAGATCAGCGGGAGGGTCTGTTTGCGGAGGAACTTGGATCAGCGGCTGATCTGGTTTCCCCTGATCCACGCTTCACCGTGCCGGTGCTGATTCCCTCCGGCGATGCCCTCAACCCGGAACAGCTGCTCGCCGAGTTCGCCATCGGCTTGAGCGATTTCATGGCAGCGAAGAATCTGGCGGATTTCGCAACCCCAGGCTTCACACTTTCTCGGGCAACGACCACAACCCGGAACGGTCGCGAGGTCCTCCAGTCCACTCTTGACTTTCCAGCGCCCATTGGCGGTCTCAAACCGTCGGTCAGCCTGCGCACCAGGGTGCTGCCGGACTCCACCAACACAACGGCCTACGAGGCTGCGCGCTCAGGTCATGAGGAGCAGACGTCAGCGGCCCTCCAGGAGAGGGTCAGCAACTACGGCCCGCGCCATCCCAGATTCCGTATGGCCTGGATCGATCCGGCGTCCGATCGTGAGGCGGCTGACCGCACCATCTCGTTGGTGTTAACGGGACCGGATCCGCTGGCTGCGATCGGCTCCGGTGGAAGCCGCTACCAGGCCGGCGATCTTCTGGTGTTGTTGGATCACCAGGTTGTTGGTCCTCACCACTACGACGTTGTTGTCCGCGATGACGGTGAGCTCTCCATTGTTCTCAAAGCAGACCAGCCGCAGCGGTTTGCCTCGGGCAGTGTTGTTCAGGTGAGCCTGAGGGATGGCCATGGTCTCATCGACAGCGCTGGCCATCCGGTTCAGGTCGTCGACCGATTGGCGGTGGACAACTGGGGGGCCTGGCAGGGCTATGGCGTCAACCCGACCACGCAGTTGTTCCTGGATCCAGCGGCGAGCCATGTGGATGACGACACCATCCGGCTGTCTTTTCTCTCAGCGGAGCAGCTGAGCCTGGATCCCTCTCGGGCGGTGGTTCCTGAACTGGATGATTTCCGTTTCCAGGCCAGCCGGCCTGGCCGTGATCAGCCCTGGGAGCTTGCGGTCGATCCGACCGCAGGCCTGCGGCTGGAAGGCTCGGATCTGATCGTCTCCCTGGTGGATCCCCTGGCTTCCGATGTCTCCGTTGTGGTCAGCTATGACCCGTTGATCTCTCGCGACGATGGGGATGATCCGTTCACCAGCACAGCAGGAGTGCCGGTTCAGCCATTCCAGGGGCAGCTGGTAGCGAATCGTTCACCGGATCGTGAGGGGCCCTCCCTTCTCCGGGGCGTGGCTTCCGCCAATCGCCTCAGCCTCACGTTCGATGACCCCTCCGGGGTCCAGGTGGGTGACGCACCGCTCGGTGATGACAACCTCCCCTATCCAGGGGATGTGCTGATCGAGGCTCAGCGCTCAGACGGTTCGATGCGCGTGTTGTCAGTCGCATCTATCGCGCTGTCCCATACGCGTCCGAATCAGCTGGATCTGCAGCTGGAGGAGCGCGTGGAGCCCGGTGATCGGCTGATGCTCAGTTACGAGGGCCGGGATCTCCAGGACGGCGCTGGTCATGTCGCCGTCCTTCGCGACATCCCCATCGTCAACGCCACCGTCGATTATCAGAGCGACAACCGTGAAAGCTGGTTTCAGAGCATTGACCTGACTCCCGTCGTCTTCGATGAGATCCCTGGCTCCGGAGGCATGTATCTGCAGGAGAGCGGCAGCCTTTCCACACGGCCCGGAGATGTTCAGATTCAGGACGACTACCTCTTCTCTCTTGATGAGCTGTCGCTGTTGAGGGTGGACCTCACGGATCAGGGCGGTTCAAGCCTGGATGACCCAGGCGACTTCAATCTGGACTTCAGCCTGCAGGACCTGACAACGCAACGGTTGATCGGTGGTTCCTGGAGTGCGTTGGATCATGCCTGGTTGGCGCAGCCCAGCAATGACGAACGACAGGTTGCGCTTGCTCTGCCGGCTGGCGATTACCGGCTGAGCGTTCATCACGCCGAGCTGCAGCGTCAGGGCGAGCAGCCATACCAACTGGAGCTCACCCACGCCCCCACCAGTCTGAAGGCCACGCAGCTGGACACCACGGCTGATGAGCTGACGGTGGCCACAACGGCACCGATGGAGCAGGGGGTGGGCCGGCAGACCGTGTTTGTGGAACTGCTGGATTCCGGGCGGTTCACAGCGACGGCTCCGGGTGGTTCGGATGACCTGTTGCTGGAGCTCCATGACCTCAGAGGGTCCTGGCTGACGACGACCTCGGCAGCCCCACTGCAACGTGATCTGCTGCCCGGTTTGTATCGGCTCGAGATCAGCGGCATGGATCCCGCCATGTCGGGCGAGGGTCTCAGCCTGACGCTGGATAGCTCATGGCCGATGGTGCTGGATGGCGACAGCCGGGAGCTGCCGAGCGGCTCGATCGCCGTCGACGGCCTGCCGGTGAGCGGAGAGCTGAATCCCCTGGACACCGACGACTTCTGGACCATCAACGTGACGGGTGGGGAGATCTACAGCCTGCGGGCCAGCGGCTTTCAGACCGATGTGAATCTGATTGTTGAGGATGCGGAGGGTCACTGGCTGGCCCAGAGCTGGAACTGGGGAGAGCTGCTGGAGGACGGCAGCTTCAGGCCATCCGATGAAACCCTGGTGCTGGATCTGCGCGGTGATGCATTCACCCCCGGTGTCGCCACCCAGCTCACGGTGCGGCCCCAGTTCTGGGGCGACTCCTCCTCCAGTTACAGCCTGCGTCTGATCTCTCACGCCACCCTGGAGGAGGCTCAGGCAGAAGCGGCCCGAGGCGTTCTGAAGGATGCCAGCCTGATCGCTGATGCCCAGCTTGATCAGCTGCAGTTGCAACAGCTGACAGCCCTGCAGACGGTGCATTCCGACACCCTGGAGCAGTTGCGGGCTGAATGGAACAGGCAAGGACTGGATCCTTCCGGCAGTGTTCTGGCTGCGGCGACCACCCTGCATCCGCTGTCGGATCCCCAGCCGCTGATGATCAGCACCGCGCTGCCTGAGAGCTTGCCCGAGGAGTTGCGTGCTGAACTGCGACGCAGTGATCCGGCGGTGCTGCGCGAGCAGCAGTCGCAGTGGCAGTTCAACGTCAACCAGGTGGCAGAGCTGATGGTTCAGACCGCTGATCAGGTGGTGGATCTGGTGCCGATCAGCAAACCGCTGGGGGTGAAGGTGGCCTTGCCACAACCTGTTCTGACGGAGGGGGCAGCGCTCCTGTCGTCATCCAACCGGCTGATGGCTGCAGATGCCGATCTTCCGGCCCTCGAGCAGCAGGATCTCGGCCTGCAGCGCATCGTGATGCCTCTCGATGAAACCAGTCGTCGGGCCTTGCTCGACAATGCTGAGCGATATCGCTCCCTTGTCTGGTACAAAACGCCGGCTCAGGGCGATGCCTGGATCTTCAGCTACGACGATGCCACCGGCACCGGCGCGCGCCTCGAGGACACCGATCCCAACCAGGACGGACCGGATGTGATGGCCATCTACGTGCGTGATGGCGGCCGCGGGGACGACGATGGCCTGGTGAACGGCTCGATTCTTGTGCCGGGGGGGCTGGCTTTCGCGCAGTTGGTGGGGGCGGTGCCGAAGCCGTTTGCTCCGCTGATGGATGGCCTGGCACTGGCTCGCAACTGGAGCGGAATCGACAGTGCTGCGGACCCTGTGATCAACCCTGCGGCAACGGAGCTGGATCTGGATGGAAGCGGCGGGATGGAGCCTGTGGATCTTGCCCTGGCTCTGCGGCACGGGTTCGGTACATTCCCAGGCGCCGCATTGACGGAGGACCTTTCCCTCCAGGCCGACATCAGCCTTGAGCAGATCCAGGCTCAGCTGCTGCAGCTGCGGACGGTGGAGTCGATTTAGAAACTCTGCAACTCCAGAAGTTGCTGCCAGATCACGGCCTCCGGACGCTCCACCGGCAGGTCCTGGGTCAGGGCCGAATTCGGGAAGGTGCCGAAACTGAAGCGCAGCAGGATCTCCGCATCCACCTCTCCCACAACGGCATCGCCATCCAGATCGAGGCGTTGCGTATCGATTCCCCCGCCGATCAAGGGATCCGGTGCCGGCCGCCGATCGAGGGCAGCAGCAAGCACCAGATGGTCTGACAAGGGGTTCACAACGGTGTCGCCATCGAAATCCAGGACACCAGGATCAGGTAGCAGTTGGAGCACGTCGTCATGGAAGGGATCGGCGAATCCGACAACGTCCGCTTGCAGCTGATCGACCACTGAGGAGCTGTCACCACCGGCAACGGCATCGCCCCAGCTGATCACGGAGCCATCGGCGAGCCGTGCAGCGAAGGCTCGATCGTTGGCGATCACCTCGTTCACAGGAGCAGCCAGCGGCTCCATCAGGGTCGGGGAGAGGCCACCGGATTCGGCGTCTCCCCAGCTCACCACTGAGCCGTCGGTCTTCAGGGCTGTAAAGGCGGCATCAGACGCAGCAAGACTCAGAACATCGCTCTGCAGCTGGCCGCTGACAGTGGAGCTGTCACCCCCGCCGGAGGCATTGCCCCAGCTCACCACCGAGCCATCACGTTTGAGGGCCGCAAAGGCTGTCTCGTTCGCCGTGAGGCTCACCACATCCGCCGCGAGCTGTTCGGTCACGGCATTGCTGTTGCCTCCGGTGTCGGGATGGCCCCAGGTGGCGACGGAACCGTCGTTGCCCAGGGCTGCAAAAGCCTGCGAGCTTGCGGTGATCGTGCTGGCGCCAGTGCCAAGGGCTTCGTTGACCGAAGAGGGAAGGCGTCCGCCGGAGAAGCGATTGCCCCAGCTGGTGATGCTGCCGTCCTGCAGCAGAGCGGCGAAGGCGCTGTTGTTGGCGGTGATGGAGGCAACACCGGATGAGAGCTGCTCGGCCACAGGGTTGCTGTTGCCACCGGCGGCCGGATTGCCCCAGCTCACCACGGAGCCATCGTCTTTCAGGGCAGCGAAGGCACTGTCGGTGGAGACGATCTCCACCACACCGCTGCTGAGCTCATCGCTGACGGCGCTGCTGTCTCCGCCGGCGCTGTCCCGCCCCCAGGTCACCACGGAACCGTCCTGCTTCAAGGCGGCGAATGCCGACTGGCTGGCAAAGACCTCGACCACGCCACGCGACAACTGATCTTCGAAGGCGCGGCTGTAGCCGCCGTTGCTGGCATCGCCCCAGCTGACGACGGCCCCTGTTTCCGTCACGGCAGCGAAGGCGAAGTCGTTGGAGGCCAGTCGCACGACGGTCTCATCCAGATCCGCCAGCAGGCTCGGCGGAATCACGCCACCGCTGCCGCTGTCTCCCCAGCTCACGATGCTGCCATCGGCCTTCAAGGCCGTGAAGGCGCCAGCGCTGGAGAAGATCTGCACCACATCGCCATTGAGGCGTTCCGCCACCCTGCTGATGTCACCGCCGCTGTCCGGATCTCCCCAGGCCACCACGGAACCATCCGATTTCAGCGCCGCGAAGGCGGCGCGGTTGCGCTGCTCCTGATCCGTTCTGCCGGGTGAGGCCACTGGCAGAGGCTGTCGCTGAACCAGGGAAGCCTGCTCCACCGGCACCATCTGATCGTCAGCCCACCACAAGCCTTGATCTCGCACGCGGGAGATGGGAAGGCTCGGTTCATCGGCGGCATGCAGAGCTGTTGCGAAACGGATCCCTTCATCACCGGGGGAGTCGTCCGGCTGCAACAGGGAGTCGAGATGATGGCCGAGCTCATGGCTGAGATGCTCCTGCACATCCTCTGCGGAGGCCTGGTTCAACCAGTCGGCACGCAGCAGGATCTGACCCGAGGGATGCTCGCTGTCTGCTGTTACATAGGCGGCGACAGCCCCGGGCAGGGAGCTGGAGCGGACAACGGAAATGGTCGGCAGGGAGGACCACCGGCCCTGGCTCAACGCATCCAGCAGTGGTTGCAGGGAAACCTGATGAGCCAACGTCTCCCATGTGGCATCGACGACCTGCAACAGCCAAGGCTGCGAGGGACTTTGGCTGACACAAGCCCAGCCTTGAAGCTGCTCCATCCAGCTGGCCAGCACAAGCCGGAACCATTGGCGGCGTTCTGCCGTCAGCAGGGTGTCGTTGGGTTTCACCCAATCAATCTAATTGCTGTGGATCAAATGAGCATGATGAGGGCAAATCGTTGCGATTGATTGATCGGCTGGCTGTGTGATGGTTTCCAGACTGGTTGTCAACCGGCCGCAGATTGCACGCATGACGGAATCAATAAAAAGCATGCTTCCAAATATGAACAAAATATGGCGCCTCCTTTTTATTTTCTTCAGAAGTGTTGAGCATTTCGGTGCGTGAGGCTGCCGGTCTGCCTCGTTCTGATACCAGGGAGAATGACTGCGCTGCAGTGGTTCTGGAAGTTGCAATATTGCTGGCAAAATTGCACAGGAAAACTATGCTGAGGTGAGATTCGGGTTACCGACCTTCGGCCTTTGTCGGGGGTCCATGCCTGTCATGCCTCGGTTGTCATGAGTCGCGACTCCCACATCAAGCCATGGCTTCTGGGCTGGACGCAGCAGTTGCGTGGCTGGGCAGAGGATGGCTCGTTGCTGGCGGCGGCCCAGCAGGCACTGCTCCTGGAAGAGTCACCCCAGCAGCTTGTTGAGCTGCTGGATCAGTGGGGCGCGTCTGATTTTTCGGCGCTGCCGGCTATTGAAACGTTGTCCAGGCAGGACATCGCCGGGGCGCGTGGTGCCTATGTGGAAGACCTGTCTCGGATCTTCCTGAATCAGGAGTGGTTGGCGGAGGCTTCTGATCAAGAGATTTCCGAGGTTCTGACCGAAGAACTTGGTCATCATCTTGATGCCGTTCTCAACGACTTCGATACACCGGGTGATGAAGGTGAGCTGTTCTCCGCCATTCTTGGTGGCACTGCACACAATTTGACCCGGTTGAGTCTTGAAGATGATCAGTTGATCATCAATATTGATGGGTTTGAGTTTGAAGCTGAAGCATCTGGTGAATCTGAGGGTGATCCCGATCCGTCGAGTGAATTTGAGGGTGATCCCGATCCGTCGAGTGAATTTGAGGGTGATCCCGATCCGTCGAGTGAATTTGAGGGTGATCCCGATCCGTCGAGTGAATCTGAGGGTGATACTGATCCGCCGGTCTTTACGAGTGGATCAACAGCAACGGCAATTGATGAGAACACTGGAAGTGGACAAATTATTTACACAGCTGTAGCCACAGATGACTCTTCGATTCAATACAGCTTAAGACCTGGTGTTGGAGATGATGTCTCATTCTCGATTGATCCTTCTTCAGGAGAGGTCACTCTTCTTGATGATCCCGACTACGAAACGAAGCCGAGTTACAGCTTCACTGTGATCGCAACTGATGATTTCGGTAACGACTCTGATCAAGTTGTTGCATTGGCTGTTAATGATCTTGATGAGCTACCTCCAGACAAACCATCAACACCTGATCTAGCTCCCAGATTCTGATACAGGAACATCCAACAGCGACAACCTCACAAGCGACACCACTCCAACCTTCACGGGTACAGCAGAAGCGAGCAGCACTGTTGAGCTGTTTGCTGGAAGTAGTTCGTTAGGGACCACCACGGCAGACAGCAGTGGTAACTGGAGTTTCACGGTTGATTCAAGTGATGCTTTCACCGATGGCAGTCATTCCATCACAGCGACAGCCACTGATGCCGCTGGGAATGTCTCCAGTGCGTCCGATGCTCTGACGATCACCATTGATACGGCATCTCCAGCGATCACCAGCGGATCCACCGCAACACCAATCAACGAGAACAGTGGTAGTGGCCAGGTTGTTTATACAGCAACAGCAACAGATGCATCCACTGTGAGTTTTGGGCTGCTGCAGGGCAATGGTTTAAAAGTTGAACTTTATGAGGGGAGAAATTTTGATTCGCTCAGGGCGACTAATTATGAATCGACGATTAATATCAATGATCAGTATGACAGGGATTACGGCGGCGATGGAGATACATTCTCTGTTCGAGCCACCGGACAGATTCAAGCCTATGCCCAGGGAAGCAATACCTGGAAAGTGAGGAGTGATGATG